>JAKQEF010000182.1 GCA_029558675.1 Bacteroidota bacterium | reverse complement strand
ACAACCATAGGTTTCTATATAAACCCTTCCGTTGGACTGCGTTCTGTTCGTATAGCCCGACCCGCTATTTTGTTCCAAAAGCATTTGGCCAATGAGTTAAAATTTGTGCAAAGGTAATTCAATTATTTTTTTCGAATCCACATGCCGAGGTTCTGCCTCAGCGGCAGTAAAAATTTTTAAAAAACTAAAAAAAAATCGCTACTTTTGAAGTTGCAAGAACAGAAAATAGTTTTACCCATTTCTATCACTTAAAATACTTTACATCACCATGTCCGGACACAGTAAATGGTCAACCATAAAAAGGAAAAAGGGGGCTGCAGATGCCAAACGTTCGAAAGCATTCAGCCGGATTACCAAGGAAATATCCATTGCCGTTAAGGAAGGCGGCCCCGATCCGGAAAGCAACCCCCGTTTACGGCTTGCCATAAACAACGCTAAGGGTGTAAACATGCCCAAGGAGAACATCCAGCGGGCAATCAACAAGGCGGATAAAGAAGGTGCTGACCTTCAGGAAATGACATTTGAAGGGCACGGGCCCGAGGGCGCTCCCATTTTCGTTGAGTGCTTAACCGATAATAACAACCGCACCATTAGCGCCATTCGTTCAATTTTTACCAAGCGGGGCGGCACATTGGGAACCAACGGGTCGCTCAGCTACCTGTTCGAAAGGAAGGGAGTATTCACTTTTAGCAAGGGTAATTTCGAGCAGGATGAACTTGAACTGGAGCTGATCGAGGCAGGTGCCGAGGAGATTGAGGTTAATGACGACACCTTTGAGGTGTACACTGCCATGGAGGATTTCGGGAAGATGCAGAAAAAACTGGATGAGCTGGGCATTGAAGCAGAAAATGCCGGGTTACAACGCATTCCCAACGATTACAAGCTTATGGATGTGCAGGCAGCTATGAAAGTCCTTAAGCTGATTGAGGAGTTTGAGGACAATGACGATGTGCAGAATGTGTACCACAACATTGAGATGACGGAGGAGCTGCTCAGTGCCATGGAAAAGGAGAGCTGAAGCAACACTGCCAACTTCCGGCTATTTGAACGTTAAGAGCTAAAAAAGAATAAAATTAATCCCTTTATACTTTTTTATCATACCTTGGCATCGGGCTTGCAATCATACTCACTGCTTGATAATCTTTACCATTGAAACCGAAAGTTATGAACGGCAGATATTTTTTAAAAGTAATCGGCTTCTTCATCCCCATAGCCTTTTTACTCTTAACGGGATGCGGGAAAGTTAATGACATTAGTATTAAAGAAATAAACGAGGTAAAGCTGAGGGGACTTAAAAAGAACAAGATAATGCTAAACCTCGAGTTGGTAATTGACAACCCCAACACCCGAAAAATTTCCATTACCGACATAGAGTTCAAGGTATGGATGAACGACAGAGAACTTGGCGATTTTCGCATTACCGAACACGTTAAGCTGATTCCCTGTTCAAGGCAACCCTATAGCATACCCGTTGAAATTGAATTGATTACCATGGCCGATGCCTTTAAATTGGCCACCTCAGGGTCGTTCGAAAATTTTTTGGATAGGATTGAGGTGGAGGGGTACATAAAAGGGAGTTCGTTTCCCGTTCGACGTAAGATTACCATTGAACGTCAGCCATTCATTAATCTGAAGAATTCCCTTTAATTCAACTGACAATTTTCTAATGGGTAACCAATGGTACTGAATAGAAAATAATAATCAATTGTGGGATATTTTTGTACATCTCTAAACCAAAAGTTGTAAATTTGCGGGTCTGATTTTTTACTCGGATTGAATCATTCTATTATTCAAAATTATATGAGCAGAATGTCCGGTCGTTGGTTGTTTTCAATATGCGCTCTGCTAATAATTTTTGGGCTTTTGCCCTTTTCTTCCTTCGCACAGGAGCAGTACGGAATAATTCAACGGCTGGAAACCTTTGACACCGAAATGGGCAAAATAACCATAAACCAAGACATCGTCATAGCCAACCTTCTTAACGAATACTACATACGCAACGCCTCTAAGCCGGGAATGCAAGGATTTCGGATAAGAGTATATTTTGATTTGGGGCAACAGTCGCGAACCGTCTCGCAGGAGACAATGGATGAATTCATGGAGAATTACCCCGGAATTGCAGTTTACCGAACTTTCGACAGCCCCTATTACAAAGTATCGGTTGGCGATTTCAGAACCCGTGACGAAGCGTTAAAGTTTTTAAAAACAATTGAACGAAAGTATCCCAAGGCGTTTATCGTTGCCGAATGGATAAATTTTCCTGCTCTTAACTAACTTATGTGTTGATACTCATACCATGCCGGCTTATGCTTACTCCATTGAGCAATACAAAATCAACAGCAGAAGCCCCGAAGGCTCGTGGCCTCTTATGAACGGTACTTGCCCCATAGGAGATAGCGTAAAAGTATTGGTGATGGGTAATGGTAATGGTAATGGTAATGGTAACGGTAACCAATCGTTAATCAAAGGGAACCGGGGAAAAAACTGTTCAGTATTATAGTTCATTTCACCATATGTCGGACCAGCTAAAACATGAATGCGGAATTGCCCTGATCAGGCTGCTTAAACCATTGGAGTACTACCAGCTGAAATACGGAAACTGGATGTACGGCTTGCAAAAGCTCTACCTGTTAATGGAAAAGCAGCGCAATAGAGGACAGGACGGGGCAGGGGCAGCAAGCGTAAAACTTGGCCTTAAGCCGGGATATCGTTACATCGACAGGATTCGTAGCAATTCCCCCTCTTCAATCAGCGAAGTGTTCGATTCTATTCATTCCGGATTTTCATCATGGAGTGAGAAGCCAAAATTGCTCAACGATGCCGCTTGGGCAAAGGATAATATCCCGTTTGCAGCCGAGCTGTACCTTGGGCATCTACGTTACGGAACCTATGGGAATAATATTATCGATTACGTCCATCCGGTTATGCGTGAGAATAACTGGAAATCGAAGACCCTGGTACTGGCCGGGAATTTTAACATGACCAACGTGGATGAACTGTTCCAAAAGCTGGTTGAACTTGGCCAGCATCCCAAGGATTATTCCGACATGGTTACCGTTTTGGAAAAATTGGGACACTTTCTGGACGAGGAGAATCAGCAACTTTTTAGGCAGTACAAAAACGAAGGTTTTGAAAATCGCGAAATCAGCAACCTTATTGCCGATAATCTGAATCTGGGTAAAATACTACAAGATTCCACCAAGGATTTCGACGGGGGATACGTGCTTGCCGGTTTGGTTGGGCATGGCGATGCATTCGTGTGCCGCGATCCGTGGGGTATCCGATCGGCTTTTTACTATGCCGACGACGAGATTGTGGTAGCCGCTTCGGAGCGCCCGGTTATACAAACCGTGATGAATGTCAGCACCGATGCTGTCAATGAGATAAAGCAGGGCTATGCGCTTGTGATAAAACGCAACGGAAGCGTGGATATGCAAGAGGTAAGAGTGCCTCAGCAGCGTAAATCGTGCTCATTCGAACGCATATACTTCTCACGGGGAACGGACAGGGATATCTACCGCGAAAGGATAAAGCTTGGAGAGCTCTTAACGCCGTCAATCCTTGAAACCATTGAGTACGATCTCGAGAATACCGTGTTCTCGTTCATACCCAATACAGCCGAAACTGCCTTCTATGGCATGCTCAAGGGCGTGGAAGATTATATGCTTAAGGAAAAGGCACACCTGATTAAGAAAGGGAATGGCTCTTTGACTGAAAGCCAAATCGAAGCCATCATTTCGCCCCGCCCCAGGGTAGAGAAAATTGCAGTGAAAGACGTTAAACTACGAACCTTCATCTCCGAAGAAAAGGGTCGCGACAATCTGGTTGGGCACGTTTACGACATCACCTACGGAACCATTCGCGAGGGGTTGGACAATCTGGTTGTAATCGACGACTCCATTGTACGGGGAACTACCCTGAGAGAAAGCATACTCCGCATCCTCGATCGCCTTAATCCCAAATCAATCGTTGTGGTTTCGTCTTCACCTCAAATCAGGTACCCCGACTGCTATGGCATTGATATGGGCAATTTAGGCGAATTCGCAGCATTTCGTGCTGCCATCGAACTGCTTAAAGAGAGCGGTAGAGAAAGCGTAATTAATGCCGTTTACAATAAGTGTAAAGCGCAGCAAAACTTGCCAAAGGAGGAAATGGTGAACTATGTAACCGATATATACAAACCTTTTACCCCCGGGCAAATTTCCGATAAGATAGCACAAATCATCTCACCAAGGGGTATCAAATCCAAGGTGAAAATTGTATTTCAAACCATTGAGAATCTTCATACGGCGTGCCCTAATGATAAAGGCGACTGGTACTTTACCGGTCGATATCCCACCGCCGGAGGGAATAAAGTGGTTACGAATTCTTTCATCAACTTTATCGAAGGGCGAAGCCAAAAATCGAGTAGGAGTTTATATTCCTTTTAAAACGGTTTGATATCAACAACAAACAATATTTGTATAATACAAAATTTTAGTATTTTTGGAGACTTTTTTTTAACCGATTACCACGAAACGCAAAACCATATAGAATAGATTGTTAAACAGCCATAAAGCAAGTTACATGAAAACCTACCAAACAGATCAAATCAGAAACATAGCCTTACTGGGCAATACCGGCGCAGGGAAGACCATTCTTGCCGAGAGTATGATGTTTGCAGGCAAGGTTATTGAGCGTAAGGGAACCATTGAAGCCAAAAGTACCGTTTCGGACTATACCGAAATCGAGCAGCAGAACCAACGTTCAATTTTTTCCACCGTACTCTACACCGAATTTAACGGCCATAAAATCAACATAATAGACACACCGGGGTCCGATGACTTCGTGGGGGGCGTCATAACGGCCATGAGGCCTGTTGACATGGGAGTAATGGTTGTCAACTCCCAGTATGGCGTTGAAGTGGGTACCGAAATTTTCGGTCGTCATGCCGAAAGGCTCCACAAACCCATAATCTTTGCGGTGAATCAGCTGGATCACGACAAGGCAAATTTTGAGCAAACCATTGATTCTCTCAAAGTGAGCTTTGGCCCCAAGGTAACTCCCGTTCAGTACACGGTCAACGCAGGGAGCGACTTCAATGCCATCATCGATTTGATCTCCATGAAGATGTACCACTACAAAGGCGAGTCTGGCGAATACGAAGAGCTTGACATACCCGCCGATGAGATGGATAAAGCCACAGAAATGAATAATGCCCTTATCGAAACCGCAGCCGAGAACGACGAAAGCCTCATGGAAAAATTCTTCGATCAGGGTACCCTGTCGGAAACTGAGATGCATCAAGGGATACGAATCGGCCTGCTGTCGAGGGGGCTATTCCCGGTATTCTGCATTTCGAGCAAACGCAACATTGGCACCAACCGCCTACTCGATTTCATTATAAACGTTGGCCCATCGCCCGATAAAATGCCTGCCGAAAAAACGGTTGACGGAAAAGAGGTGAAATGCGCCGTAAACGATCCCGCATCACTATTCGTATTTAAAACGGCCGTAGAGCAACACATCGGCGAAATTAACTACTTCAAAGTGGTTTCGGGCAAGATTACCGAGGCAATGGACATGGTAAATACTACCAACGATGGCAAGGAGAGAATATCCCAGCTGTTTGTTGTGGCAGGTAAAACCCGAAACAAAGTTTCCGAACTGGTAGCCGGAGATATTGGAGCCACCGTAAAGCTTAAAAACACCAAGACCAATCACACCCTTTGTGCTCCAGGTAAATCCATTGATTTCGGCACCATGAACTTCCCCAACTCCAAGTTTAGGACCGCCATCAAAGCCAAGAGTGAATCGGATACGGAAAAGCTGGGCGAATACCTCAGCAGGGCGCATCAGGAGGATCCAACCATCATCATTGAATACTCAAAAGAGCTGAAGCAGATTATCGTCCACGGACAGGGCGAGCACCACCTCAACATTCTGAAATGGCAGCTGCTCAACCTCTACAAAATTGATGTTGACTTTATTTCCCCAAAAATTCCCTATCGCGAAACCATCACTAAGATTGCACAGGCTGACTATCGTCACAAGAAACAGAGTGGTGGAGCCGGACAGTTTGGCGAAGTTCACATGGTTATCGAGCCTCATGTTGAAGGAGCACCCGATCCTGTGAAGTACAAGGTGAACAATAAGGAAATCAACATCAGCGTTCGCGGGAAGGAGGAGATTAAACTGGAATGGGGCGGCAAGTTGGTTTTCTACAACTGCATCGTGGGCGGTTCCATCGACGCACGTTTCCTCCCCGCCATCCTCAAGGGTGTGATGGAGAAAATGGAGGAAGGCCCGCTTACCGGTTCCTATGCACGCGATATCCGCGTGGCCGTTTACGACGGTAAAATGCACCCGGTTGACTCCAACGAGATCTCTTTCAAACTGGCCGGCCGCAATGCATTTAAGAATGCGTTTAAAGTAGCCGGGCCAAAGATTATGGAACCTGTTTACGAAGTGGAAGTGCTGGTGCCCGCCGATAAAATGGGCGATGTGATGGGCGATTTGCAGAACAGGCGGTCGATTATCCTAGGGATGGATAGTAAAAAAGGGTTCGAGGTAATCAAAGCCAGAACGCCTTTGGCAGAGCTGAATAAGTACTCTACCGCACTATCCTCACTAACCAGCGGACGGGCTACTTACGACATGAAATTTTCCAGCTACGAACAGGTTCCGGCCGATGTTCAGGAAAAACTGTTGAAGGCATACGAGGAGGAGGAAGAGGAAGATTAGCCGTACTAACCAGTCAGAATACAAGCCTCGGATTGAAAAACCTGAGGCTTTTTTTCTCCATACAAGGAGCACCTGCCCTTTATTCACGCCTATTCCAACTCCCTCAAAAAAGAAATCTTTATAAAATAGGGTGTAATAAATGCCTTGTTCCTTCTTTTTGTTGTATATTTAGAAGAAAAAAACCATGGAAAATCTCTTTCTACGATACATGCACGAAAGGGTTCGTCGGAAGGAGGAACAGACAGTCCACGAACTGGGCCCCGTGATTACCATATCGAGACAATACGGATGCTACGGCAGTGAGATTGCCGAGAAGCTTGCCAAAAAGATTAACGAGTGTAAAAAGTTGACCGGTGAAAGGGAGGAGTGGTTGTTTATCAGCCATCAGGTATTTCACGATGCGGCTAATGCCCTTGAAGTCAAACCCGAGGATATATCGCATATTTTTGGTGCTGAGCAAAAATCGATGTTTGGCGATTTAGTATCAATCTTCTCAAAGGACAAGTACCTGAGTGACATCCAGATAAAAAGGATGATTGCCCAAATAGTACGTTCCTACTCCGAGCAGGGCAATGCCATTATCGTTGGGCGGGCAGGGTGTGTGATTGCCAAGCATATCAAGCGCTCCATCCATATCAAGCTGATCGCACCGTTCAACTGGAGGGTCAATATGATAAAAAAACGTTTCAACATATCCTCTGCCGAAGCTTCTACCAAGGTTAAAGAGACCGATAAGCGGAGAGAAACGTTTTTGGAATTTTTCCGGGGCAACATGCCCGACTCACACCTTTTCGATATCATACTGAACCGCTCAACCCTCAGCACCGATGAAATTGTCAGCCAGATTTGCCACCTTGCGCAGCAACGCAATCTAATCTAAACTTATCCATTTGAATCCATTTGATCAACATTCACCTGAGTTCTACTAATCACTCAATAGCATACACCGACTATGAAGCATGCCGAAATTCACACCCCAAAGGGTGTAATGAAGATTGAATTATACTTTGATGATGCCCCCAATGCAGTGGCCAACTTTATTAAACTTGCCGAGGCAGGGTTTTACAACGGACTGGCGTTCCACAGAGTCATTCCCAACTTCGTGATACAAGGCGGATGTCCCTTTTCAAGGGATATGACCGACAGACGCGTAGGGACGGGCGGCCCCGGGTATAGCATCGACTGCGAGTTGGATGGCAACAGGCAGTACCACGACCGTGGTGTCCTCTCCATGGCCCATGCAGGGCGTAATACCGGAGGATCACAATTCTTTATATGCCACAGCCGCACCAACACCAGCCATCTCGATCGCAATCATACCTGTTTTGGTAAAGTGTACGAGGGGCTCGAAGTGATTGACCAAATCAGGCAGGGCGATGCCATTGACAAAATCGTGATAGTAAAAGAGCAATAGCAGTACGACTACCACAGCAAAAAATAAGCGATACAACCTTGGGTTGTATCGCTTTAGGGTGACTATTTTTGCCGAATACGTACAGGCTAAAGATAATATCTTACTTATACAAGAATCTCTTGATACTTCTCTTGGGCGTTTTGGCAAACTCCTCCTGATGGATTTCCACCTGTGAAACGTTCATGTAGGCCGGTATCTGCTCGTTAATCTCCTTCTTGTACTCATCGAACAGCTTCTTCAAATCGTCGTTAGACAGGTTTTCGTTCTTCACAAAATCCATATCGGGGTAGATAAGGGCAACCAGTTTCTCGTTGCGCTGCACTACCACGGTTTCGGCAACGCCAAACTTGTTATTGTAAATGGATTCTATCTCCTCGGGGTAGATATTCTTTCCGCTGGCACCCAGCAACAGGCTCTTAATACGCCCTTTGAGGTAGATATTTCCCAGCTTATCCATCAATCCCAAATCGCCTGTGTACAGCCAGCCATCGGAATCGAGAACCTCGTCGGTGGCCTCCTTATTTTTGTAGTAGCCATACATCACGTTTTCCCCACGCACTATTATCTCGCCTGCCACTTTGGCCGGGTCGGACGAATCGACCTTAATCTCCAGGGTATCCACTATCCTACCCGATGAGCCAATGGGATTCTCTCGCCAGTTGTGGTAGCTGATAAGGGGTCCGCACTCGGTCATACCATAACCCACGGTGAAGGGGAACTTAATCTTTTTGAAAAAATGCTCAGCCTCAGGGTTAAAGGCAGCACCGCCCAGCACCAACTCCCTGAAATTACCGCCAAAGGCATTGAATAGCTTTGTATGTATCTTATTAAGGATAATACGGTTAATCCCCGGGATATTGAGAATCACTTTCATTATTGGCTTGCTGATAATGGGCAGTACCTGCTTCTTGAAAATCTTCTCAACCACCAGTGGTCCCGACAGGATTAGCGAAGGCTTCACGTCGTGAAATGCCTGCAGAATCACCTGTGGCGAAGGGGTTTTGGTGAGTATGGTTATATGGCAACCAAGGGTGAAAGGGAACAAGAACTCGAAGGCACAGCCAAAGGTGTGGGCTAAAGGCAGAAATGAAACGATGGGATCGCCGGGGTTGAGCGGCATATTCCTTTGGGCGTATCGAATATTGGCAGCCAAGCTGTTGTGCGGAATCATTACTCCCTTTGCAAAGCCAGTGGTACCCGATGTGTAGCTGATAACAGCCAGTTTATCGTTTTCAATCTGGGGCAATCTAAACTCGTCAGCCTTAAGGGGATTGGCATCGTAGGGTTTGTCCAGCTTGACTTCATTAACCGCCCCCACGAACTGGTCGGAACGCTGAGCCAATATGGAAAATCCGTTTATCCTGAGTGCACCCATTAGGATGGGCATCTGCTCAAAATCCAGTGCATCGAACAACGACTGCTCGGCAAAGAGCAGGATGGAATCGGAGTGGGTAACAATTCCCTGCACATCGGTGGGTTTGAAATCGGGCAGGATGGGCACAATCACTGCTCCATAGGAAACCGTTGCCAGATAAACCGTACACCAACGGGCCGAGTTTTTGCCCAGCAGGGCAACCTTGTCGCCGGGCTTAATGCCTACTGCCTGAAAAAAGTTATGCACGCGATGAATTATGTGAGCTACATCGCTGTAAGCCAAGGTTTCGCCTTTATAATCGGATAGCGCTTTATAATCCCAATTATTACGGATACTTCCCTCAAAGTATTGAGATACTGTTTCTGTCAGCATAGTTGTATAGTTTTAGTCCCATTCAAAAATAGCTAATCATTTTTAAATTTTGGCTAAATTGGGGTACAATTTACCAAACAGGTTGAAATTTCGATGATTAGATTGAGAGGTAAAGTACCGTATGCATGTCAACGGTAAGAATAAAAAGGAATAGGTAGAAACGGCTACCTGAAGAGGTGTAGAAAACCCTTGTACTGCCCTTTCCTATATCTCTTGCCATCCCAACCAACGGCCTCGATAACAAAATAGTACACACCGGCAGCGGCATCGCCTTTGGTGCCATCTATCTTTCCGTCCCATCCCTCCCAAGTTTTGGGGTCGCCCGTATATGCGTAAACCCGATTACCCCAACGGCTGAATATGGTTATTTTGAAATCTTTGATGGACATGATATTATCCTCGGGAAGCACGAACTTAAAGGTTGGATTGGCTCCGTTGGGAGTAAACACGTTGGGGATAGCGGCACCTTTAAAAAATGATGAGTCCACCTCTAAAAATTTGTTTTCGTCGAATGGCAGTAACAGTTTATCAATACAGCCCGAACTCAACTTTTTTGACGAATGTTCTACCTTGTAGAAACCGGGAACCATCAACTCTTTAGGGGGGAAAACTTCCCTCCCGCTTTCCATGTACGAGCTGTCGCTCCAGATAACCTTGCTGGTATGGGGATACAGCTCTGTAATCTTGTGCAGTTTCCAGTATATGGAATCGGCATTCTCCGATGAGCTTTCCAATTTAATTTCCAACAGGGCTTCTCCCGATGGGCTATCACCGCCGGGTACCCAATCGGGAATCCCATCAACTGGTTGATTGATAAAAAGTTCAAAATCAGCCCTTGTTGCAATGGCCGGAATTTCTTCGGTTTCTACCTGCAAATCGCCCTTGCCAAAGGGGGTGTGGATTACCAATTCATACTTAGCATCGTGAAGCGGGCCGTGAAGCGATTGATTCGCCGGGCTTTCGAATTCAATATCAATTAAATGTGAGTTCTGCAGAAAGGGTAAAAGTTCATCCACCGGCACTTCATCGGGATTAGAGGCGAACGCGTAATCGCCAAAGTATCCACGAGGTCCCAGTACGGTAAGCGGAGCATGTATGGGCGTATAGTAATTGTAGTATGTAAAGTAATTTGAGTTAACCTCGTAAAAATTATTTGGCTTTGAAAACAGGGCCAGTGTCAGCCTTTCGCAGTTATTGTTCCACACGGCCAACCGGTCAATTTCCACATCGTCAATCATAACCCATGCTGTGTATATCTCTGTGCTATCGCCAACGGTAACCTCAGCCCTATACCCTCCCCTATCTAAATTGATGAGTAGCGAATCGGTTTGTCCCTGAATAATATTAAACTGCCGTTGTGCAGGGTCGTACTTTCTCCACAGGTATGTTGCATGTGTCGAATCGGAAAATTGTGCCCTGAGATTACCGAGCATCGGATTGTCCGACCACGAAAAGAAGATAAAAATGGGGTCTTGCAGCTCAGATGCAACGTACTGATATTGGGTTGTGCCTACCCAATCGCAGCCGGGAGAAAAAAGTTGCGCCTGCACCTCCTTTTCCGACACCAAAGCCCCAAGAACAGTGATTAATAGGAATAGTTTCCTTACAACCCTCATCGGATAATCTTTTTAGAAAATGGAACTACAATGATAGTAATTTTTTACGCAATCAGCCAGATGAATAGCGATGGAACAAAAGAATAAACGGATTTTTTGGGAATGGATTATATTTTCAACATTTTTTTATTCAAGCCCAACCATGGGTCAATTTGTGTTAATAACATTGCCCCATTTATTTTGGATTAGAGGTAACCCCTGGGTAATTTTGCGAAAGCAACTATTTTAAAGAATTTATGGAGTATTTGGAAGGTCTGAATCCGGCACAGCGCGAAGCAGTGATGGCTACCGAAGGCCCCGCACTGATTATTGCAGCGGCCGGGTCGGGTAAAACCAGGGTATTAACCATGCGGATTGTCCATTTGCTTAAGCAGGGTGTACCGCCATGGAATATTCTGGCACTGACCTTTACCAATAAAGCCGCCCGTGAAATGCAGGCCCGCATTACCGGCATGGTCGATGAGATAACGGCACGGCAGCTTTGGATGGGTACATTTCACTCCAAATTCATGCGGATACTTAGCATGGAAAGCGATAAGCTGGGTTACCCCAAAACGTTCACCGTGTACGACACCTCCGATACGAAAAACCTGCTGGTAACCATTATCAAAGAGCAAAACCTTGATAAAAATACCTACAAGGTGAGCGATGTAATGAGGCGTATTTCGTGGGCAAAGAACAATCTGATTACCCCGCAGGGGTACGCTGCCAACGCTCAGCTGGTTGGTTACGACAGGCAAGCCCGCAAACCTGAAATGGCCCATATTTACGCTCTGTATGCACAACGTTGCTTCAGGGCCTCGGCAATGGATTTTGATGATTTACTGGTTAATACCAATATTCTGTTCCGTGACTACCCCGAGGTATTGGCCAAGTATCAGGAGAAGTTCCACTACATACTGGTTGATGAGTATCAGGACACAAACTATAGCCAATACCTGATTGTCAAAAAATTGGCCGCAACGCGGCAGAATGTATGCGTGGTTGGCGACGACGCTCAAAGCATCTACTCGTTCAGGGGTGCCAAGATTGAGAATATCCTGAATTTCAGAAACGACTATCCGAACTATAGGCTATTCAAACTGGAACAGAACTACCGCTCAACCAAGACCATAGTGAATGCTGCCAACAGCGTGATTGCCAAGAATCAGAGGCAAATACAGAAAGTAGCCTTTTCGGCCAACGACGAAGGCGAAAAGGTTAAGATTATTGAGGCTTACAACGATCATGAAGAGGGACTGATGGTGGCCAATACCATTAGCGAAATATGCCACCGCGACCACGTAGCATACAGTAGGTTTGCCGTGCTTTACCGTATTAATGCACAATCGCGAATTTTTGAGGAGGCTCTCAGAAAGCGCAATATCCCATACAGGGTTTACGGAAGCCTTTCGTTTTACCAGCGCAAGGAGATTAAAAACATTCTGGCATACTTCAGGTTGGCCGTAAATCCCCACGATGACGAATCGTTAAAACGGATTGTCAACTTTCCACCGCGCGGAATAGGCGAAACCACGGTAGAACATCTGGAAAGGGAATCGAATAGCAAGAACCATAGCATTTGGTCCACCATTGAGAATTTACACCAGGTGAATCCCGGGGTAAAGCCTGCCGCCCTGAAAAAGCTGGTTGATTTTCACGGCTTGATATCCCGTTTCAGGTCCATCATTTTCACCGACGATGCTTATGAGACGGCACGTACCATCGTGGTTGAATCGGGGATGCTGTACGATTTTAAATCGGATAACTCCATTGAAGGGATATCGAGGTTGCAGAACCTTGAAGAGCTACTGAATGGCATTAAAGAGTATGTCGATTCGCAAAGGAGGGAAGGGATAACCGAAGCTCTTTCTCTGGCCGATTACCTGGCCAACGTATCGCTGCTGACCGATGCTGATACCGATAAGCCCGAGGATAAGGATAAGGTTTCGGTTATGACCATCCACTCGGCCAAAGGTTTGGAATTCGACTACGTGTTCATTGCCGGGGTCGAGGAGGACCTTTTCCCCTCCAGATTATCGGTTGGCATTCCCGATGAGATTGAGGAGGAACGAAGGCTGTTTTATGTTGCCCTAACCAGAGCTGCTAAACTTGCAACCATATCGCATGCACAGATCCGTTACAAATGGGGCAATCTGACCCATTGCGCACCCAGTAGATTCATTAAGGAGATTGACCAGCGCTGGGTAGAAAGCGCAAGGCTTGAAAGGGAAACGGACAATTTTTCATTGGATTTTAGTGAATACTCCACGACACCGACAGCCAAACGACCACCTTACGGGGCTTATCAGGGAAGTAATAAGGGGAGTTTTTCACCAAAGGGCGAGTACAAGAAACTGGTTCGCCTTCAACAACCGCAATACAACGAACCGGGGTCAGTTCCGCCTGACCCTGAAATCGATTCCCTTGCTGTAGGCGCCAAAGTTCTTCACGGAAGGTTCGGAGCAGGGGTAGTTCTCGAATTGGAAGGGCAGGGGCAGAACAGGAAGGCCACCATAGAGTTCCAATCGGCAGGGAAAAAGACCCTACTGCTTAAATTTGCCAAGCTGAAAGTGGTTGGTTAAGTATCGAGATCCAGCCAAAACATTTTAAATCTCGATACCCATTAGGGTAATATCATCTATCTGCTCTGCCCTATCGCCTGCCGAAGTAATCCATTCATTTAAAACTTGTTCCATTTGGCTTCCCTGCTGCGCAATAGGCGCATTAAAAGTATCGGCAATCAAAGCCCTCAACGATTTGGCCATGAATTTTCTGTAATCGGGGCCTCCGAACTGGTCGGCAAACCCATCGGTAAACAGGTAAATCCTGTCGCCTTCATGCAATTCGATTTCATGGTTTGTGTAATCGTCCATAAAAGTATGGATGGCCACGGGCATCTTATCGGCTTTAATTTCCTGCATGTAGCAATTCTCAAAAAAGAAGAATTTGTTCCTGCCTTCGTCCTCCAGCTGCTCTTTATCCATTCCATTGCCATTGCTGCGGACAATGTAGAGAGGGTTATTGGCCCCGGCCCAGCAACACTTCTTGCTTTCCAGATTGATCACAGCAAGGCTCATATCCATCCCATCCTTCTGCTCATTCTGCTTGCCGGTTTGCTTCAACGCCTCGATTACAGCTTTACGAAGTTCAATAAGAACATGGGCAGCATTAACTACCTCTTCCTTCCTCACAATCTCGTGCAAGAACGACATCCCCAGCATACTCATAAATGCACCGGGGACACCGTGTCCGGTGCAATCCACAACAGTTACAACAATCCAATGCTTTATCCTTGCAGCCCAGTAGAAATCGCCGCTGACCACATCGCGCGGTTTGAAGATTATAAAATGCTTTGGCAGGTACTCCCTGATCAGCTCACGACTGGGAAGGAGTGCCTGCTGGATACGTTGGGCGTAGTTAATACTTGAACGTATATCCTCCAGGATATTTTCTATCCGCTCCTTCTGTTCCACCACCTCCTTTGTGCGCTGCCTGACAATTTCCTCCAATCGGCGGTTTTGTGCCTTCAGCCTTCTGATGTTAATTTGAATTATCAGGATTATCAAAGCTATGGAAATGATGGCGTATAGAATGTAAGCCCATACACTGCGATACCAGGGTGGCAATATCCTGAAGTTGAATTTAATCTCATTTCCCTGCTCATCGTGAATATTCTTAGCCACCATTAACAACTCATATTCCCCTTCCCTAAGATTGGAAAGGGCAATATTTCCCAGTGGAGTCCAACGGGTATAGCCCTTATCAACATCCTTTATCATCCACGAATACTGTGCACCAATGCCATTATCATGGTAAGTTGAGGCAATATCGAGACTTAACGTATTCAGTGAAAAGGGGATAATAAATTGCTTTCCGCCAATTTGTACATCACCATGCCAAATGATAGAGTCCTGTCCAATGGTTACTTTGCGTAAAAGGATATGGGGTTTGGCATAGTAGGTTTTAATCAGCTTGTTCTGATTCACAATGCATAAGCCCAGGTCGCCGCCCACGTAAAGTTCATTGTCCTGTTTGGCTATTGTATTTATTCGCCCCATTTGCAGTGTAACATAATCGTAGCTATTGGGGATGCTATCGGACATGGAAATAGAATGCACATGATAATCCAGCGCTGCATATGAATCTTCGTTGCCAAAAAGAAAGGCGGTTATGGATTTATCGTGCGAGTATTTGGGTAAATCCACAATGTCAAAGTAGCCCCTAATGTCCTCGATGCTCATGGAATTGTCACCCATTAAACTATATATTTCCTCGGGGTAAACAAACCTAAGCATGCCTTCGGAGGTGGCAAACACCGCATCATTCCCTGCCTGATAGGCACAAACCCAATCGGATGGCAGGCCATCTTCGGGGCCAAAGAAATCAAGGTTGTATTTTAAGGCAGGGGAAATGATAAGCTGAAAAATGCCACTGGTTTTTGAACCTAACCATATTTCAGCCGAACGGGTTTTCTTATCAAATTTGTAAGCTATCCCGTAAATATCTCCCCCTACCTCTTCAATGCTCTTAAGTTGCCGTAGAGTTTTGGTATCAATAATTTGCAAGCCTCCATAGCCCGCCGAAATTATCCAATTGAGCTCACGGATATACCTGATGCTACTCGAATTTTTGTGATTAATACCTGTAAACCTCTTGCCATCATACAGCCAAAGTCCTTTATCTGTGGCTATCCATAGACCTTGGGGGGATTTCTCCATGGCCCAAATACTGCCACTTCCTTTGGTAACTTCTACCTCTTCAAAAACTTTCATACCCACAGGCCGTTCGATGAAAAGTCCAACCGAAGTGCCCACCAACAGTTGGTTTCCCATACTACCGACGGCCAGCACCGTTCCGTACAGCCCTGAAGACTGGTTATAATATGAGAAGGGCGAGGTGTAGAGTATTCTACTGGCGCCCATCTGGGTGGCTGCCCATAGGTTGCCATATTCGTCTTCTATAATATCCTTAACATCAGACGAGAGCATGCCCGTGTTCTCGTTGTACTCCGTGATAATGCCAAACGATTTGTCTAATATAAGTACTCCTCCTTTCATGGAGTAAAGGGCATAATTGCCATCGGAAAGCATCTTCCCACCGATAATTTCGGAATTGTCAAGTTTGCTGTCGACTGCCTTTTCGGTGTTAATTTTATAAAAATAACTGCTCTCCCACACCCAAATTCCACCTTCCTCAGTAACAATTACCTTGGAGTCCTCCTTGTAAGGGAGTATGGCAAATACCCTGATATCGGCAAAGATTTGTCCATTGGGGACCAAGGAGAATCCTCCTTCGCCATATGCCATTAAACCAACATTCTTGCTTCTCACAAAGAGTTGATCATCCACCACATACGCAAGGAAGAATGAAGTTTCAGGATTAATAACGGAAATGGAATCGTTGGCGTAAACAAAAATCTTCTCCTCGGCCTGAAATACGATACGTTTATTCCAAATCAGTACTTTCCATATCTCTGTGAACCTTTTATCTTCCTCCGATAGATTTTCGGAAAGGGATTGGTATTCCAACCTGCCGTTTTCGTTGGCTTTGAGAAATCCAAACTCGCCCTGCGACCCCACGTAAACCGTATTATTGAAAAAGGCCAAAGAGGTAACGTGGACGCCCGATTTCACAGGAATAAATCTCCACGAAGTACCATCGAATTGCAAAATACCAAAAGCTGTGCCTACGTATATTAGCCCATTTTCATCCTCGGTTACGGCATGCGTATACGATGAGTACCCCTGTCCGTATTCGGCTGGCGTAAAATTTGAGATGGGTTGCCGTGTATGCTGGGCAAATGCGGAAACGAAAAACAGGGAAAGGCCAAAAAACTGAGCGAGTTTTTTCACGTTTTGAAGGGTTTCAGTGTTCAAAAATAAAGGGGTGTTGCACAAAACCTCACACCCCTTTGCTTTCCGATGTTGCAATATTAAAAGTCGGATTTATATTCCTTCTTAAGCCACACTTTTAAATCTTCCTTGTCAATCTTTCCATAAAACATATTGAGATAATCGTAGATCTCGGACAGTAACATTTCAGACGACTTGCCTTTCAACTCTTTGTAAATGATATCTATTTCGGGCTTAAGCTGCTGGCTATTAACAAAAACAGGCTCAAAAGTGTTAATCAGAATGGATTCGGGCTTCTGCTCCCCCTTGCGGTAGTAATATAAACTCACCTGATTGACACCGGAATTATCAATAGCCTTCCCGTCAACCGAAAAAAGTTCATCTTTATCGATAATAAGCGTATCGTTGACAAATGTCAATTTCTTATTTACCGTTTCATCGTTGTATTTGTACCTAATGTAGAAAAATTTATTGTCCTCCATGGGGAATTCATCCGCTCCAACTTTCAACTTCATATTCTCGATGATAAGCATTTTATCATCAAAAATATTTTTTAGTTCGGCTATGTTTGATACAGTTGCACTGCGCGAGCTGATGGAACTGATGGGAGGAGCAAATGCCGCTTTCGAAAAAGCATCGGAGGCGTTCTGCTCGGTAAGTACAATTCTTCCCCGCTCCGAGTTAATCATGGCAGCCCTTGAGTTAGGTTTGCGAAAATCGAAGTTGTCATCGCTCGACACTTCAATACCATTCTGTAAGGTCACATTGGCTTTGGTGGCGATAATTTCACCGTTAACAGTGATTACTTTGAAGGGAACTTGGGCCGATACTACGAAAACGTAGAGTGGCATTGTGAGTAGTAAAACTAATCTTTTCATGGCATATGGATTTTATTATGTGATTGTATTGGCTATCAATTAGAACTAAAAACAAATTTAGTGCCTTTTTTGTAAAGAATCAATACTTACTTAAAATAAAAATCTCCTTCACATAAAGAAAAACTGAAAAACAATTTGTTCTCTCATTATATCCCATTACTCAACCAGAACGAAGGCGGCCCAGAAATAGGGGTCGTATTGCTGCCTCATAATACTCTGGGTTTGGGTAAAAGCATTTTGCAAATCTTTTTCCTTTATCAGCAAGGTATAAAATGTTTGCATGAATTCAGCTGTTTCCTTGTCGGGAATCTGCCATAAACTCATAATAAGGAAATTGGTACCAGCCATTTTGAAAGCCCGCTGCAAACCGTAAACCCCCTCGCTTCCTGCAATATCACCAAGCCCGGTTTCGCATGCCGAGAGCACTACAAGTTTATTCTTTCGCAGATCGATGTTGATAACCTCCAATGACGTCAGTACGCCATCATCGCCTGTCACAGCTTTGGCCCCGCCCCAGTAATCGTTTACCCCTGCAAACACAAGTCCCGAGCGCATAAGGGGGTTTTGATTCTGCACAAAGTTGTTATACCCAAAGTTGGGAGTTCCCCCTCGGAATTCCACTTCTCCCTCCTCTGTCACCGATTCAACAGCAATCCTAATCTCTTCGGGATCGGGGAAAAAGAAGCCATGCGTGGCCAAGTGCAAAGCCTGACATTGTGGTGCCACCGATTTGAATCTCTCCTCGGTGGCCAAAGTATCAGTAATCAACTGGACATGAGAGAACTGCTCCTTAAGCAACCCGCTAATCATCGCGGTTTCGTCTAAAGTACCCTTAAGGTAATTCCACGTTTCGCCTGAAGATGGGACGGTTGAATAGGTTATGCCGCCAAAAAGGCCAAAAGTCGTCTCCCCATCAACCAAAAACTTTTCCATACTTGTAACTTTAGCTGTCGTGCTCAGGAGGAAAAGATTGCAATGGTCAATGATGTAACTATTTTCACCCGTGCAGAGAGTTGAGAATGAAACCTTGTGCAACAGACCACCCGGCGAAATGTAGATATTGTCGATGTCTTTCAAATACTGCTCCATGGGACGCCAGATGATATCGTAAAGAGCGGTATTGGGTTGGTTATTCTTTCCATAAACGCTATTGATATACTGATAGTTGTTCCCTGCATAGCTGCCGAGAATATTCACCAGCTGACGCTCCTCAAAAAGTGGAACCATCCATGGGTTCTCACAATCAGGGGTGATAATCAAGGCGCAGTACAATACGCTGTCGCGTCCATGTGCAAAGTTTGTAAATTCAATGGCCGCCTCCCCTGGCTTAAGCCCCTGCTTTACATCGGTCCATTCAATACGCAACGATTTTTCAAAATCGCTAAATTCCGATGAACCTTTTACCAGCGATATTTCTAACTCATTGGCTTTTTTCTCCAGCTCCACCGGGTCGGCTGTTCTCTCCTGAATAGGCAGGGTATAGAGTTTAGCCACCTCTTGCTTCACCTGTATCCAATTTTCAAAGAGCTGTATGAGCTTCTCATCACCACTTCCCAATATGGCATTCCGCATGGCCGTTCCCGATTTGAGAAGAAGGCCCTTGTTCCGTAGGAGATTATTATAAACTTCTCCGGTAATTGTGGGGTTTGTGGCCATCCTTTGCAAAGCGAATGAGTGAAACCTGTCGAAGTCCTCAGCAATGGTTTTGAAAAACAACTCCTTTTCGCTTTCGGAGAGTATTGAAAAATTCCGGTTTATATCCTTGTAGTTCATGCTGATTACGTTGAGATAGGCCTCTTCGGCCCATTCGGGAACAAAAGTGGCGTTGTGCGCCCATGCCAGCTGTCTATACGCCTCCTTAATCACGCTTTGCATATCTATCTCCTGCGCAACTGCCAGGCTCTGGTTGGCATAATCAACGGCAGTATTGTAATCATACATTTCAAGCTTAAGAGCTGCCAAACTTCCCAGAGTCAATGCAATGCCCTGCTTATCATTCAGCTCTTTGCACATTGCCAACGATTGGTTGTAAAACTCTTCGGCCTTATCATACTTTTTCAGGTGCTTGTAAACGTTACCCATATTCATCAAGCTGGACGAGAGCCCAACTTTGTCTTCAGAGGTCTGTTTAATGGCTAAAGATTTTTCATAATACTCGTTAGCCTTGTCATAATCGCCTGATTGTTCGAAAATTACTCCTAAGTTGTTATACCCATACGATGCTCCTTCCTCGTTATTCAACTCTAAGTATATGGCCAGTGCTTTCTGGTACGAGTCGTGCGCCTTGGGTAAGTCACCCAGCTGCCGATACACCACCCCCAAGTTGTTGTAAATTGCTGCCATACCCTCCCTGTTGCCCATTTCCTTAACAATGCCAAGGGCTGTTTCGTAGTATGCAATAGATTTTGGAAAATCTCCTGCGATCTGCTGGATTAAACCCATGGTATTAAGGCATACCGATGCCTGATTAAGGTTGCCAGCCTCCATATACAAATCTTTGGCCTTCTGATAATTCTCGAGGGCAATGGTATATTGTATCTGTAGTCGGAAAAGATCGGCCATGCCATGGTACGATTCGCCCAGCACCAAAGGGGGGAGCGAGCCATCGCCATCGATATTAACCTTGAAAAAATCCATGGCTGCATAGTAGCGCTGCTCCTTAAGAAAACTTCTGCCAATTAGGACGTTAACATTGGCAACCCCTGCCTTATCCCCAATATCATTATAAATTTTCGATGTCTCCTGATAGAATCCGCGGGCACGAGTATAATCCTTTATTTTTTCCTGTATTTCGGCTATTCCAATATACGATTGCGCAAGGGATTGGGGAGTCCCAACCTGCTTGCCGATGCTTACGTACTGTTCAAGGTATTGCGATGATTTCTCGAAATTTTCCAATTGGTAGTTAATGTTGCTCAAGTTAATCAGGGCATCGAGCACAACCTGCACCCTGCCTATTTTCGATGCAAGGGCTAAGGCTTCTTCCCAGTACTGTACCGATTTGCTTAAATCCCCAAGATTATAGCTAATGGTGGCCAGATTGTTCAAAGCCAGCACCTCATCGCTTTGGTTTTGAATGTTTTGAGCAATGTTCAGCAGTTGAGAATAGTACGTCTGAGCGCTAACCATATCGCCATTTTTATATCCAATGGCCCCCAGATTGGTTAAACAGAGGGCTGTTTTTTCATCATTTTTTAGCTGCATTGCCACATCAAGGGCTCTTTCCCAGAAAGGCTTTGCCTTATCCAATTCTTCCAACTGGGTGTATAAAGCCGCAATGTTGATAAGGTCATCAAGCGTTTCGAGAGGAGCAAGGGTTTGCTCCTGAATTTTCAGCAACTGCTCATAATACTCAGCCGCCTGATAGTATTTTTTTTCATTGGCATTAATTGCGCCCAGGTTGCCCAAACAGTAAACTATTCCCTTTTCGTCATTCAACTCTTTATAAATGGACAGCGACTGCTCAAAACTTTGGATGGCCATAAGTGGATTTTTACTCTTGGCATACACTACAGCCAGATTGTCGGAAGCATAAAGCGCCAACTGCTGCTGGCCGATGCCAATGGCAAGGCTAACTGCCAGCGACAGGTTCTTCGCTCCCTCATCAATCATCCTTTTTTGCGCCATGATTAATCCCGAACGGGCCAAGGCCACAGCCAAATAGTATTTCTCGGCGTCGCCTGAGCTCTCCAGCCAGGTGGCAAAGAAAGCCGAATCGTGGATATTGTACGGGATGGCCAGCCTGTACCAATACAATGCGCTATCGGAGTTGGTATTCTGGAAAAGATCGCCAATCTCCAGCTGAATGTGCATGCGGGCAGCTACATTGGTCTGCTGCTTAAGGGATGTCTTCAACTCTTCAACGCTTTGCTGGCCAAAACCGGAGAATGCCAGCAAGGCAAATGCAAGAAGAACAGTTAGTTGCTTTTTCATCTTAAAGGATTTATAACGTTTCGAAAATGGGGCTAATTAAGCATGGCAATTTTAGCTAAATTAAAAAAATGCCACGAATACTATATCATAGTGCCACTTTTAATAACATAAAATCACATTTATGTCAATAATCGCGCTTGAAACGGCATTTTTTTTAATCATCCTGTCACTTAGCTGAGATTTTATAATAGTTTTACATAATTTAGCAGTAAATTTAAATGATAAGACAATTACTTTATTAATTTCTTAACAACATGGCACATAAGGGCAGGGCTAAATACTTGTTCATTTTTCGCAACGCATTATTAATGTTACTTTCAACATTTTCAATCCATCTTTTTGCACAAGTTGAAGTACCTCAAAAAGTTGGGACCTGGGAGAGCGTTCAGGGCTTTACCATAAATCAAGACGAAGATTACATGGTTATATCCTTTACCATTATTGGAAAAAACCAACTTTACGAAACACGGTTGGAAAACGGTGTTTGGAGTGAGGTGCAACCCATAGACATCATTAACAAACATCATGGTGATGGATACGATATTGAAGGGCCATCGCTCAATTACAACGCTAAACTTTTACTTTTCCATGCCAATTTCCCCGACTCTAAAGGCGGTTTCGATATTTACTACTCCAAACGTGGGCCTAATGGGTGGAGTGAGCCGGTAAACATTGGCAGCCCCATAAATACGAAGGAAGACGAATTGTATCCCTCCATAACCCCCGGGGAGGATAGACTATTCTTCTCTCGTAGGATTAGCGATGAAAACATAAAAAAACCAAAGGATTCACCTCAGTGCCAAAGGATTTTCGCTTCGATAAAAAATATTGACAATAGTTGGAATGTGCCCCTGCCCCTACATGATGGAATAAATAGGGGGTGCGAGTATAGCCCCAATGTGTGCATCGACGGAAAAACGGTTTTTTTCTCTTCGATTCTCCCCGATCAATATCGCGAAGGGTACAACATATTTTTCACAAGCGAAATATTACAGGACAATTGGCTTGTTCCGCTAAAAGTGGCTGAAATAGCGTCCGAAGCCACAAACATTAACCCGACATTTGTTAACGGGAAAATTTACTTCCTGAGGAAATGGCAGGCACGCAAGCAGGAGTTTGGAAGTATTTTCAGCATGACCTTACCCGAAAATTATCATCCCAATAAAACCTTGCCCTCAAAAGGTAAAGTGCTTTCTCAGGCCACCGGAAACCCCATCGACGCAACGCTTACCGTTTTCGAACCCACAACCCTGCAAGTGCTGGGAACATTCTACAGCGATGCACAGACTGGCGAATTCGAACTCCCTCTGCTCGACGGGTCAAACTATATTGTTGACGTCCGAAGGCGCGGATTTTCATTTGCAAGTTTTATGGTCGATTATCGTGAAAATGATAAGAAATATGCTCCCGAAAAGATTGAACTTTTTGAGAGAATTGAACTGGTGGTTTCGGTGTACGATAGCGAAATATTCAAACCGATAGATGCCATCTTAACCGTTGAAAACGCAGTAAAAAAAGAGCAAAAATTCTTGGGAACAGCCATTGAACCCGGTGTTTACTCCTTCTCCCTGCCTTTGGGGAATGAGTATTCTGTTAACGCTTCGGCCGATTGGTTTGGCGAAAACTCTTTTAATCTGAATGTTTCTGGGGATGTTATTTTCCGAAGATTTGAAAGATCGCTCCCCCTTGAGGCTAAAAAACGTGCCTTCGAAATTGTCATTGCCGACTCCGAAACAGAAGAAGGGGTAGCAGCAGAGGTGCTAATCCGAAACCTTAACCGTGACGAAACCATTGTTTTTTCCATTGAAGATGTTAAAAACGGAAAGGTAACCGCCATGCTTCGCGAGGGTGATGAATATGAGTTTACAATTCGCGGTGCACAGGGGTACTCATTCCACAACCAGGTAGTTGACCTGGGGAAACAGGAAAGTTCAACCCTTACCGCCGAACTGGTCCCGCTCAAAGCGCAAACATCAATACGGTTGAACAACATCAACTTTGGGACAAACTCGGCTGAACTGTCGTCTGAATCGTTTCCCGAACTCGATAGGGTTATCACCCTGCTAAAGGACAATCCGAGCATTGTGATTGAAATTGCAGCACATACCGACAACGTGGGCAATGCCGGATACAACCTTTTGCTATCCGAAAAGCGGGCTCAAGCCGTTGTAAGGTACTTGCTGGATTTTGAGGTACCCAGCGAGAGAATTGTGGCAAAAGGGTATGGGCTTACTAAGCCAATGGTGCCAAACACCTCTGACGAGAATCGTGCTCTTAACCGAAGGGTGGAGTTTAAAATAATCGATATCCTCGAAGAAGGAACAACCGAGGGAGTCTAAAAAAAACAGCATTGCAATGAATTTTAATGAGTTAACAAACATGATGCCCTTAAAAAAATACCTAATAAAAATAGCCGCCTTCCTGTGGTTTGTTGCCTTAGTTTGTTCGGTTTCCCATGCCCAAGAGGTCAACTACAAAGATCTTTACAACCAAATTGGTACCCTTGAGCCACAACAACTTTACTACAGGTTTTTCCTATACCAAAATCAGAACCCCCACTTTGCCAACACCTATATCCAGCTTGGCTATACCGCCGAAATGATTCTTAAAAATCTTGACCCACTTCGGGAGTTTGAACTGGCAAACTACTGGGTGGGCAATGTTGTACTCTACTACTCGTTGTTTCCGCGCTTTGTTGAGGAAGACAAGGTGCGAAAGAATCGGGAATTTTATGCCAATATACCCATAGAAACAGCAGGCAAAAAGGTTGAAGATCAGGATGTGCTAAACTATGTTAACCAAAAAAACATCTTTTACAGCAACTATAAGGACTCCGTCAACTTAATCTACAAGTCGCTTGAGCAATCCAAGGATCACTACAACAACTGTATCCGACTATTCAACCAGATTAATGAAAAGTACGAAAACTATAACGAAGCTCTGCTTCGTACCGATAATACTCTCCTATCATCCTTAGAGTCACTTAAAAATGAGTTTAACTGGAGTATCGAATCCTTTAGCAATTACAAGTCCCTTATCAATGCATATCCCATAGCAGGGCATAATCAGGCTTACCGCCTGAAAAATATCGAAACCTACCGTCTCGACGGGATCATCAATAGCGATTTTTTAAAGGATACGTTTGATCTTTGGGATTACGGTAAATGGATTAACGGTTTTCTGCATACCTACAACAATAACATAGTAACCCTTCGCCATGAATTATCATCCATTCAAAAAATGTTTGTGGATAATAAAAGGAAAATTTCATTGGCACAAACCATTTTACAGGATGAAAAATACCCCTCGTTCGACGATTTATTCCTGTTCAGGCTGGGCAAATATGATAATAACTCGTTAGTAAGAGAGCTGTTTAAATACCTTGAAGGGCGACAAAGTTTTCTTATCCTTGAAAAATCGCCACTAAACAATCCGGGCGATAGCACTTCCGATTTGATGAACAGGAAACTAAGGTTCTACCATCGTCTTGCACAGGAACTAACCACTACCGAGAAAATACTCAATACGTTGAAAGGTGCCATTGACAATGAAAAGGTGGCCCGGTTCAAGGAGTTTTTCGAACAGCAGTATGGAGGCGAAACAGGATTGAAGAATTTTGCCAATCAGGAAAGGCAATTTCTTATTCAATCCATGGATAGCGATCTGGAAAACTTAAAGGTTTACCTCACCAGAGAGAACTACACGAAAAGCATGCTGGGCAATGCTACCGGTACCCGTGGAGTTTCTATCCCGCTAAATCCCATTCCTTCGAGTAGTCAGGATAGTAAAACTCAACCCTATTTAACCCGAAGTGTTTTCGACATTCTGGGCGAGCCCAAATATACTTCGGGTGCCATTAGGCGGGCAAATATGCCGTCCATGGCTTTTGCGGCAAAAATTGGTGCCGATAAAAAAGTTGAGTGGGTACGCGAAATAGGTGCTAAGGGGAAAAATGCCATCCCCGATGGCGATTGCGCATCCCATATTGTTGGCTTTGAACAGGGGTGCATGGTGGTGGTTAGCGGCACCAAAGCCGAGAACGAATACGTGAATACC
>JAKQEF010000165.1 GCA_029558675.1 Bacteroidota bacterium | reverse complement strand
TTCGGTGAAATTCAATGGCCGTTCGAACATGTAGTACACCATCCCGAGGGCAAACATATTCTTGCTTCGGGCAATACTTTTGTTATCGAGATCGGTTTCTTTCAAACTCTCTTTGGTCAGGGTGGATATGGGGGCAAAAATTACCTTAAAATCCTCCAATTTCAACTCCTTAATGGGGTCATCGGTACTGTAGTTTGCGCGCTGATATCCCTTTTCGTTGAAAGAGTCGCTGTCAACAATAATCGTTGCACCCACTTTGAGCCATTTGGCGTTGGTTTTGAGCGCAGCCGGATTCATGGCAACCAGTACATCGCAATAATCGCCGGGAGTATTAACTTTTTTACTCCCAATCTGGAGTTGAAACCCCGATACTCCCCCAATAGTCCCTTGGGGGGCCCGTATTTCAGAGGGATAATCAGGAAAAGTGCTGACACTGTTCCCGAAAAGGGCAGAAGCCTCGGAGAAAAGGGTTCCCGACAGCTGCATGCCGTCACCCGAGTCGCCTGAGAATCGAATAGATAACTCATCCAGCTTAACGGATTGTTTCTCTTTATCCATAATGGTTTGTTTTAGTTGAGTTGCATCAAAAGAGTTAAAATGTAAATGCATATAAAATACCCGATTTTATATGCATTGTGGTCAAAGGCAAACAATAAATGCTGTTACTTTTCCCATACAATTTCACACAAAATTAGCTTTTTTCCACAATGAAAAGCTCAAACTATTTTTTAAAAATCTTGTTTAATAACATGAATTATCAAAATTCCTATATTTTAGATGAGGATTTAGATATTTTTGTCCGGCGGTGTGTGTAATTTGCCTTGCAGCCGACTAATCCTATGGCAGTTAAATAAATAAACTGAATATAATTTCTTGTAAAACAAATAAATTGATTGTGGGACATGGCATTGATTAGACCTTTAAACAGAATTGCTCCTAAAATAGGCGAGGATACTTTTATTGCCGAAACGGCAGCCATAATAGGCGATGTAGAAATAGGCGATAATTGCAGTATTTGGTATGGTGCTGTTCTTCGGGGTGATGTGAATTCCATTAGGATAGGCAACAGGGTAAACATTCAGGACAACGCCGTTATCCACACAACCTATCAAAAATCTACAACCATTGTTGAGGACGATGTTTCCATTGCTCACCAAGCCGTTGTTCATGGGGCAACTCTAAAAACCGGCTGCCTTATTGGCATAGGCGCCATTGTGCTCGATCACGCTGTTATCGGCGAGGGGGCAATAATTGCTGCCAATTCGGTAGTGCTTAACGGAACAGAAGTAGAGCCAGGCAGTATTTATGCGGGAGTACCTGCCAAATTTGTTAAAAAGGTTGATGAGAAGATGGCCATTGACTATAATAAAAGGATTGCCAGTAACTATCTAATGTATAAAAAATGGTACGAGGAGTAACACGTTGATCAGCAGAGTGCGCTGCATGTTATTGACCTCTTTAAAGTATGATTTCAAAAAACTTCTTATTGGCAAATTTAATACCCTCGTTGCGTTCAATAATCTCCACCAACGACCTTAAAATCCCACTATTTCCGCTTGAATAGAAATGCACGAAAGGGGCTCCCTGTTTGCTGGCAAGCGGGAACGATTCTAAGAACACTTTTTCGGTTTGCCGGGCCACTGCCGGTGCAGGGTTTACAATGGTTATATGCCTAGGCAGTATTTCTCTTAGGGTGGGAATAAAAAAGGGGTAGTGTGTGCATCCAAGTACCAAATGGTCAATGTTTTTATCTAACATTGGCTGAACATATTTTTTAAGCAATTCTTTTGCCTCGTCCGATTGATACTTTCCCTGCTCCACGAGTTCAACCAGCCCATGCCCAATCTGATAGACAACGTTAGTATTCGCAGCGTACTTTGCCGTTGTTTCCTGGTAAAGTCTTCCATTAAAAGTGCCTTCCGTGGCCAAAACACCAATGGAGTTCGTTTTTGAACCCAAGACGGCAGGTTTTACGGCCGGTTCCATGCCGATAAATGGAATATCGAAGTGTCCTCTTAAATAATCGATGGCTGATGCTGTTGCCGTATTGCATGCTACAACAATCATTGAACTACCCTTGGAAAGCAAAAAATTGGTAATACGGGTTGAGATGTTGATGATTTCGTCTGTGCCTTTGGGCCCATAAGGACAGTTGGCATTATCGGCAAAGTAGATAAAAGGGAGGGAGGGAAAATGGCCAATCAGCTCCTTGAGCACGGTCAGTCCTCCTGCCCCCGAATCGAAAACGCCGATGATATGTTGTGGATTCAAACTGTTAAAAAATTGAATAACAGAGAAATAATAAATATGGAATAACCTAACCCGTATGCTAAAAATACTAAAAGATTAATACCGTTTTCTAATTTGTTTCAATTTTAAATGAAAAAGGCCCAATCGTTACTGGCGATTGAGCCTTTTCTATGGGTAATGGCAGCATCTACTTAATGCCCAATTCTTTTTTCACTAGGGGTAAAACGTCAATGCTTGCATCGGAGTAGTACACTACGCTACCAACGCTAACATCGAATACGTAGATAAATCCCTGTTGCTTGGCCACTTTTTTAATGGCAGCATCGGCTTTTTCAATGAGCGGCCTCATGATTTCGCCCTGCATCCTCTGGAAATCCTGTTGAGCTGTGGCTTCGAAATCCTGAATACGCTGCTGCATGTCGGTGAGCTCTTTCTCACGCTGTTCGCGAATGGCATCGGTAAAGGTAGCCCTACGCTGCATGTAGTTTTGAACTTTGTTGTTATACTCAACATGAAGCTCCTCTATCTGCTCGCTCAGGTCAGTTCCATATGCCTTAAGCTTTGCTTCGGCACTGTCGCGTTCGGGCATAAGCGATAATAGTTCCTGGCTGTTAATATGTCCAAACTTAAGATTAGCTTGTGCGAAAGCATTTCCCGAGAACAGGAGCAGGGCAACAATCGGAATGGCCAATTTAATTTTTTTCATCATCATGATATGGTTTAGTTTAAAGTACAAATGTATTAATTAATTAGTTATATCCAAGTTTCTGTAACACCTCATCGCTCTTATCATAGCGAGGGTTCGTGTATAGCATGTTGGCCGATCCGGCCGAATCGAAAATTACGGCGTAACCCCCTTCGGTTGCCAACTCTTTAATAACGTTAAAAATTTGGTCCTGTATGGGTTTAACCAGCTCTTCTCTCTTCTTAAAAAGCATACCATCCCTGCCAAAGTATTTCATCTGTAAATCTTTGGCAATTTTTTCTTTTGCAATTATGTTTTCCTCGCGCTTTTTTTTCATCTCCTCGGTAAGGAGAATTTTTTCCGATTCGTAATCTTTAACCAACTGTTCAACCTCCTGGTATTTTTCCTCAATTTCGGATTGAAACTGCCTGGCAATCTTGTCCAATTGATCCTGAGCTGCTTTATAGGTAGGAATTCTGCTCAATATGTATTCGGTGTCAACATAGGCAAATTTCTGAGCATTCGCTCCGATGGCCGTGACTACCAAAACTATTACTAACAGTGCTCTTTTCATGTCATGTATGTTTTGCTTTATTTATAGTCCTTTCATTACAAAATATCTAAGAGGTTTTTAAAAAGGCATTCCAATAATGAAGTGGAACTGACCTTTATTGGCCTTTGGGTTCCCGGGAACCTCATCAAATCCGTACCCCCAATCAACGCCCAACATACCTATCATGGGCAGGAAAAGCCTTACCCCGACACCGGCTGAACGGTGAATATTGAACGGATTTACCTTATAAAAATGATACCATGCATTTCCCCCTTCGAGAAAGGATAATACGTAAACTGAGGCTTGTGGCTGAAGGGTAATGGGATATCTAAGTTCAACGGTGAACTTGTCGTACACGGTGGCAAATTGTACTGTGTGACCTTGTGCTTGCACCCTTGGGGTAAGCGAATTATCTGCATACCCCCTTAGCCCAATGGTTTCGATTCCGTACAGGTTAAAACCCGACATGCCGCTGCCACCCACATCGAATCCCTCTAAGGGAGAGTAGCCAATATCGGGATTGTAGTAACCCAAATAGCCGAACTGTGCTCCGGTGTATAGTACAAGATCTTTCGCCAGCTGGTGGTACCATTGAATTTTTCCTGTCCACTTGTGGTATTCAATCCATTTATACTTAACCTTATCATCATGTACTGTTGAAAAATCTTTACCCGAAATGAATGAGTAGGGTGGGGTCAACTGCAACGATAAATTGAAATTCGATCCACGTCTTGGGTAAAATGGTTGGTCGATAGAGTTTCGGGAGAAAGAAACCTTGTAGCTGAAGTTATTGGATAGTCCGTTGGAAAATATGAAATCAATCCAGTCTTGCAGCCCATATCTTTGGTAGCTAATCTCGTTATAGAAAGTGAAGAAATCATCGGGCCACTTAAGCCGGGTTCCGATACCAATCGCTCCTCCGGTAACTTTCATCGACTTATCACTTTTCTCGAAAATTGATGCTCCGTATTGGTTTCGGATGGAGTGGTATATGGAAATGCTAAAATTGGTGGGCTTTTTCCCCCCCAACCAGGGTTCAACAAAGGTAAGGCTAAAAGCCTTGTAAAAGCTACCGTTGGTTTGAGCCCTTAAGCTAAGCGATTGACTATCCCCCGAAGGAATGGGAGACCATGCCTCCTTTTTAAAGAGACGGCCGGCCGAGAAATTGGAAAAACGGATTCCCACTGTCCCAACAAACATCTTTGCTCCCCATCCCCCCGAAATCTCGAATTGGTCATTGGGCTTTTCTTCAACGGTGTAGGTAAGGTCAACAGTTCCCTCTGCAATATTTGGCGTAGGTGTAACATTGATCTTCTCCGGATCAAAATGTCCGAGGTTTGCAATTTCTCTGTAGGATCGGGTTATGTTGGTTTTGCTGAAAAGATCGCCGGGCTTGGTGTAAAGCTCTCGCCGGATTACGTTTTCATGTGTTTTGGTATTCCCGTGAATAACAATGCGATTGATGGTAGCTTGTTCGCCTTCAAATATGCGCATTTCGATATCGATGGAATCATTCTCGGCCCATACTTCAACCGGATCGATATTGAAAAAGAGATACCCATCATCCATGTATGTGGTTGATATGGAGTTGTCATCCATAAATAACCGCTTTTCAAGCAGAGCCTTATCGTACACGTCACCGGAAGAGATGCCAAGGAGGGAATTCAGTGCCTCATCGGGGAGTTTCGAATTGCCAATCCATGTGATGTTCCGGTAGTAATACTTTGATCCTTCCTCAACTCGTATTACAATCCCTATGCGTTTCTCGTTGACTACATATATGGAATCGCTGATGATTTTAGCATCCCTGTAACCCTTCTCGTTGTAAAAATCAATCAGATTCACTTTGTCCTCTTCGTAATCGCTTTCAATGAATTTCGACGTTTTGAAAAAGTTGATATCTCTCCGTTTTGTCTTCTTCAGGGCTTTGCGCAACCGTTTATCCGAAATATTTTTATTCCCTTCGAAGGTAATATCGCTTATCCTCACCTTTGGCCCTTTGTCAATATCGAAGATTAGCCTTACGCCATTGGCAATAAGGGTATCATTCTCCTTGTAAATGTCAATTCTGGAGTTGAGGAATGCCTTACTCCGGAAATGATTTTTAATCAGCCTTTTGGCGTTATCAAGAATATTATCAGTTGCCTGGCCACCAACCCTTAATTTGAGTAAATCCTGTATATCCTTTTCTTCATTCTTCTTTAATCCCTTGTACTCAATGCCGCTTATCCGGGGCTGTTCTTGCAGGAATATGTCCAAATAGACATCTTTTCCATCAATTCTTGTGGCACTTATTTTTACATCGGAGAATAGCTTTTGTCCCCATAATTTGTTAACGGCCTTTGTGGTAATTTCTCCCGGTATGCTAATGGTATCGCCAACGAATAGCCCGCTCAGGTTAATAATAACATTGGGATCGAGGAATTTTATTCCGGAAACCGTAACCTCTTTTATACAAAATTCTTCGGGATTCCCATAGCTGAAGGGTAAGGTTTGCGAAAAACCCGATGGGGTAAAAGCTGCAATCATTGTCAGAAGGCCAATGACAAATCGCTTTTTCAATATGTGGCATTTCGGGGCAAAATTTTGCATGGCAATATCCGAATACTGCAGTTTAATATTAGAGAAATACAATTGAGAACAACATATTTTTTAAATGCGAGGCAAATTTAGTGAAGTGCATTGGGTGTGGCAAGTTAAATTATGTAAAAAATAGTTATAGCTGTTCGCTGGTCATGCCAAATCGCCTTTCTCGGGACTGGAAGTCAATGATAGCCTTGAAAAAGTCTTCTTTCGAAAAATCGGGCCAAAGCACTTCCGTAAAATGGAGTTCGGTATAGGCAATTTGCCATAGCAAAAAATTGCTAATGCGATATTCGCCGCTGGTCCTAATCAGCAGCTCCGGATCGGGCATGTTTGATGTGTTGAGATAGCTTGCAAACCCTTCAGCGGTTAGGCTGGTAGGATCCTTTAATCCGCCGGCACACTGTGCAGCAAACTCTTTGGCAGCTGTAACGATTTCCCAACGTGCACTATAGCTAAGAGCCACTACGAGTTTTAAACCGGTGCAATGCTCTGTACGCTGCTTGGCAGCGTTTATTTTTGCTTGCAAAGGAGCGGGAAGTAGCCCGATGTCGCCAATGGTTTGAAACTGAATATTATTTTTTAACAGTGTATCAATCTCTGCGTCAATGGTGGCCGATAGCAATTTCATCAGTGCTTCAATTTCTACCCTTGGACGATGCCAGTTCTCGGTGCTGAAAGCGTAAAGAGTAAGGTATTGAATACCCAGCTCGGCTGCAGCTTCGGTGGCAGCTCTAACTGCCGCAACGGCATTTTGATGTCCGAAAACTCGAGGCTTACCCTTTTGCTGAGCCCAACGACCATTGCCGTCCATGATTATGGCAACGTGGGCAGGTAGCCTATTTCTATCAATTTTGTCAATCAGTGACATAAAAACAAAATTTACCTGTATGCAGGGCAAAGGGCGCTCTGCTTGAAAATCCGATAGGTTGCAAAAAAACCAGCCATTGAAAACCAATCGTTATTATGAATGAGCGATCGGGGGGGGCTGGATGTATTTATGTATCCATCTATTCCGTCGTAAGATGTTTTATAGAAGCGCCATTCCAAACCAAGGGCCCATCGGTTGACAGGTGAATATTTCAACCCAATTCCCACGGGTATGGTTATGATGATTTTTTGATTTATGTACGCTATTCCAGCCCCTAAAACAACGTATGGAGTGAATGACCTTCGCTTGTCGTGTAATGTGTTAAAGCGGATGAATCCAATTTCTGCTACGCCATCAAGCCCGATTACCCTTTGGCTAAATGGCGGGGTGTCGCCGGGTAAGAAATTTCTATTCGGATCATGCTCCCCTTTAACCCATCCCATGATGGTTGTAACTCTCAATGAGTAGAGATCGTTGAAATTCCTGCGAAATATTGCTCCCACGGCGGGGGAGGGTTTATAAAATTGAGTGCCGGGATTATAATCTCCCATATAGTATGTTACACCTGCGATAATCCCTACATCATTCCTCTCTTGGGAAAGTAATATAAATGGCACCGCGATGAAAAGTGTTACAAAGAGAAAAACGGTTCTCATTAAGTTAGGTTGGTGTTTAGAAAATAAATCTTCTGCGCGACGGCGGTTTAACTCCCACTCTTCTGTTGTGTGCCAGTTTGTAGTTTAGTTTAATATGAAATGAATTGTACAGATCGTTGTACTTCCCATAAACGGAATTGTACCCATCTAAATTGTTAGAGGTGGTATATCTTAGGCATAATTCGGCTCCGATGGACATTTTTGGTAAAATGGCAAATTTTGCTCCAATGCCTCCCGGGATAACCATTGCAAACGAAGGTTTGTTGGAAAAATGAGGGCTGTTGGCTAAATTCTCACGGGGAGTGACATGGTAGTAAAGCCCTCCGGTTCCAAGAAAGACGTAAAGGCTCCAGGGTTGTTTAAAATGGCGTAAACCACCCCTTACCTGCATTATGGAGTAGTAGTAGTTTTGATCGCTTTCGGGGATAATGTAATATTCTCCTACTATGGACAGCTCATTGAGATAGGTTGTGAATGCGAAATTACGATTAATGTTGGAAGAAGCGGCATCGGACTGGCTAATAACACCCGATACCAATGATGCCTTAACGTAAACTTCTCTCATTACCTGCAGTCGAACACCTCCTGTTAACCCCGGACGTGTTTTTAAAAAATTGATATCTTTAAGTCCAATAAAATTCGTCCCATTGGAGTATCCACCGATATCGCCAAAATACTGAAATGCAGTAAATCCCCCGAAAACCTCATATCTTGCCATTTTCCATGGTTGAGAATACGAGTACAAGCTGAATGTGGTTAATGCGAATATTATTACGGTAATCTTTTTCATCGTTATCTTTTTGAGCAATACAAATATATAAAAAGTGAAGCAAAGAAAAAATTCATCCTGCCTATTTATATAAAAAAATCCTTCCTCATTCTAAAACTTTTTAGCATTTTATCTGGGGTTCCTACTGTCAATGCCCCACATCAACTTGTTGCGTAATGTCTTAAAGTAGCCGGTATCCTTTAAGTTGACAATTCCCACACAGAAAGGTGCCTTGACTATTTTAACTTTACTATTCCCGGGCATGTTGATTGAACGTGAGTCGAGCGAAATTAGTATTTCCTTTTCGCGGGTATCCACCTCAAAGGTGAGTTCAGAGCAGTCAGGAATTATTAGGGGTCGTAAGGTTAAGTTGTGGGGTGAAATGGGTGAAATGGCAAAGGCATTCGACTTAGGACTAACGATAGGCCCCCCAACGCTGAGCGAATAGGCTGTCGACCCGGTCGGAGTCGAAACTATTAGCCCGTCAGCCCAGTATGTGCATAGAAATTCACCATCAATGTGGGCATTGATGGTAATCATGGTAACCCCCTTTTTCTGAATGGTGATATCGTTTAGGGCGTAGGGAAAACCTAACGGAGAATTACCGTCTATACTCAGATGCAGTGCCGATCGCTTTTCAACTGAGAAATCTCCATTCACAAGCTGTTCAATGGCCGTAGCCATATTTTCCGAAGTAATATGGGCCAAAAATCCCAACCGCCCAAAGTTGATCCCTGCAACCGGTATTTCTGAGTCTTCGACGTAGGATACCGATTCCAAAAAGGTCCCGTCGCCACCCAGGCTGAGCATGAGCGAAGCCTTGCCCTTTACTTCGGGAGGTGTGTTGAAACGCTCTACCCCCGATGATGCTATCCCTAGGTTGCTTTGCAGGAAATCGGCCAAAGGGGCATACACCATCAGCTTCACATTGTGCATGGCAAAGAGGCTGAACATCAGCCTGATGTTCTCGGCATGTTCTTTACCAACCGTACGTCCATATAAAGCAATAATCATAAAAAGAGAGACTTGATGACTATTTGGTGACTACAAAAATGCAAATTTTTTAATTTACGTTGTTTACGGATAATGCCAAATAATATAGTAGGTAAATCTTGATTTACTACATGTTAAGGTATTTAATTAGAAGATTGTAACGATCTTCCAGCAGGTCCTCCTCCTCATCGTGTTTCATATACGAGCCCAAAATGGTATAGTTGTACCGGTTAAAGGTTTGATGGATTGAGGTTAAGTCGGTTACATTAAGTTTAAGTGTAAGTTCAAGTTTTGTTGAGTTGGGATGCGAGGTTATGAACGTACTCAAAATTTTGGCATCGTTCCCCTCAACAATCTGGGCTATTTGAGCCAGCGAGTAGTCGTTGTTGTTGATCTCTAACACTATAATGCCACCCGGATTTTTTAGAGCCGTGATTTCTGCAAACATGTGCAGTAAATCGGTAATGATTATCGACCCTAAATAATTCTTTCGGTTGTCCAATACGGGAACCAGCGATAGTTTGAGCCGCGAGGCCAACTCAAATATCTCGAATACATGCTGATATTCAGATACGTATGGCCTAAATAGAGAAAGTTGATGGTTTCCCAATGGCTCCTCGGGCATATTCAGATCGTAAATATCGGTTTCGGAAATCAACCCGAGAAACTCCTTGTCATTGACAATGGGCAGGTGCGATACCTTGAAGATATCCATCCAGTTTAGGGCATTAATACCCGTATTCGACGTTCTTAGCGATGGAACTACGTCGGAGATCAGCTCTTTTGCCACCATTGCGTGTAAACCTTTAAATAATTAGCATAACTTTGCAAAGTTAACCCGAAATAACTATATGATGACCCGTTTAAGCGTAAATATCAATAAAATTGCTACGCTTCG
>JAKQEF010000193.1 GCA_029558675.1 Bacteroidota bacterium | reverse complement strand
GCGACGGTACTGCACCTCTAATTTTTCAATGAGTTCGCCCTCGGCTTTAAACTCAATGAGATGGTAAAATCCTGTGGATTTTTTCTGAATGGGGTAGGCCAATTTTTTTAATCCCCAGTTCTCCTCGTGTACTATTTCACCACCATTTTGGGTGATTACACTTCTGAACTTGTCAACCGTTTCCTTCATCTGGGCCTCAGACAAAACGGGAGTTACAATGAAAACGGTTTCATACTGATTTAACATAAATTGTGTTATTTATTAGTTAAAAAATATTTGGCCTGCAAAAGTAGTACATTTTGTTCCAAGTGCAAACATTTTACCAAAATTATTTTTAAATGAGCCTACCACCGGATAGGACTATTAATATAAAAGCCGAAAATAACGATATAGTTTATCGAATCTTTGGCTAAGGAACATTTAAAATTTTGCTTTACTTTGCTGCTGTATAACTGAATATAGTACTTCAAAGTGTCCAACAATGAATACCAATGACTCTCTTCCTGAACTATTTAAAAACCTTGTTTCGAAAAGACAAAGTGTAAGGGGCTATTTGCCGCAACCCGTAGAACGGGATAAGTTGGAAAGAATAATCGAGGCAGCCCGGCTGGCACCCTCCGCTTGCAATGCGCAACCGTGGAAATTTATTGTGGTTGATAATCCCGAAATGAAGAATAGTATAGCCGATGCCACATCGAGCAGAGTATTGGGTATGAACCACTTCACTAAGCAAGCACCAGTGCACATTGTGGTCATTTTGGAAGGCGCCAATTTCAAATCGAATTTCGGGAGTTTGGCCAAGCGCAAGTATTACCCTTTGATGGACATTGGCATTGCTGTAAATCACATTTGCCTTGCGGCAACAGCCGAAGAGCTTGGGTCATGCATTATTGGCTGGTTCGATGAGAAAAGAGTGAAAAAAATACTTAATATCCCAAGGGGAAAACGACCACTGCTAATCATCACCTTGGGTTATCCTTCGAATCAGGAAATACGGGAGAAAAGAAGAAAAACAATTGAAGAGATTGTCGGTTATAATGGCTATAACGGGAAAACCAACTGATTAACTCTAAGATACAACAGGGCCATGGAACGGGAAATCTACACCACCAGACGCAAAGCATTGATGCTTAACCTTGATACTTCCAAATATGGCAGTATTGCTGAGATTGGAGGGGGGCAAGAAGTGGCACGTGAATTTTTCCTGGCCGGGGGCGCATCGGGAACCATTGCCAAAACCATTTCGGCCTACGATAAAACCTTTAGCGACCATCTGTATAACCAGGGACAAAGCGGGCGATATGTGAGCCTGAACAGGCTGGAAAAGATGCTGGAAGCCGAATACAATGAGCTGGTTAAGCTTTTAAACGATAAGCGTAATGATAAATTAAGATTTTTTTCATTTGCCAATACCGTTGAGATTCTCAACTACCGGAAGAGTAACCAGGGTCATGGATGGCTGGGGATGAAGTTTGAACTGACATCACCCGGTCAGCCCAACGAAGTGGTAATCCACGTAAGGTTGCTTGAAAACGATTCGGCACAACAGCAATTTACTCTGGGAACGTTAGGGGTTAATCTTATTTATGCCTGCTTTTATTACCACCACGATCCCAACGTTTTTCTGCAATCGTTGTTGGACAACCTCGATTTTGACAGGGTTGAGGTAACCATGGCACGTATTACAGGCCCCGATTTCCGCTTCGTTGACAATCGCCTTCTCTGCGTTCAGCTGGTAAAAAACGGCATGACCCCTGCCGTGATGTTCGACCGCAATGGCGAAGTGCACCAGCCTTCGGATTTTCTATACAAGAAAAACGCCCTGGTGCTCCGTGGACGATTCCGTCCGATTACCTACGTAGGTTTTGATATTCTCAAAACATCATACGCTCTTTTCAAAGAGGACAAATGCTTCAAGCCGGAAAATACCCTCCAAATCTGCGAGATAACCCTTTACAACCTCCTTGAGAAAGGCGAAATCAACGAGCGCGATTTTTTGGACAGGGTTGATCTACTTAACGGGATGGGGCAAAATGTGCTGGTATCAAATTTCCGGGAGTTTTACAAACTGGTTGACTATTTTAACAGGTTTAATATTCTCAATCTTAGAGTAATACTGGGCGTACCTACGTTCACTAGGGTATTGGAGAAGCAATACTATAAAAATCTACGCGGAGGAATCCTTGAGGCCATGGGCAGAATGTTCCCTAAAAATACCCGTTTTTTTATTTACCCCACCATGGACAGAAAAACGGGTAAAATACTACTGGTGGACGATATTGAGATGGAGCCTGATGTTAAGCATATTTTCAACTACCTGGTTGAAAACCGTAAAATACGAAATTTACGGCAGGCCAACAGGAAATGGTTGCACATAAACCCCGATGAGGTACTTCGCCTAATGGATGCAAATGACAGCCGATGGGAGACCATGGTACCGAAGTATGTATCGAAGCGGATAAAAACCCTGAAGATTTTCGGGTATAAAGGGGAAGATCCGGAATAGTCAATCCATGTAAAAACAGTAGTGGGAATCACCCTGTTCAGATGGTTCCCACTTTAGAGTGCCTTATCCCGAAGGATTTGGCGTCTATGCCAAGTTACAGTTATTTTGGCCGACTGCATTTGCAGGTTTTGCAACCTTCGCTTGCAGCCCTTGATCCTTCAACCGCTCCGGTTAAGGTGTGGTTGGCGGATTGTCCATTCGGCTAATCCGGAGATTAGCTTTGGTGGACGAAGTGTCGTTGGTTCGAAGCCCGTGAATTTGTTTCTGATTCTAAACTGCCAACCCATCCGGTACCCTTTCTTTGCAGAATTGGCCACTTTCAGTGCTGTGCGGTTTAATGTGAATCAAAATCGCATTCCCGGTTAATCCTAACCGGTTTCCGAAGAAACCGTATGGATTTCAACATTGAGCATGGGAGCCGAAGCCCTTTTTGCCCCTGTTGCTTCCGACTCAATCATTCTAAGAACGTTAGACGACCTTCGATTGACTGACCTCCTCCTGTGGCGAACTCTTGGGAGTCGGACTCCGGATCCTGGGACAAGCAAATCTTTCGATTTGTGTGAATGGGTTGCTACCTCA
>JAKQEF010000089.1 GCA_029558675.1 Bacteroidota bacterium | reverse complement strand
CCAAATACTCCCCCGAAATAGTAAAAAAGATATGCAGCCTGATAAATCGGTAATCATGGCACTACTAGAAATTAACGAGGAGAAAAAGCAGCTCTACAAAAATGAGCTTATGGATGCCATCCAGCGCTATAAATTCATGCGCTGGGAGCATATCCAATGGGATGCGCTTTCGTTCAGCCGTTCAACGGCCTATAACTACGGATTAAACGAAATGGACGATATAAAAGAGGCCTTGCTGGAAAATAGGAAAAAGGCGGTTAACTACCTGCTTAACAAATGGATTAAAAGCGAAAATGCAACGCTGCAAATTGCCGCCATGCGCATGGTGGCTGACGATGCTGATAGGCAAAGGCTTAACCAGGCTTACATTGACCATACTAGTGGGGGGCAAAAGATTGAACCAATTAATATACAGGTTGTTAGCGATGATGCAAAAAACAACCTAAAGCAGTTAATTGCAGGCGGAAGCCATGACGATTAAAACGACAAAAGTATTTGAGAAAAACCTTAAGGCATACGTTGAGGGTAATCGGTACATAATCAATCAGGGTGGAGCCAGGTCGAGCAAAACCTACTCGATAGTGCAATTGCTAATACTAATCGCTATGTATCAGCCAAATGAAACGTATGTTAGCATTGTGAGCGCAACGCTGCCACACCTCAAGAGGGGTGCAATGAGGGATTTCTTTTCGATACTGCAGTCGCTTAACATGTATGACGAAAATAGCTACAACCGAACCGACAAAATTTACCGGATAAATAAAACGCAAATAGAATTTTTTAGCGTGGACACGGCTGAAAAGGTTTACGGTTCGAGCCGTAATATATTGTTTATAAACGAGGCAAACAATATCGATGAGGAGCGGGCTAGGCAGTTAGTTATCCGAACTAAAGGAACTGTTTTTTTTGACTTTAACCCTACTTGCGAGTTTTACTGCCACACCGATTACATGACCCGAAATAATAGCACCTACATCCATTCTACATTTGCCGACAACCCATACCTTGACGAAAACATTAAGCAGGAGCTTCACGAGGCTGGCAAGCGCAACGCCAACTTCAAAAGGGTGTTTGTTGACGGGGAGGTAGGCAAGCTGGAGGGTGTGGTATTTGATAACTGGGACATCGGAGAATTTGATACCAGTTTAGACTTTATTTTGGGGCAAGACTTTGGATTTGCCAGCGACCCTTCAACACTAGTAAAGATAGCGGTTGACGAGGGGAAAAAAATAATTTATTTAGACGAATGCTTTTACAAGAACGGGCTTACAACCAATAGCCTTTTTGAATTAAACCGTCAATATGCAGGGAATAGACTAATAGTGGCAGATAGAAGCAATCCCCGCTTAATTGATGAGCTAAAGGCACTCGGAAACAACATTGTGCCGGCTGTATCCGCAGATGGTTCGGGCGTTATAAGCACTGGGCTGCTTACGATGCAGGACTACATGATTATCGTTACCGAAAATTCCACGAATTTAATGAATGAGTTAAAGACCTACGTATGGCTTGACGAGCGGGGCAAGTTGGCTATTGACAAGTTCAACCATGCCATAGATGCCGCCCGTTATGGCTTCATGTATGTAAAGCACCAATCACGTCATAAATTTTATGCCGTATGAAAATATTTGGATTGAATATAGAAAAGACTAAAGCTGCCAGACCCGCAACAAATGTAAACGTAGAAGAGGCAAACCAAATGTTCCGCACGCTGCTGAGCATGGTGGCTAGCGGAATGCCGCTGCAAAAGATTGCCAGCCTTAGCGACACAATAGACAAAGGCTATCTTTATAACCATATAGTTTACTCGATTGTCAACAGAATAGCCGCCTCATGCGCCGGAGTGCCCTGGACTTACTACGTTGAAAAAAGAACAGGCTCGAAAGCCCGATATAACAGGGCTATTATAAACAAGGCTATTGACGACGCTATTTATATTAAGCAAACGCAGTTTGAACCTGACTACACCAGCGACATTAACATGCTGATTGACAAGCCAAACAGAAATGAGACGTTCGACGACATCATTCAGCAGCTTATTATGTATTACGAAATTACAGGTAACGCCTATCTATATGGCATACGTCGCAATGGCACACAGGGGGCTTTGATTTCCCTGCATACAGCCCCGGCGAACTTGGTAACAATTAAATTCAATAACTACCTGAACCCTGTTGGCGGCTACATATTTGACGGCTTCGACCCGTCCGGGGTTATCCCTCCCGAGAACATGATGCACGTTAAGACCTTTAACCCGAACTTTAACTATCAGGGTAGCTGGCTATATGGGCTAAGCCCTATCATGGCGGCTGCTGATTTAATTAACCTGTCAAATTCGGCTATTTCGGCCCAAATAAATAGTTACCGAAATTCTGGAGCGAAAGGGTTGCTAACACCGGAAGGCAACGAGGCGATGACTGAAGAACAAGCTCAAAAGGTGGTGGATAAATGGAGGGAAAAACAAGCCCCCGAGAATTTTGGCGATGCAATGGTTGTTGGCAAGGCGTTGAAATGGATACCCATCGGGCTTTCTCCTGTTGACATGCAGATAATCGAGGGTCAAAAAATGAATTTGCGAGACCTTTGTCGTATATATCAAGTTCCCTCTATGCTTATGGGAGACACGGAAGCAACTACGTACAACAACATGAAGGAGGCTAGGAAAGCCCTTGTAACAGATGCCTCGCTGCCGATGATGGAGAAGCTGAAGAGCGGGTTTAACCGGTTCTTTTTGCCGGAAGGTGATAAAGGCTTCGTTGACTACGATTTGCAGGCGTTTATAGAGCTGCAGGACGACCTTGATAAGCTGGCAACAACGCTAAACACAATGGGCTGGTTGACAATAAACGAAAAGCGCACGAAATCATTCCTGAATGAAATAGACCTACCTATCCTTAACGAGGTGCTAATCCCAATGGGCGTAATGCCCGCCAGCCAGTTTAGTTCAGAGCCTTTAAATCCGGATATGAACGATAATGTAGATGAAATGTAATGAGCGACAGCCGTTATAACTACTACGTAAATTCGTTTATCCCTATATTTAGAAGGGCACTAAAGACACAGCTTTCCCCCTTAGTAGCCGAGGTCAAAAAGGCTGGCAGCACCAATGAGCTGCTGAGCATTAATGTTCATCATGACGACAAGCCTGTTGAAGATGCCATCATGCTTGCCTACACCAAGATAGGCTCATACTACATGAACAACACCATAAAGGCTATAAGGGGAAGCAAAAAGTCGCTAAGCGATGAGGATAAGCTTTATATGGCACGAATGCGGGACTATGTAGTGCAGAATTGCGGCAAAAAAATTAAATGGATAACCGGAACGACGGATAAAAGGTTTAGGGAAATAGTAAGGAGGGAAGTAACGCTAGGGCTTGAGGAAGGTAAGTCTATCGATAAGATAGCGGCTAGTATCAGCAGCAGCCTCAACTTTGAAAATGGTTACCGCTCAATCCGTATCGCAAGAACAGAAACGCTCGGGGCCAGCAACGCCGGCTCG
>JAKQEF010000192.1 GCA_029558675.1 Bacteroidota bacterium | reverse complement strand
ATCACACACGAAAAGGTAAAGCGGGTGGAAGCTAGGCTAAACAAGAGACCCAGAAAAAGATTTGATTACGAAAACCCTATATTTGTAATGAATAAATTATTATTTAACCAAAAGTTGCATTTGTGACTTGAATCCGCCATTTGTTGGTTAATGATGACTGAGTTTTAGTACTACAAACCTATGCCAAAAATAGAAAATAAAAAAATGGAAACCCCATATGGCAATTTGCCAATTGCTATAACCCGAGAAAATAGTCCTGGTAGTACTTGAAATACGAGAAGGCGTCATTTTTAATCCCTTCGCAACCGGAGTTGGAAATCTCGGCTTGCCCCTGATGATCCCAGATGTAACGGCAACTATCGGTAATAAATCCGAACCCGTCGTTGAAGGCGTAGTATGCAAAGTGTTTGTCTGATGAGGCAAGGAGGTTTCGGGAAAAGATAAAACGGCTTGCATCAATGTTTAGCTGGTATAGGAGAGTTCTGGCCAGGTCGGTTTGCGATCCGACCCGCGATACAACCCCTACCGTGTCTATAGCACCACCAAGCCACAGCATGGGTATTGCAAATTTTTCAGGTTCAAACACCTGATTTTTCCCAGGAAGACGATGGCCATGGTCGGCTATAAGTATGAACAGCGTATTGTCCCAGTATGGTTTTTTGGCTACCTCGTCAAAGAAGTATCCAAGCCACTGATCGGCGTAGTACACGCTGCTGGCATACTTGCTCAAAGTGTTGTTGTCGGGGAAAAAAGGTTCAGCAGGAAACACAAAGGGCTCGTGGCTGCTCAGGGTGAAGAAAAATTTAAAGAAAGGCGTTTCAGCCTTATCCAAATCGGATATCAGTTTTTGAAAGACAAACTCATCGGGCACACCCCACTTACCCCTATCGATGGAAGCGGGAAAATCGCTCTGAGAGATGATCTGCCCAAAACGGGCAGAGTATAGGAATGTGCTGATGCTGGCAAAATTTGGATCGCCGCCATAGTAAAAGGATGTATGGTAGCCCAGAGAATCGAGGATTTTACTGAATTTGGGCAACTTGGCAGATTTGGGAGGGTATAGAATAATGGAACTTCTCGATTGTGCAGGAAATCCCGCAAGCACCGATACAATTCCCTTATCGCTTCTATCGCCCGAGGCGTAGAGGTTGGAGAAGAGCAGCCCCTGTTGGGAGAGTCGGTTGAAGTTGGGAGTTACGCCTTGCATGCCTCCCAAGGGTTCAATAAATTTTGAAGTGAAACTTTCTAGTAGTATCAGAACAATGTTTGGCCTGTCGGTTTTTAATATCTTGGGAGCAGCATCGTTCTGTATATCGAAGGTAGCGATATGCGATTCGGCCTCCTGAGCAGTAATGTACCGGGGGTATTCCTTTCCCATCGATTCCAACATGGTTAGTCCGTATATCATGTTCCACACTCCATTCAATGCAGCATGATTGCCAAAAACATTTCGCGAAAAATAAACTTTACCGGGATTCATGGGTGCTACGCCAAATCCACCCCTTATGGGGATGATCATGGTTGAAGCAAGGAACAAAAAAACAGGAGCCACAAACCATTTCCCTTTTTCCAACTCCGACCTGCCAACGAGGAATTGGTAATACCTGAAAAATGCGTAAACGAGCAATCCGATGGATATGACAAGGGCTAATATCAACCAAATCTCCAGCGAGGCAAACGCTTCGCCGGGCGTTTTAAGGTAGAATAGGGGAGTGGCATCAATTCTATATCCCCAATGCCGGTAGAGTTCCATATCGCTCACCAGCAATGAGGTGAAAATAATCAGTAGAAAAAGGTTAATGTACTTAAAAATGGTTAGTAGGGTTCGGGTGCTTAAAAAGAACAACGTTATGAGAATGCAGGA
>JAKQEF010000047.1 GCA_029558675.1 Bacteroidota bacterium | reverse complement strand
AATAGCAGTTCAAACTTGGAGGCCAGAACAACAAAACCTTGAATTATCCCATACATCATCACGGCCAAAAGGAGAACTCCCAATGCCAAAGCCTTGACAACGCCCCTTGTAGTAACCTGATATTTACGGAAGTAGTAAACCATAACGATGGCCGGAATGGCCAACAAGTTCAGGAGGTGAACACCAATTGACAAACCCATGAGGTATGCTATCAGGATAATCCACCTATTGGCATGGGGTTCGTCGGCCACATCTTCCCACTTTAAAATTGCCCAGAAAACCAACGCGGTGAAAAGTGAAGAGGTGGCATAAACCTCGGCTTCAACGGCCGAAAACCAAAAGGTATCGGAAAAAGTATAAGTTAACGCCCCAACTAAACCTGAGCCTATAATCAATACCATTTGGGACAGGGAATAATTACCGTCATCGGTTTTCACCATTTTCCGAGCCAGATGAGTAATAGACCAGAACAGGAAAAGGATGGTGAAAGCGCTGGCAAGAGCCGAAAGAGAATTAGCCAAAACAGGGATTAACTCCTTGCTAGGTGACAACATGGTAAAAACCCTCACCATTAACATAAAGAAGGGGGCTCCGGGAGGGTGTCCAACCAATAGTTTATTGCCACTTGCAATGAATTCGCCGCAGTCCCAAAAGCTGGCCGAGGACTCTATGGTGAGAAGATATACGATGGCTGCTATAGCAAAAGCAAACCAGCCGCTAATACAATTTATTTGCCTAAATCTGATTTGACTGAATGGCTGCATTGAGTTGGGTTTGAAATTAAGAGGGCAAAAATACTATTTTTTAAAAGGAATTCAATAAATCAAGATGTTAAGCAAACGAAAAATAAGTAAAGTATATTATAACACAGATATAATTTGGCGGTAAAAGGTTGCTTTAGCATAGGGGATTACGTTTGGAAAAGGTAGCTGAAATCAGGTTCCACACCTATAACAATGCGCCTAAAAATGAACTATTCACACCACAATCATTGGTTTTTTCTCACTTTGTTTTTATTATTTCAGATCACATTTAACGCGTATGCAGAACGGCAATTCACCCAACGTTGAAATCTATTTTAACCCGACCCTGAGGACAGGTTGAACAAACCGGCATAAGCCGCCGATGCCTGATTAACCTTTTTCTAAAATTATTGTAATGTTTTGAATACCACACCTCGCTCAACGAGTGTGTGCTAATTGAACCCAAAAGATAGGTTGCGCTTTTATCGAAACAGCACGGCACAATCCATCCATCGTGAGTTAGCGAGCATTTATACCAAGGGACAGAGCAAGGTGAGTTGGCTTTCCCCTTTAAAGCGATACTTCCATCAACCCGTTTTTCGTAACGGCCATACTTGGTACCAATGGGAATTTTGTCAGCGGCTGACTCAAGATTTAACAGTTGAACAGTTTTTACTCTTATCACATCGGCTCGCAATGATTTGCCAAGCGTGACGAAATTATCAATCTGGGGCACATTATTATTAAATGCAAGCAACTCTAAATAGAGCAAGGGATACCCCGTTTTATATTTCAGTTTAGCCCGTTGAATATTCTCAATCCCCAAGAGCACCTCGGTCAGTTTCCCCCCTTTGCGGTACATTCCAAACTCTCTTTCCGATGGCGAATCAATGGATATAACAATTTTTTTCAGGCCGCTTTTCACTAATTTTTCCGATGCCTCTTTATCGAGCAGCGTAGCGTTAGTAGCCATTTCAGTGATAATGCGTTTTGAGGAAGCATATTCAACCATTTTGTAAATATCCGGATTCATCAATGGTTCGCCTTGAAAATGCAACAGAACGGTTAAAGTAGTATGCTCAATTTCATTAATGATGCCAATAAAACGATCCAAAGCCATATCGCCCGCCCTCCTGCCGAGTTCGCCTATTCCCGTTGGACATTCGGGGCACTGAAAATTACAGCGGGTTGTGGGTTCAATGGAAATACTCCAGGGTTTGCCAAAAACAATGGGGTAGCGCAGGATTTGCGAAAACAGGTAGCCAACTCCACACAGGAGCAGATTTAATGCCCTGCTGAAAGTAAGGTGCGACAGGTAAAGACAAAATTCTTTCACCCCCAAATCAGGTTGATTATCCTATAAAACTGCTCTTAGTTAGACTCTAAAATTTCAAACAGCTCATCCAATTTGGGTGTGAGTATTATTTCAGTGCGTCTGTTCTTCTGACGGGCTTCAGGCGTTTTTGCAGGGTCAACCGGGAGGAATTGGCTACGGCCTGCCGCCGTAATCCGAACGGGCGATATTTTTGTGCCATCCAACAGTATTCGCACGATAGAAGTTGCCCTTTTAACGCTTAAATCCCAGTTATCAAGCAGCTCTACGCGCTCAGGGAAACGCACATCATCGGTATGCCCTTCCACCATAATATTGATATCGGGGTTTTGCTCCAGCACGGGGATAAGCTGCTTCATGGCTGCCACACCGTTGGCATCCACAACGTGGCTCCCCGATTTGAACATCAGCCGTTCGTCAAGCGAAACGTAAACCTTGCCATTCTGCAACTTTACGCTCAACCCCTTGCCCTCAAAACCGAACAGAGCATCCGAAACCTTTCGCCTGAGTGCCATCACCGCAGAATCTTTGCGGGCAAGTATTTGCTCTAATTCCACCAAACGGGCATTGCGATCGTCCAAATCCTTTTTTAGCTGGTCAAGGTAAGATTGTAGTTCCTCAAGATTCTTCCTCCTGAGGTTCAGCCTGCGCTCCGACTCTTTTAGGGCATCCTCTTTGACCTGCAGCTCTTCCTGAGTTTTTTGTAGCTGGGCTAAAACTTTACGCGTTTCCTGCTGACTGCCTGACATGAAACTCTTTTGTAAATCCTCCAACTGTCCATACCTCGATGTCAGCCTCTCATTCTCGTCCTTTAGCCTGTTGAGTTCAACCGATCGTTTAGCACTGTCGGCAACAAGCCGCTCAACCTCATCGGTGAGTACCTTAAGTTTGGCCTCCAATTCCCGAGTTTTAACTCCAAGCGACTCGTTCTCAATGGAAAACTTCTCCCTCTCCTCTTCGCACTTGGTATTATTATCCTGTAAGGTTTGAAACTCCTTAACCGGTACGCATGAATCGAAAAGGAAAACCGCTATGATTACAATGCCCAGGTAAAATGTTCTGTTTATCATGGTTCGTGCTGTGTAGGTGTCTTGTTACTGACAAAGATATAAATAATTATGCTTGTTGTTCATCTCAATATTTAAAAGAAAAACTCAACAAAACAATTGGCTTTTAAGTTCGTTAACCTCATAAATAATTGACTTAGTATCAGACGAAGCGCGTACTGCAGCAATTATCATTTATTGTGTTTTTTATTGTAACTTTGCCGGATAAGATTAAATCATGGATTTTGAAGGCTCTATTCTGAATCAAATTAACTCTCCCGAAGATCTGAAAAAACTTGGGACAGATGACCTTGTGCAATTAAGCAGGGAGTTGAGGCAATTCATTATAGACGTCGTTTCCAGCAATCCGGGTCATTTTGGAGCCAGCCTCGGAGTTGTGGAGCTTACCATTGCCCTGCATTACGTATTTAACACCCCAAACGACAGGATAATTTGGGATGTCGGGCATCAAGCCTATGGGCATAAGATCCTTACCGGAAGACGGGGAGTCTTTCACACCAACAGGAAATATAAGGGTATCAGCGGTTTTCCCAAGCGGAGCGAAAGCGAATACGATTCTTTTGGCACAGGGCACAGCTCGACTTCCATTTCGGCTGCACTTGGAATGGCTATGGCATCGGATCTGAAAGGTGAAGAAAGGCAAACCATAGCGGTAATTGGCGACGGCTCGATGACCAGCGGCCTAGCATTTGAGGGGCTCAATAATGGAGGCTCGAAGCAAACCAACCTTTTGGTTATACTCAATGACAATAACATTGCCATCGATCCCAACGTGGGGGCGCTGAAAGAATATCTTTTAGACATAACCACCTCAAAGACATACAACAAGCTGAAGAAAGAAGTTTGGGATCTATTGGGGAAACTGGATGGCATCGGTCCCGGGGCCCGATCGTTGGTTCAAAAGTTGGAAAATGCCATAAAGTCCACCATCTTCAAACAGAGCAATCTGTTCGAATCGTTGGGATTTCGATATTTTGGCCCGGTTGACGGGCACGATGTGGTTTACCTTACCCGTATCCTTAACGATTTGAAAAATATCCCCGGGCCCAAATTGCTTCACTGCATTACGGTTAAAGGGAAAGGGTTTACTCCCGCGGAAAAAAACCAAACGCTTTGGCATGCCCCCGGGATATTCGATAAAGTAACCGGAGAGCGGATTTCCATTTCAACCGAAGAGTCGGCTGCTCCCCGTTTTCAGGATGTTTTTGGGTATACTCTGGTTGAATTGGCTGAGAAAAACCCAAAAATAGTTGGCATTACACCGGCCATGCCCACGGGCTGCTCTCTCTGCATTATGATGGAAAAAATGCCGGAGCGCGCTTTCGATGTGGGAATTGCCGAACAACACGCAGTTACCTTTTCGGCAGGTCTTGCTGCCGAAGGCATGATTCCTTTCTGTAACATCTATTCCTCTTTCATGCAGCGAGCATACGATCAGGTAATCCATGACGTAGCCCTACAAAACCTACCGGTTGTTTTCTGCCTCGATCGCGCCGGACTTGTTGGAGATGATGGTGCAACCCATCATGGTGCATTCGACATTTCCTACATGCGAGCTATTCCCAACCTTACCATTTGTTCTCCCATGAACGAAGAGGAATTGCGCAATATGATGTTCACCGCACAGTTACCGGGCATGGGTACATGGAGCATCCGATACCCTCGCGGCAATGGCTCAATGATTAACTGGAGAAAGCCTTTCACCGCAATAACCGTGGGGCAGGCACGTATGCTTCGGCAGGGTGATGATCTTGCCATTCTTTCTCTTGGACCTTTGGGGATTACAGCATCGAAAGCTGCTGATAAGCTGGGTGAAGAGGGAATCTGTGTTGCACATTACGACATGCGCTTTGTAAAGCCTTTGGATGAGAAAACGCTTGCGAGAATCGGCAAAAAATTTAAAACTATTGTCACGCTTGAAGATGGCTCCATTCAGGGAGGATTTGGGTCGGCTGTGCTTGAATGGTTGAACGATAATGGTTTTACAACCAGGGTTATCCGTCTGGGAATTCCCGATAGGTTTATTGAACATGGCACTCAGGCCGAACTATATCGCGAGTGCGGAATGGATCTCGAAGGGATCTGTGAGATTGTACGAAAAACCGTTAGCCCCAGGGTAATTGGCAATGTAATATAATCCCACCAATTTCTGCCACTCAGTTGGCAAATCTGCCATTTAAGGATGATGTGTTCTTAGCTGGTTTTGAAAAATTGTATAATCGACTCCAATTTTTCCGATTGCTCCTTCAGCTTATACGAATATTCAACCAGCTGCTCGCTTGCCAAGGCATTTTGCTGGGTAACCGAATTCAACTGCTGAATGGCATGGCTAATTTGATCTGAACCCGAACTCTGTTCAATACTTGCTGATGTTATTTCCTGAGCAAGAGAGACATTTCTCTTAATTTCGGGAATTAATCGAGCCGTGAAGCCGGCAGACTCTTCCGTAATTTTAACGCTTTCACGAGCCAAAGATTCAATCTCATCAGCAGCCAACCTACTGCGCTCAGCCAATTTCTGAACCTCCGATGCCACTACGGCAAATCCCTTGCCGTGTTCACCGGCACGGGCAGCCTCAACTGCTGCGTTTAACGCCAGGATATTGGTTTGGAAAGCAATATCGGCAATAATTCTAATTTTCTCCGAAATGCTTCTGATGGAAGCAAGGCTTTCCTGTGCGGTTTTCTCTACCTTGTCTGCTCCGGAAGCAATGGCCAGTGAAATAGTTTCTGCCTGACGGGCATTGTCTGCATTCTGTGTAATGCTGGCTGCCATTTGTTCAATGGAGCTGCTGACTTCCTCCGAGGACGCTGCCTGCTGATTTGCCCCACTCGATAATCTCTCGGCTGAGGCAAATATGCTTAGGCCCGATTCGGCTATTGATTGAGACGAACGTTTTGTGGTTTCGATAATTGTTCCAATGTGACCCGCCATGTTTTTAAGCGCTTCAGTCAGATTGCCAATTTCATCCATTCGGTCGATATCAAGCTGGGCGTTTAAATCGCCGTCGGCCAATTGCAATGCAAAGTTTATACTTTTATTCAACGAGTGAACTATTGATTTTACAAGAGTCCGCATCCCAATAATTAGAATGATAGACATTGCTGAGAAAAGAGCAAAAAGGATTCGTAACCGGGAAAGATTGTCGAACAGTTCATCCTCATAAAATGTAACAGCTATATACGCATCGTAAGGTTCAAAGTACTGAGCATATTGCCATTTAGGGCGATTATCCACAGAGAAATAGTACCGAAAATACCCTTTCCCTTTTAAAGATAATCTTTGACGATGATTGTCAGAATTTTGCTCGTTTTTTCCTTCCTTAAAGGGATGAATCAGGTAGTCGCCCGATCGGGTTACCAAAAATGGATAGCCTGTTTCGTAATAGGTTCTCTTTTCGAAAAAGGGTTTAAGAACTTTGTAATCCTCATTGCTAAAGCCGGTGGTATTTGAAAAATCTTCGGTAATCTGCATCATCTCGGCAATATCACTCATACTCTCGGCCATAAAGGTATGGGTATCACTAAAAGTCTTGTTAACCTGACTTTTATACATGAAATAGAGTGCTATAAGTGCAAAAAGCAGGAATGAGCCAAAAATGACATTGAATTTTGTGCTTAGGCTTAACTTTTTGAAGCGCGTAATTAGCAACATATCAAAGCAGTTTTTTTGAAGAGAGGTATCAGCAAATTTGATTAAAATAATCTTTTTAAAAAATATAAATCTGATTATCAAAAGATTACAATCCAACAACCATCCATTTAAACTATTACTAAACTACCAATTATTTTGTACAATATCATACATTTTTATTCTTTTTTCTACGCTCTTGCTTGCAAATTTCAATCCCTCATACCTGTCCTTGTCGGATTGCTTTTCCAAACCCCAATTGATTATAGTACTTACAAACCTACCTAAATACAACGCTTTACATAATTTTTTAACAAACCCTCTGGTTATTTTGTTCAGGCTCCGAACCACTATCCGAACAATTAAACAATTTTTAAGCAGCACTCAGCCAATTTTTTGAGTTCAGATTAATTGAAACACTTTTTGTAATCTTCTTGTGCAAAACAAAAAAACCTTTTATCTTCGCAGCCCGAAACGTTCTTAACGCGATTGCCCGGGTGGCGGAATTGGTAGACGCGCTGGTCTCAAACACCAGTGGTAGCAATACTGTGCCGGTTCGACCCCGGCCCCGGGTACAAAAAACCTCGATTACTCGAGGTTTTTTTATTTTAATCGGTTTAAAACCACTGCAAAGTTTATACCTTTGACCCTTAGAGAACTATTTTTATCGGTACAGTTACAGTGCAATATGAAAGAATCGAGGAAATATCCATATGGAGATAAGCAGCCTGATTTCGACCGCCGTTATCTCGAAATGGCCCAAATATGGGCACAAAATTCTTACTGTAAACGTAGGCAGGTTGGCGCACTTATCGTTAAGGACAAAATGATTATTTCCGATGGCTACAACGGAACGCCCAGTGGTTTTGAAAACGTCTGTGAAGACGAGACGGGTAAGACCAAACCCTACGTTTTGCATGCCGAGGCCAATGCCATCACTAAGGTAGCCAAATCGAACAACAGCAGCGAAGGGTCAACCCTGTATGTAACCTCTTCCCCTTGCTTGGAGTGTGCCAAACTCATTATCCAAGCGGGTATTACAAGAGTTGTTTACAACGACGATTACCGCATTGCCGAAGGCGTCGATTTGCTGAAAAGGGCAAAAATTGAAATAATTAAATTATAGTAACCGGGTCGGTTGAAACGGATCAATAGATCGACCCGATAAAACACAGATTTTGATGAAATACATCAATAAACCAAAAGATATCATTTATCCGCTGGGGTTGGCACTTGTACTGATAGCAGGCCTATCAATTGGCGCTAAGCTTCAACAGGCCCCCGGAAGACCAAGCCTGACGGTTTACCCACGCGCCGATAAGCTCACCAACGTACTTAAGTACATCGAAGACCAATATGTAGATACCGTATCGGTAAGCACTTTGGTTGAGAATACTATCCCCGTACTGCTGAAGAACCTCGATCCCCACTCGGTATATATCCCTGCCTCGGAGTTGAAAGCTGTAAACGAGCCTCTCGACGGGGGTTTCGATGGCATTGGCATAACTTTCAACATGCCTAATGATACCATTGTGGTGGTAAGCACGGTACAAGGGGGTCCCTCGGAGAAAATCGGCCTTTTGGCTGGTGACAGGATTGTAACAATTGATGGCCAAAACGTAGCAGGGATTGGTTTCCCTCAGGATGAAGTGGTTAAGTTGCTGAAAGGTCCAAATTTAACGAGGGTGAAAGTGGGCATTGTCCGAAAAGGCGTTGATGAAATCATGGTATTTGAGATTGTGAGGGATAAAATACCCATTTACAGTATTGATATCAGCTTAATGCTCGATGACGAAATGGGGTACATTAAAATATCGCGATTTGCCCGAACAACCTATAAAGAATTTATCGATGCGGTTAGCAAGCTCCAAAAGCAAGGCATGACTAAGCTAATCGTTGATTTGCGAGGAAACAACGGCGGATATCTTGATGCCGCCACCAACATCGCCAACGAATTTCTTCCCGAAGGGAAGTTGATCGTCTATACCCAGGGGAAAGCCCGCCCACGCCATAACATCTACTCCGATTCGAAGGGGCAATGCACAAATACTCAGGTTGCCATTCTTATCGACGAATTTGCCGCCTCGGCAAGCGAAATTTTGGCCGGTGCCATCCAGGATAACGACAGGGGTCTTGTAATTGGCAGGAGATCGTTTGGCAAGGGATTGGTTCAGGAGCAAATTCTTTTCTCCGACGGTTCGGCGCTAAGGTTGACCATAGCAAGATACTATACTCCCACAGGCAGGAGTATCCAAAAGCCCTATGCTCCGGGGGATGATGAATATTACTACGATATAAGCAATAGATATTTACACGGCGAATTTCAGGTACAGGATAGCATTCATTTCTCCGATTCTCTGAAATACACCACGCCCGGTGGGCGCACTGTGTACGGTGGTGGGGGTATAATGCCCGACTATTTCGTTCCCCTGGATACCTCTGGAACAACCCCTTATTTTAACATGGTGGCCAACAGGGGTTTAATCTATCGCTTTGCCTTTGAGTTCACCGACACGTACAGGAAAGAGATGTCCGGCCTACACGACTACCTTGCCATAGAAAAATATCTGGACAAGGTTAACCTACTCAATCGCTTTATTGATTTTTCAAAAAAACGCGGCGTTGAACCCGAGAAAACGCAAATTGAAGAATCTAAAGAGCTAATCGAAACGCAACTAAGAGCAGCCATTGCCAGAAATCTTATTGATAATGAGGGGTATTACCCTATCATCAAAAGGATTGATACCACCCTGTTATACGCCATGGAAATTCTCAAAAAAGAGGAAAATAACCGTTAAAGCAGCAGGTTGAGTTAAAATTTGGTACATATTCAATTGGTAGTGTCAGGATAGTTTTTTTGACAATGCTCCTAATAACTTGTTTTACAGAGTAGTTGTGGCAATTTACGCAACTACAATCATCTTGCTAAACGAACGTTTTTATTGCTCTCTAAGCCTGAATCAAAAAAAGAATTATATATTTGTTAAAATGTGATTCAAGAGTTTTCCTAACTATTTACTTTGGCTGTTCACATTGAAGCCATTGTAATAGCTACGCCATCAGGTATAAACCTGAAAAAACGTTCTTTACTGCACTGGAGTTTTTATCGCAATCCATAGCTTGCATTAAGTCGTCTGCAACCTCACGAAGGAGTCTTACACACGAGATTGCCGTGCAATTGTGGCTTTCTTTACGTATCATGAATTTTTCGTAAAAAACTAAAACACACAAACTATGAGCGGGCAAAATGTAATCGAATATTTTGGTGGCATAACCAAAGAAGAGCCTTTATCCTGTGTAGAAAATGATTTGCTGCTTAAAAATACCTGTGTATTAGAGGCCGTCTCTCCCTTTTTCGGCTACTATAGCCAGGTTCAGTATTCCACAAAACCACAAGTGCTCTATTTGGTTACCGAGGAATTCGTTTCGCTTGAAACGATCATACGAATTACCCTCACCATTCAGGAAAGGGTGAAATTCCCCATCGATGCCATAACCGGAAATGTTACCCTGTTTAACCAAACATGCCCTGTCATTCGTCTATTCGATATTCCCAAGTATAATCAAATTGCTATTTTGCAAGAGCTTTACCGCGACCATGGAATTATTTTTAAAAAGAAAGTGAAATCATTCCAAAACGAAATGGCTATGATTAAAAATCATAGATTCTTTTCGTTGATCCCGCTGGGCGATGGAGCATACCTCGAACATGCAAATCCCAATTTTGGCTACTTTTCAATTCCCGAACGCATTGAATGGAAGGACTTTCGAAAACTTACAACGGAGGTAAAATACGATACCGAATTGCTATACTTCGATGCTGCAACTGCATTCATTTATAAGAACAGGGTTATCAATGACTTAGTAAGAATCTACAGGGAAAACCTGACTGCAGATAAGCTAATAGCCATTAAAAATAAATACTTGAAATTAATGGGATAGTATTGAATTCGCTGGATATACCTTAAACATCTTTATGCAGTTTTTTAGTTTTTCTACTTTAACTGAATCTCTTATTGCTGAATGTTTAAAAACACGTTTAAAAAAACACTTAAAAGCATTGTTGTCCTTGAGAAAAACTTAACTTGTTGACCAAAATAAAACACACTAATTATGAGTGGAATTTTCAGCTCTTCGCTTGGTAAAAAAATGATTATGAGCATCACCGGATTATTTTTGATGCTCTTTTTGGTAGTTCATCTTACCACAAACCTACTACTTTTGGTTGGGGATGGCTCCTTATACAACAGAGCAGCACATGCCCTGGCCACAATTCCCCTGCTAAGGATTGTCGAATTTTTGCTGGCATTTGGCTTTTTCTTTCACATTGTTTACGCCACCATTATCACGCTTAAAAACCAAAGAACAAGGCCCATTGGATACAACAAAACGGCATCAAATCGGGTTACAACCTGGCCTTCGAAGAATATGTATATCCTCGGATTTGCCATCCTGGCTTTCCTGGTTTTACATTTGATTAACTTTTTCCTGAAACTCCGTTTTGGTGAAGCTCCCTATGTTGAGGGAACTGAAATGCACAACACCTATCTGCTTGTCTCCAGCTTTTTTTCTAAGTACTGGTGGTATAACCTTATTTACATTATTTCGGCCGTTCTCCTGGGCCTGCATTTAAGCCACGGTTTTTGGAGCGCCTTTCACACCATTGGACTAAATAACAACAAGTGGTTGAACAGGTTAGAATCATTTGCGTATGTTTATGCCGTTATTGTTGCCGTTGGCTTTACCATAATCCCCATTTACTTTTGGTTTGCACGTTAATTACGGCTAATTTGTGAATAGTAACGTATTGGATATTCCTCACTGAAAAAAACACCACCATGAATAAACTCAACGCTAAAATACCCGATGGTCCCCTTGCTGAAAAATGGACAAGGCATAAAGCATCACTAAAATTGGTAAATCCCGCGAATAGGAAAAAGTTGGATATAATTGTTGTGGGAACAGGTTTGGCCGGATCGGGGGCCGCATCAACCCTTGGAGAGTTGGGCTATAATGTTAAAGTCTTTTGCTACCAGGACACCCCACGACGTGCTCACTCTGTTGCAGCTCAGGGTGGTATAAACGCTGCCAAAAACTACAAGAACGATGGCGATAGCGTTTTCCGATTATTTTACGACATGATTAAGGGAGGCGATTACAGAGCCCGCGAGGCGAATGTTTACCGGGCAGCCGAGGTGAGCAATCTGGTTATCGATCACTATACTGCCATCGGTGTGCCCTTCGCCCGCGATTACGGTGGTCTTATCGACAACCGCTCGTTTGGCGGGGTTCAGGTTAGCCGAACCTTTTATGCCAAAGGGCAAACCGGTCAGCAATGCCTTTTGGGTGGTTATGGCGCACTTACCCGACAGATTCAGGCAGGAACCGTTACCATGTACTCCCGTAGGGAGTTGCTCGATATTGTTGTTGTGGAAGGGAGGGCACGCGGAATCATCGCCCGCAACCTTATCACGGGCGAAATCGAGCGCCACGCAGCACATGCTGTTGTTCTGGCCACGGGTGGTTACGGCACGATATACTACCTGTCAACCCTGGCGGTTAACTCCAATGGATCTGCTGCCTGGAAGGCATATAAAAAGGGAGCCCTCTTTGCCAACCCAAGTTTTATCCAAATCCACCCCACCTCAATTCCCGTTCTCAATGAGTTTCAGAGTAAACTCACCCTTATGAGCGAATCGCTGAGGAACGACGGACGGGTATGGGTACCCAAGGAAAAGGGCGATAAGCGCAACCCCAACGATATCCCCGAAGAGGATCGTGATTACTACCTCGAACGCCGTTATCCTGCTTTTGGAAACCTTGTTCCCCGCGATGTTGCCTCGAGGGCAGCGAAGGAGCGATGCGATGCCGGCTACGGAGTGGGCGATACGGGCTTATCGGTTTACCTCGATTTTCGGGATGCCATTCAAAAACAGGGGGCAAAAGCCATAGAAAACAAGTATGGCAATCTTTTCGAAATGTACGAGAAGATTACCGGCGAATCGCCCTATAATACCCCCATGCGTATTTACCCTGCAGGACACTACACTATGGGCGGACTGTGGGTTGACTACAACCTGATGACCACCATTCCCGGCCTCTTCGCCATAGGCGAAGCCAATTTTTCCGACCATGGTGCCAATCGCCTTGGGGCCAGTTCGCTGATGCAGTGTGCCGGCGACGGATACTTTATTATCCCTTACACCATAGCCGATTACCTATCCGATCAGATTAAGGTTGCACGCTTCGATACAAAACGCCCTGAGTTTGAAGAGGCTGCCAACAGCGTTAAGGGACGAATTGACAAACTTTTGGCAGTAAACGGAAAAGAAACCGTTACCTCATTCCATAAACGTTTAGGGAAAATCATGTGGGATTACTGCGGTATGTATCGCAATGAAGAGGGATTGAAAAAAGCTTTGACATTAATCAAAGAGCTTGAGGAGGAGTTTTGGAAAAACGTGAAGGTACCCGGTTCAATCGAAGGGGTGAATCAGGAGTTGGAAAAGGCATGTAGGGTGGCCGATTATTTTGAAATGGCCAAATTGCTCTGTACTGATGCCTTGAACCGTAAGGAAAGTTGTGGCGCCCATTTCCGCGAGGAAAGCCAAACCGACACAGGTGAAGCAAAACGTATCGATTCGGAATTCGCTTACGTTGCTGCATGGGAATACAATGGACCCGATAAAGAACCCACCCTACACAAGGAACCGCTTACATTTGAATACGTCAAACTTCAGGAGAGAAGTTATACCTAAGTCATTTATTATTGCCATTCTAATCACAAAAGGATATGAAGTTAAAACTTAAAATATGGCGGCAAAAGGATGCCAAAAGCAAGGGCAAATTTGAAACCTATCACCTTGACAACGTATCGCCCGAAATGTCATTCCTTGAGATGCTCGATTACCTCAACAGCCAGCTGATTTTAAAGGGTGAAGACCCCATCGCATTTGAACACGATTGCCGCGAGGGGATATGCGGCAGCTGCGGGCTCTACATCAACGGGCGACCACATGGTCTGAAGGGCAAAACGACAACCTGCGAACTACATCTGCGCGATTTTAAGGATGGCTGTACCATTGTTGTTGAGCCCTGGAGGGCTGCTTCGTTCCCCGTGATAAAGGATTTGATGGTTGACCGCCATGCTTTCGAAAAGATTATGCAGGCAGGAGGGTTCATTTCAACCAATGCAGGTGCTGCTCAGGATGCCAATGCCATTCCTGT
>JAKQEF010000005.1 GCA_029558675.1 Bacteroidota bacterium | reverse complement strand
GGAGCGCAAAGAAAAAAACTCTGCGCAACTTAGCGATACCTCTGCGCAACTCTGCGGCACTAAAACCCATACCGTTTGTTCATTGTTCATTGAATATACCGCAATGAAGCTGAGACACTGAATTACACATTGTTAATTGTTTATTGCCTTTTCTTGAAGAAACGCCTTATTGCGTTAAATTTCCCCCTTTTTTCAATGCTTTCATTGATTATTAGCCATTTATAACCTCACTAATTTGAAAGAGGACAAGTCAGGATTTTTAGGGAAAGGGCTGTCTTCGTGATGTGAGATGGCCCTTTTGCTTTCCATATCATTCTTGATACTTTTTCATCAACCCTTTGGGTTGATATAGGCCATCGGATGACTTTTTAATCAACCATACCCTTTTGGTTGTTATCTTTACGCGTTGGATTTTGCCTTATGAATAACCGATACGATGTTGTGGTGGTGGGCGGAGGGCCTGCCGGGTTGATGGCTGCGGGGAAAACTGCCATGGATGGTGAGAAAGTTCTGCTCATCGAAAAAATGGAAAAACCCGCCCGAAAGCTGAGGATTACAGGAAAAGGGCGATGCAATATTACCAACCTCAAACCTTTAGACGAGTTTCTTGCCGAGATACACCCCGACTCCCATTTCCTTCGCGATGCGTTTAAGGAGTTTTTCAACACACAAACCGTTCAGTTTTTCAATGATCGGGGCGTGAGAACCGTTGTGGAGCGAGGACAAAGAGTTTTCCCCGAAAGCGGGAAGGCCAGAGAGGTTTCCGATGCCCTTATCCGTTGGGCAAAAAGCCATGGCGTGGAAATTGTTTGCCACGCCTCGGGTTATACCATGGCCATTGAGGAAGGGAAGGTAAAGGGGATAAACATCGGGCTAACGGAGGGCAAGCGCTCGCTGCTTCACACGGTGGAGTGCTCGGGTGTGGTGCTGGCTACCGGAGGTAAATCGTATCCTGCCACCGGTTCCACGGGCGATGGCTACACCCTTGCCCGCGAATGCGGTCACACCATCGTGACCCCGCGACCATCGCTGGTGGGCGTTGAAACCGATCCCGTGCTCACCGACGCCGCAGGGCTGTTTCTGAAAAACGTCAATCTTACCCTTGTGGTAAGCGGGAGATTGAAAGCCGAGGAGTTTGGTGAGATGGAGATTACCCCTTTCGGTCTCGATGGCCCGATTGTGGTGAGGCATAGCAGAGCCGTTGTGGATGCCGTTGACAGAGGCGATAAGGTTGAACTGCATATAGACCTGAAGCCAGCTCTCACTGAGAAGCAAATGGTGGCACGTATTAAACGGGAGATAGAGGCCAATCCTAGGGATGCTCTTGCGGGCATTGTACGAAAACTGCTACCTCAGGAGCTGATTTATACACTCATTGACAGTCTGGGTTTGGCAGCCCAAAAGCCTGCCCGGAGAATTTCATCCGGAGAAATTGAAGCCATGGTTGGCTGGTTAAAAAAGATTCCGTTTCGGGTTACGGCCTACCGCGGATGGGACGAGGCCATTATTACTTCCGGGGGCGTATCGCTTAAGGAGGTGAATCCGCGTACAATGGAGTCGAGGATCGTAAGGGGGCTTTACTTTGCCGGCGAGCTGCTCGACCTTGACGGCTCTACGGGAGGTTACAACCTGCAGATAGCATTCTCCACCGGATGGCTGGCTGGGAAAAGTGTTGCTGCTGCGTTGCAGCATGAATAGTCAAAGCCGTTGAAAGGTATGGCTGGTTTACCTCACGTAGAAATCGAACATCAGCCTCCCTTCGAGGTACCCTTTCAGCCTGTCGCCAATGTTCACCGGCCCAACGCCTGAGGGCGTTCCCGTGTATATCAGATCACCGGTTTTGAGGGTGATAAACTGCGATACGTATGCAATAATCCTGTCGAAACTAAAAATCATGTGGGCGGTATTCCCCTGCTGAACGGTTTTGTCGTTTATGTCCAGCCTGAAATCAGCAGCGTGTATGTTCTGCAACTCGGCGATGGGAATAAAGTTGCTGATGGGAGCAGCTCCATCAAAGGCCTTTGCCTTTTCCCAGGGCAAGCCCTTCTCCTTGCATTGCTGCTGGATATCCCTTGCGGTGAAATCGATACCCAGGGCAACCTCGTTGTAATACCTTGGTGCGTACTTCTCCCCGATGCTTTTCCCCAAACGGCAGATTTTTATCACCACCTCAACCTCGTGGTGAAGCTCCTTGGTAAACTTGGGGTAGAAAAAGGGCTGGTTGTTGCGCAGCAGGCACGAGTCGGGTTTGAGGAAGAATACCGGTTCCAGGGGCAGAGGCGAACTCATCTCCCTGGCGTGGTCAGCGTAGTTGTGTCCAATGCAGATTATCTTCATGATTTTTTTTGTAAAGAAATAAAATTTAGGCCATGGAAAGAAATGTTATGGGCAATACTTGCCATTTCCCTTGAAAAAAACCATGTGACCTTTGGGAATAAAGCCTTAAATCAGATTATTGAATATTTGAATTGACATTTGTTAGATTCGCCTCCAAAATCTATAAGTTGTATTCAGCCTTTCGAATGATTTGGCATTGCAGTGAAAAGTGCCTTAACGAATCGTCAGCCGCTTGTAAAATCTTATAACCTGAGTATCTTTGCGCAAAATATTACCAATGCTTTCCTTCATGCGTCGTTATAGAGTTGTGCTACTGATATATACCTTGTTGCTGATAGTTGGCCTGCTCCTTTTGGCCACTTTCGGCAAAGCAGACATCCATATTGTGATCAATCGCCACACCACAGCGTTTGGCGATTTCACGATGAAGTATATCACCCACATGGGCGATGGGCTTTTTGCAGCAGCAGTTATTATTTTTCTCCTATTCGTCAGTATCAGGGTGAGCCTTGGGCAGCTCATAGCGTTTCTCTCGTCGGGCATCATTGCTCAGGCTCTCAAAAAATTGGTATTCAACGGGATGCCTCGCCCAAGCGTTTTTTTCGAGGGCATTTACAATCTGCATCTGGTGGAGGGGATTAGGATTTCCAGGTACAATACATTTCCTTCGGGGCATTCGGCCACCACCTTTGCCATTTTCCTTTGCCTGATTTTCACAACCCGAAATCGATGGCTGCAAACGTTTTACTTTTGTATGGCATGGATAGTCGGGTTTTCACGGATATACCTGTCGCAACATTTCATTTCAGATGTGCTGGCAGGTTCATTCATTGGAGTATCCATGGCAATGCTTTCCGTTTACGTTGTAAGCCGTTGGAAAGCGCAATGGCTCGATACCTCGTTACAGGATCACCTTTTTGCTAAGAAATGAGAAATCCTTTAAAAACATTAGACAGGTACTACCTGATTATTTTAGCCCTCGGTGCTGTTCTTTTAATCCCGTTTCTGGGAAGTGTACACCTGTTCGACTGGGATGAGGTCAATTTCGCCGAATCGGCAAGGGAAATGATTGTCACGGGCGACTATCTGACAGTTCAAATCGACTTTATCCCATTTTGGGAAAAACCCCCCATGTTCATTTGGATGCAGGTGCTTTCCATGAAAATATTTGGGATTAACGAGTTCGCCGCCCGCTTTCCCAATGCCGTTTGCGGAATTATAACCCTAATGATTCTCTATGGAATTGGCAAAAGGTTGATGGGATCTAAGTTTGGGTTGACATGGGTAATGACCTTTGGGGGGTCGGTACTGCCATTCTTATACTTCAAATCGGGCATCATCGACCCGTGGTTCAACCTGTTCATCTTTTTGGGCATCTACTTTTTCATACTTTACTCATGCGATGACGCAGGGGGGAGAAAATGGCTGCAGGCGCTTCTTTCCGGTTTTTTTATCGGGATGGGCGTGTTGACCAAAGGTCCCGTTGCTTTCCTTCTGTTCGCCATCACGGCATTGGTAGTACTCATCATTCGAAAGTTCAGGGTTAAGATTACCCTTCGCGATGTTGTGCTGTTCGGCATTGCATTGGCGGTTACGGGAGGTTTATGGTTTATCCTTCAGATTGCCATTGGCAATTACTCCATCATTGTCGATTTCATTGAGTATCAGATCCGACTTTTTAAAACAAAGGATGCCGGTCATGGTGGTTTTTTGCTTTACCATTTTGTGGTACTGCTGGCGGGTGTATTTCCGGCATCGGTTTTTGCAATACCCGCTTTAAAAAGAACCAATGGCCTTTCATCGTACCATCAGCATTTCAGGACGACGATGATTATTCTGCTCATTACCGTTCTTGTGGTTTTCACCATTGTAAGAACCAAAATTGTACACTACTCGTCACTGGCCTATTTCCCGTTGTCGTTTCTCGCGGCCACTTTTATCTATCAGACTTTTAGGGAAGAGGTGAAAATTAAATCGTGGATTTACGCAATTCTTTATCCCATTGGCTTTATATACGGATTGGCCGTGTTGGTACTGCCTTATATCGACAAGTTTAAAGAGCGAATCATCGCTTGCGGAATTATAAAAGATCCGTTTGCTGTGGGGAATTTGCAGGCCAATGTGCAGTGGACAGGTTTGGAAGTACTAATCGGTTTTTTAATGATTGCTGCCGTTCTGATTTTCCATTTCCTGAGGAAGAAAAATATTCAGGTGGCCACTATTTCCCTTTTCGCCCTTGCTCTGGTTTTTGTGAATCTTACCATACTTTTTGTGGTTCCCCGCATCGAGGGGCATTCGCAAAGGGCGGCCATTGAGTTTTTCAAAGAATTGCAAGGCAAGGATGTCTATATTCAGCCATTGAAGTATAAAAGCTATGCGCACTATTTCTACTCTCAAAAGCAGAAACCCGACAACCAACTCTCGTACGACACCAACTGGCTGCTAACCGGCGATATAGACCGCGATGCCTATTTTGTTTCGAAAGTTCAACACGCTAAAGCATATTTGGATCGATATCCCGATCTTGAGGTATTGTACAGTAAGAATGGATTTGTATTCATGAAACGCCCCTCAACACCGCCGCAAAATGATCAATAACAAAGTAGTAACCATTGTTCTTCCGGCCTATAATGCTGAGAAAACGTTGGAGAAAACGTACAATGAGATTCCCTTTGATATAGTTGACTACGTTATCCTTGTGGATGATTGCAGTAGCGACAAAACAGTTGAAGTGGCCGAAAGGCTTGGCATTAAGCATATCGTTAAGCACGACCAAAACAAGGGGTATGGGGGTAATCAGAAAAGTTGTTACAATAAGGCTTTGGAGTTGAACTCCGATATAGTGGTGATGCTACATCCCGATTACCAGTACACCCCACAGCTCATAGGAGCCATGTGCCATCTGATTTCCACCGGTGTTTACGAGGTTGTTTTCGGGTCGCGAATTTTGGGCAATGGCGCACTGAAGGGGGGTATGCCCATATACAAGTACATTGCCAACAGGATGCTCACCCTGTTTCAGAATATCATGATGAATCAGAAACTCTCGGAATACCACACCGGATACCGTGCCTTCTCGGGCAATGTTCTACGCTCCGTTCCCTATGAACTCAACTCAAACGACTTTGTGTTTGACAACCAAATGATTGCCCAAATATTCTTTGCAGGTTTCGAGATTGCCGAAATCACCTGCCCCACCAAGTACTTTGATGAAGCTTCGTCAATCAATCTTAGGAGGAGTATTACATATGGACTTGGGGTTATCAGCGTTTCATTCACTTATTTCCTACAGAAATTGGGGCTGATAAAAAGCAAATACCTGGTTAAGAGATAGTTTTGAATCAGTGTAAACATTTCCCTAGGTTGCTGGCAGTTGAGAGTAAATCCTTCTCTTTTTTATAAAATACTGCCAAACAATACTGTATGGATAAATGGCAATTTTTGGCTCTTTTATTGCACGCCTTTTTTTCTTTATCTCACTCACCCTTCGCATAACGTAAAGGTGTGACCTTACTACCGCCCACGAGAACTGCGGTTTGCCACCCAGGGCATACCCAAATATCGATGCAATATCGAGGGAATACCGAACAGCCATAACCGGCAACAGCTTCTTTCTACCTAAGTTTTTCAGCAGCATCACCAGATTGTTCCGGTGGTTGAGGTAAACTTTCCGGGGGCTGTTGTTAGGCAGGGTTCCTCCTCCCACATGGAAAACCTTAGATTGCGGGATACACCAAACGGAGTAGTCCAATCGCTTCAGTCGCCAGCACAGGTCAATCTCCTCCATGTGGGCAAAAAAATCGGGGTCAAACCCACCGGCTTCCCAATAGATTTTTGCGTTAACCAAAAGGCAAGCTCCCGATGCCCAAAACACTTCAGTAGCCTCATCATACTGCCCTTCATCCTTCTCCATGGTACTCAAAATTCGTCCCCTGCAAAAGGGATAACCGTAGAGATCGATAAAGCCACCGGCGGCACCGGCATACTCAAACTTTTCAGGCTCATGGAAACTTAGAATTTTGGGAGAACAAGCTGCGGCCATGGGATTGGCATCCATGAAGTTGACCAGGGGCTGCAACCAGCCCTCCTCAACCTTGATATCCGAATTGAGCAGAAGGTAGTAATCAGCATCTATTTGCTTTAAAGCCAAATTGTAACCACCCGCAAAGCCATGGTTTTTGTCAAACTCAATGATGCGGATTGCGGGCATTTGGTTTTTCAGCCATGCTATCGAGCCATCGGTTGAGCCATTGTCGGCCACCGCTATTTTCACCCTGTGGGTGGATATGGTGGAGTGCTGCACAACCGTAGGCAGAAACTGCTCAAGGTAATGCTTTCCGTTCCAGTTGAGTATGACAATGGCAATGCTTTTCATGGGGTGTCGTGTTCGGGTATATTATTCCTTGTGCGTTTCCATCGCCTGTGTGACCACAGCCAGTATTCGGGTTGTTCCCTGATCAGCTTCTCCAACGCCTTTACATGCATTTCGGTTATTTCGTAAGGCTTGGTACCCTTTGGATTTTCAGTTAAAACTTCAAAATCAACTCTATACTTCCCGCGTTTGACCTTTGTCATCTTGCCAAAAACAACCGGAAGATCGTATTTTTTTGCAATCTTTTCAACGCCTAAAAATACCGGAGTATCCTGATTCAGGAAGTTTGTCCAGTAGTGGATATCGCCTGCTGCCGGGGTCTGGTCGGATATCAATCCCAATACAACAGGTTTTCTTTCCTGTAGATACTGGGTTAAAATCTTCAGTGTCTGTTTCATTGGCACGGGTACGCCTCCAAAACGCTCTCTCGCAGAATTCAACAGTTTTTCAAATCTTTTGTTTGTCAGTGGTTTGTAAACACCCAAGGGGATGTGGTTAAATGTTGCCCCCATCAGCGCGTAAAGTTCCCAACTCCCATAATGACCAGTGGCTAGAATGGCACTTTTTCCCTGTTGGTAGAGCTTTTCGAAGTAATCCATGTTATTGAAGCGGCATCTTCTCATGGCCCTTTCCCTGCCGGCATGCAGCAGGAAAATGTTTTCGTAAAAAAGATCGCAGAGGTGTGCGTAAAACTTCTTTTCAATGGCCACAATCTCATCCTTACTCTTTTCAGGGAATGAATTGGTAAGATTCGTGCGCACCACCCTGCGGCGATACCTGGCAATGTGGTACATGATAAAGCACGAAAAATCGGAAAATCTGTAGATTACCTTCGAGGGGATCTGGGCTATTAGCCAGGTTGAAATGTAGAACAGGTAGAATAGGAGTGCCCTCATTGTGCAATGCTATGATTATTTACTTACCATAAATTTGGCAATCACTTCCAAAAACTCATTGAAAACAGCCGCGTTTGATGCCACAATTTCCCGGCCAAAAATGTAGTCATTCCCTCCTTTGAAGTCCGATACTTTGCCTCCGGCCTGCTCAATGAGGAATGCTCCGGCTGCCACATCCCACGCGTTGAGACCATACTCGTAAAATGCTTCAAATCTGCCGCAGGCCACGTAAGCAAGGTCGGCGGCAGCCGATCCCAAACGGCGCATGCCGTGCGAGTATCGCATGAAATGCTCCATGGAGCGCAGGAAAGGCCCCACACGATCGTAATCGTAATAGGGGAATCCTGTGGCAATCAGCGAGTTTTCGACTTTGGGGGTGGGTGTAACAAAGATCTGGTGACCATTAAGGAAAGCCTTGCCATTGCCCCACGAGTAGAAACATTCATCAAGGCAAACCTCGTACACCATCCCCAGGATTACCCTGTCATCGTCCATTAGCCCGATGCTTATGGCGTATGGCGGCAACCCATGGATGTAGTTTGTGGTGCCATCCAGGGGGTCGATAACCCAGTTCAAGCCCCCCGGATTTGGCTTACCCGTTCCCTCCTCGGCTATAAAACCCGACTGTGGGAGAATGCCATTAAGGCCGTTTACCAAACGGACTTCCGCTTCCTTATCGACATACGAGACGAAGTTATGCAGTCCCTTGCTTTCAACCCTATCCATGGTAAAAGTAGCCCTCTGCTCGCGAATAAATTTCCCGGTTTGGCGCGCCAGCTCATTTACACTGTGGCAAATATTTTCTAAATCCATTGCAATGCGTTCTCAAATTTATGGTATCAACTCCACCAAAAAGTTTCCTTCGGGTGCTGTTTTCGTCAGTTTTACCCTAACGATTTTCCCCACCAACTCCCTGGTGAAAGGATACTCTACTTTAACGTAATTTTTTGTAAAGCCGTACATCAACCCGCCCTTTTTTGACGATTCAAAAAGCACCTCATCCGTACGTCCGGTATTCATGGAGTAGAATTCCTTATGCAGATTATCTGACAGCTGAATCAGAGATTTCACCCGTTGGGTGATAACCGACGACTTCACCTTACCCTCGAAACTCGCTGCGGGTGTTGAGGGGCGGCTGGAGTAGGGAAATACGTGCAGGAATGCGGGTTTCACCGTTTCAATGAGCCGGTATGTATGCCGAAAATCCTC
>JAKQEF010000003.1 GCA_029558675.1 Bacteroidota bacterium | reverse complement strand
CACCTTCTCCCGTGGCTCATCCTCAACCTGTACTAACTTCTTGATATTTTGAATAATTAACTCCATGGCACAACACTATTGAACTGCCACGAAGATATGCTTTTTGGTGCTAATGAAAAAATATGGCGAAAAAACTACCAACGCATGCCATGATACAAGATGGGAGATTTCAACCTATCGATATGCAGGGTAAAAATTGCATCAATCACTGACAGGACGAGAGTGGGTTTTATATTTTGAACAAAAAGTAATATCATTGCAGCAAATATTTCAGCCCTTACAAATCAATGGAAACCATGACCAAACCTAAGAAAAAACGGACATTTCCCCATACCTACGTTATTATCTTTTCCCTAATAGTTATCAGCGCCATCCTCACCTGGTTTGTTCCGGGGGGCGAATTTGCACGTGAGACAGTTGAGGTGCATGGGATTAACCGAGAGGTAATTGTTCCCGGCAGCTTTGCGGAGGTGGATCGGGAGCCACAGTCGTGGCAGATTTTCACATCCATATTCCAAGGATTTAAACGCACCCACGACATTATTTTTTACATCCTCATGATAGGCGGGGCATTTTGGATAATGAACGAGAGCAAGGCTCTCGACGTGGCCATCTTCTCATTCCTAAACTTTACAAAGAGGCTGGAACGATTCAAATTCCTGAAGCTTATCGGTGTCAATAATCTGGTGATTACCCTTATCATGATATGTTTCAGTTTTTTTGGGGCGGTAATCGGCATGAGCGAGGAGACCATTGCGTTTGTCATCATCTTTGTACCGTTGGCCATTAGCATGGGCTACGATTCCATTGTGGGGGTCAGCATGTGCTTTTTGGGTGCAGGGCTGGGCTTTGCGGGTGCGCTGCTCAACCCCTTTACCATTGGCATAGCCCAAGGACTCTCGGGGGTTCAACTCTTTTCGGGTATAGAGTACCGCTTTATTATCTGGCTGGTAATCAATTTTATAGGAATCGGATATGTTCTCAGGTATGCCAACAGGATTAAGAAGAATCCCACCCTCTCGCCTGTTTATGCTGAGGATGAGTACTGGCGCAAAAAGGGTGAGGAAGAGGTGAATGGACGAAAAACCAAGGCGGGGAAAAGTGCTTGGGGCATATTCATTGCCATAGCAGTAGTACTCACCATCTGCTCATTCCTGTTTCCGCTCACCCATATGGAAATTGGGAGTACCACCGTGGTGACACCCATAATCCCCATTGCCACGGTTATCTGGATAATTGCCGGCATCGCCTTATTGCGCCACTCGGTTCAATTGCTGATTGTTAACATCCTGTTGTTCACCATACTATTCCTCATTGTCGGGGTTATGGGCTACGGTTGGTATATCATCGAAATAGCTTCGCTTTTCCTTGTAATGGGATTGGCCTCAGGGGTTGCCTTTGGCAACAAGGCCAGCCAGCTGGCCAAACTTTTCATCGAGGGAGCCAAGGATATCATGTCGGCAGCACTGGTAGTGGGCCTGGCCAGCGGCATTGTGGTGGTGCTGGAGCAAGGCAAAATCATCGACTCGCTGCTCAACGGGTCGGCAACTGCCATGCAGGGCTATGGAACGCTAACCTCGGTGGCCATAATGTACATTTTCTACAACGTGCTGAACGCCATCATTGCGTCGGGGTCGGCCAAGGCTGCCCTTACCATCCCAATCATGTCGCAATTCTCCGACCTGATTGGCATTTCACGACAGGCAACGGTTACGGTGTATCAGGTGGGGGGTGGTTTTACCAACCTGGCCTCGCCCACATCGGGAGTTATGGTAGGGGTTCTTTCCATTGCCAAAATCCCATACAACAAATGGTTGCGCTGGTTCCTGCCATTGCTGCTTATACTGATTGTGGCAGGATTTTTACTGCTTATCCCCACCATCTACATGGAACTCAGCGGGTTTTGATTTTTTGCGGGATGAAATAGTTTGATTTAGTGATTGGGAATTTGGAGAATGTGGAGAATGTGAGATATCGAACCACGATTTCATCTCCAACAAAACCATTTAGAGAAAACTAAATTATAACAAGCATCCGATGTCAACCCACATTAGTTACATCTTTTGTAAGACAAAGAAATTTTTAATTATCAGAATTGTCATTAATTGGATTTTCTTTGGATGGTTGTTTATAAAAAACCGGAATTATTTTACTTATACCCACACCACCTATTAAACCTGTTAAAAATGTCAGCCAAGGAATAAAAAAGGTTTCTTTGAAAAAAAGGATTATAAGGGTAATTGCAGGGATAGTAATTACAATTGCAATAATTATAATACGTAAGGATTTTTGATTTACTATTGATGCATCAATTTTCTTTACTTCAATTTCTTTTATTGCATCTATTCTTTTTGTATGGAAATCAAAAGCATTTTTTTCATTAGTACTTAAAATATCAAGTAGTTTATCCTTTTGCGTTTCATTAAATGTGCTTATATCAAAACTACTTTGACTCCCACGTTGAAGTGCAAACATTTCAAATTCTTCTAATACTCCTTTCATTTTCGACTTTGGAATACTACTAGACAAATGATTTATTTCCTCTCTGCTTTGTTCCTGAGGAGTTTCAGCCTTTTCAATGTCGCTCATAAATTAATTCACCTTTTTTATTTTTATAATAAAAAACTTTTGTTAAATCTTCTGGCACAGATTGTTTCCTATTTATACTTGAAAGAGCAAAGTTAAATGCTAGATTTAAATACTGGTTTAATTCTCTAAGTTTTTCTTCAAGAATGTATGTCGCTTTTTTCTCTAAATATACTTCTTCAAAAAATTCTTTAATAAGCATTATTTCATTTTCTGAAAGATTCTTGTATTGAGCAAATTCCTTCAAGTATTTCATAAACAATTTCTTCGCTTCATCAAGAGTTTTTTGTTTTTGATTCTGATAAACTAACGGATTTCTTGATATTGTAGACTTGGTTTCCATATAGTTAATAACGTGTCTGTGAATTAAATGTTTTCAAAGATATGAATAAAAAGTTATTTAATCAATCTTCTTTTTTAAATTTTGCCTAACAATCGGACTGGTTGCATTAACCCATGCTATTTTGTTTTCTCCTCAAGCAATCGGGTTAGGGCCAGCATCTCATCGCGATGGCGGGCTGCCTCAATAAATTCCAGTGTCTTGGCTGCAGCCTCCATATTCTTTCTTGACCGGTCAATGGCTTTTTTCAGGGCTTCGACATCCATATACTTCACCACGGAGTCGGCAGCAATATCAGCCTTTTCGGGGTCGGTGTAGTAGGGTCGGTGCTGTGGCTTTTTGCCTACGGCATCGCCCAGAATGGATTTTTGCGCCTTTTGAATCTGCCTGGGCATAATGCCATGTTTCTCATTGTACTTCAGCTGCTTTTCGCGCCTGCGGTTGGTTTCGTCAATGGTTACCTGCATGGATTGGGTAATCTTATCGGCATACATGATTACCTTCCCGTTGAGATTTCGGGCTGCCCTGCCGGCAGTTTGGGTGAGTGAACGGGCCGAGCGCAAAAACCCCTCCTTATCGGCATCGATGATGGCCACCAGCGATACCTCGGGCAAATCGAGACCCTCCCTCAAAAGGTTCACCCCCACCAGCACATCGAATGTCCCCTTTCGCAGCCCCTCAATTATCTCCACGCGCTCAATGGTTTCCACATCGGAGTGGATATACCTGCACTTAATATCCAATTTAATCAGGTATTTCACCAGTTCCTCAGCCATTCTCTTGGTGAGGGTGGTAACGAGCACCCGCTCGTTTTGGTCTACCCGCTCGTTAATCTCGCCTATCAGGTCGTCAACCTGCGTCAGGCTTGGCCTCACCTCCACCACGGGGTCGAGCAGTCCTGTGGGCCTGATCAGCTGTTCTACTACCACGCCTCCGGTTCTTTCCAGCTCAAAATCGGCCGGGGTGGCACTCACGTAGATTACCTGACCCACAATACCTTCAAATTCTTCGAATTTGAGCGGTCTGTTATCAATGGCTGCGGGGAGCCGGAATCCATACTCAACCAGGGTTTGCTTCCGCGACCTGTCGCCTCCGTACATGGCACGGATTTGGGGAATGGTAGCATGGCTTTCATCAATGATGGTGATGAAACCGTTGGGGAAATAATCGAGCAGGCAAAAAGGGCGCATACCCGCTGCTCTCCCGTCGAAGTACCGGGAGTAGTTTTCGATACCCGAACAGTAGCCCAACTCACGAATCATCTCCAGGTCATACTCCACCCGTTGCAATATCCGCTTAGCCTCCACAGGCTTGCCAATACTTTTGAAAAATTCAACCTGTTTGACCAAATCGTCCTGAATATTAGTAATGGCCTGATTAATCCTTTCGCGGGTTGTTACAAAGATATTGGCAGGGTAAATCACCACTTCGCTGAGCTCCTCCAAAAGTCTTCCCGTGATGGGATCGAACCTCTCCAGGGCTTCTACCTCGTCGCCAAAAAAGATGATGCGGTAGGCAAAATCGCCGTAGGCGGCAAACACATCCACCGTATCGCCTTTCACCCTGAAAGTTCCGTTGACAAACTCCGTTTCGTTGCGGGAGTATAGGCTATCAACCAGCCTCCGAAGGAAAACGTTCCTCCCCAACAGTTGCCCACGGGTAACCCGTATCGTGTTGCTGTGGAAATCTTCGGGGTTGCCAATGCCGTAAATACAGGATACTGACGAAACTACCACCACATCATTCCGTCCGGACAGCAATGCCGAGGTGGCGCTCAATCTCAACTTCTCTATTTCGCTGTTAATGGAGAGGTCTTTCTCAATATAGGTGTCGGTAACGGGAAGATAGGCCTCCGGCTGGTAGTAATCGTAGTACGACACAAAATACTCCACTGCATTGTTAGGGAAAAAAGATTTAAACTCGCCGTAGAGCTGCGCCGCCAACGTTTTATTGTGGCTAAGCACCAAGGCTGGCCTGTTGATACGTGCAAGCACATTGGCCATGGTAAACGTTTTCCCCGACCCGGTAACGCCCAAAAGGGTTTGAAATCTATCTCCCCGCTCAAGGCCTTCAACCAGCTGATTGATGGCCTCGGGCTGGTCGCCTGTGGGCTGAAAATCGGAAACAAGGGAAAACTCCATGACAATTTTTTATGCTGTAAAAATAGCTATAAATCGAAGAAATAAACGGGAACCATACCGGTTGAACGGAACAAAAAAAGTGATACCCGCCGGCATCACTTAGTATTGTTTCATTGAGAAAAAGGGTTCTAATTTGAGAAATATACCGAGTCTAAAATATCCTGAGCAACAGCGCGTTTGAAATAGTAATCCATGGTTTCAAGAAGTGTATCTGTATGCAAAGGTTTGGTTATGTATGCATTACAACCTGCCCTCAGGCACATATCCATATCGCCCAGTACAGCACAAGCAGTTTGGGCAATTACCGTGATGTCAGGGGCTATCTTTTTTATTCTTTCCGTTGCTAGTAATCCACTAATACCGGTTAACCGGATATCCATTAAAACCATGTCAATATCGTTGTTCTCCCTGACTAATTCAATGGCGGTTTCACCATCTTCAGCAACAAGAAGTTTTGCACCGGTGTGCGAAAGGATAGTTTGGAGCAGCAACAGGCTGGAAGGGTCATCCTCTACTAACAACACCACCTTATCGTGCCATTTATACTTCTTCATCATATTTGGAATCTCAAAAATAGTTCTTACAAAATTCATTGCAAGTTATAATAATTTATTATTACAATAAAAAAAAATTCATCATTATTTTTCAACGGTTAATCAAATTCCTAAATTCTATGTTATTGCTAAAAGAGTTTATTCATTTATTTTGCAAAGGGAAAGAATGTAATGGGGATGGTTCATTTTATTTGGATTATTACAATTTCGCTAAACATTTTTAAAAGAAAGTTTGACAGAATTATATTGTTATCGTTTCTATAAAAATGTATATTTCGAAAAATCTTTAATTTGTTCATAGTGGGGAAAACGTATCTTAAACAGATTATCAAAGACAACATGATTTCGGCTCTAATGTACATCCTTGGGGCCGTTCTCTCATTTTTCATTGGTTTTCGCAGCACCTATTTTTTCCCCATTTGGATTCCCATCGGCTTATCAGCTGCCATCATCTCTTTTAAAGGTATTAAGCAACTTCCGGGGATAATTATTGCTTCATTAGCCTCCAACTTTTTCTTTGGTTACGCTTTTCTTGCCCCGTTTTTTCCCATCCTTTACAGGGTGGTGGTTATAATGATTATTGTGCTGGTTGAAGTTGGGGTTCTCTACATGGTTCATTGGTATATGAGTTCAAACAAATGGTTAGACTACACCAGTTTAAGCGAAAGTGAAGTAAGCCGTTTATTCAGAATTTCATTTTTAATGCCCTTCCCACTTGTGGCAGTATATGGCTGGATATTTCACAAAACAGGGATACTACATGATTTTTTTATTTCCTCATTAGTGGTTTCCTATTTGGGCATTGCTGCTGCCTTCTTGCTGTTCATCCCACCGATTTTCGCCTGGACTAAAAGAACCATTACAAGCGTTCCTTTAACTACCAAGCAAGTTTTTATGTATATCTTAATTACAACGCTATTGGGAGTTTTTGTCGTAAACCATTTTGCGCCATTTTTTAAGGTAGATTTTAGAATGCCCATATACATTCTTATGTTCTCCCTTTTGTTCACCATGTCGGCAAAATATCCCTTACAATATTTCACACCTCTCTTAGCCGTTTTGGGATTAATATTTCTATACAAACCCCAATTGTTGGGTTTACCTGTAAATCAATCGTTGAATTACTACACAGAAATCCTTTCATTTTTCAGCATTGTTTCCATTGCCTCGCTATATGCAAAAGGTCAAAAAAGTAACTACCTCAAGCTCAGGGATGAGTTAAAATCTTCATTATCGTTAACAGATGATGAAATAGAACGTCAGGTAAATGAGTATAAACAGCTCAACGACAAACTATTCGAGGAGATTGAAAAACGAGGGATTGCCGAGAGGGAATTACTTAAAAGCAAACGATTGCTCACCGAGATTCAGGATATAAACAAGATATCATCGTGGGAGTATTCCATTGAGATGAAAAAGTTTACATGGATATACCATATCGAAAACAAATCGAGTATTCCTGTCAATCTGGAAACCACTTCTCTCGAAGGTATAATCCAACAGATTCATCCCGATGATGTGGAGATGATTAAACAAGTCCATGACAATGCAATATCCAAAACCGACGATTTTGAATTGGAAGTTAGGATCAGGGCTAAGAAGGGGGCTTTCAACTACTTTTTTATTTCGGGCAGAAGTTTATTCGAAAATGGAAAAATTACCAAAATAATAGGGTTGCTAATGGATATTACTGAGCGGAAATTGGCCCGATTTGAGCTGGAAGAGAAAGAGCAGAGGTACCGAACCCTATTCGATTCGAATATTGACCCCGTTTGTGTAATAGATGCTAAATCACATACCGTTTACGATGTAAACCCAGCTTTTGAACTTATTTACGGATATAACCGTGACGAGATAATCGGGAAATCCTATTTAACCCTTACCGATCAGCCCGATGACGTCAGAACGGCCATTGCCGTTGCCAACCAGGAGGGGAGCTATAGGTTTAGCAATATGGTTCATAAACGCAAACAGGGGAAAAAGTTTTACGTTGAAGGGAACCTTATGGCCCATGTTGTTAAAGGCAACAAAATGCTGTTCATCATTAGCCATGATATTACCAGTCGCAAGGAGAATGAACTACAATTGGCTGAACGCGAACAGAAATTCCGCAGTTTTTTTGAATCCGACTTGATTGGCATGGCCAAGGTTTCCATCACCAAGGAGTGGATTAGCTTCAACGAAAAATTGACACAAATGCTTGGCTACAAACCGGAGGAGTTGTATGCCAAACCATGGGATGAAATAACTCATGCCAAAGATCTTAAAGCAGAAAATGCTCTGTTCAACAAAGTATTAACTCATGAGATGGAGGGTTATACCATCGAAAAACGATTCATAGCCAAAAATTCAACGGAAATATTCTGCAAAGTTGCTGTGAAAGCCTACAAAACCTCCGAGTATAATATTTCGCACCTCATCATGATGGTTGACGATATTTCGGACAGAAAAAGGGCTGAGGCTGAACTTCTTGAAAGCAGAACCAAGCTAAGCCAATCGCAATCGGTGGCAAAACTGGGTAGCATAAGGTTGCGCAAAGGATTCCAGCAAGTGGAGCTAACACCCGAAGCATACGAGATCTTAGGTTTCGGAGCAAAGCAGCCCATAATCACGCGGAAGGATTTCTTTAAAACCATCCTCCCCGGCCCCCGCACCCGTTTTGAGCAGATTATCTGTGATCTGGAAAATGGGCTGAAATTCGAAGGTAGCCATGAGCAGGCATTTGTTGTACCATCGGGCGATGTTAAATACCTGCTGATTAATTTCGGCGTTTTGAAAGATTCTTCCGAACAGGTTACAGAGGTACTGGCTACACTGGCCGACATTACCCGAAATAAGCAGGCCGAAATTGCCCTGAAAGAGGCCAATGCATTGAAAGACCAGTTGTTCTCCATTATTGGGCACGATTTACGTTCGCCCATCAGTTCCATCAAGCAGCTGAGTGATCTGCTTCTTACAACCAGACATGCAATGGACGAAAGTGTAATCGTTGAGGCATTGGAAGCACTGAAAAAGACCAGCGATGAAACATTGGAACTTCTGGTTAACCTCCTCAATTGGGCAAGATCGCAACAATCGGAAACATTTAAACCCGTCATAACCGATGTTCATCAAATTATTGATCAGGTAGTATCGTTGAGCCAAGGGATTGCCAGGTCAAAGGATATCACATTACATGCAGATGTTACGAATGATGCACTCGTAATGGTTGACGTTGAGATGCTCAAAACTGCATTAAGGAATTTAGTGAGCAATAGTATAAAATTCACACCCAATGCAGGAACGGTAATGATTAACGCCGAGTCGGAAAAGGATTTCGTAAAAATAACCATATCCGATACCGGGGTTGGAATAGCCAAAAAGGATATTCCAAAGCTGTTCGATGACAAATTGGTATTCACAACACCGGGTACAAACCAAGAAAAAGGCACAGGATTGGGCTTGAAAATGGTTAAGAAATTTGTTGAAAAGAATGGCGGATCCATATCCGTTGAGTCCGTTCCCGGGCAGGGTACCGCTTTTAGCCTGACTTTCCCGAAATACATCAGGTACGAATAACCTGTTTTCTATTGATCTACTCCTATTAGCATAAACCCATAGAGTTATTTTAATTCGTATTTTTGCCCTGAAAAAAATGGCTAATGGACTTCGCAGCACTTATTCTACTATCCATCGGTCTTTCACTTGACTCATTTGCCGTATCCATTTCCTGCGGATTGATGAGGAAACAAATTTCTTTCCTGCAAGCCTTTAAATTGGCTTTCTTTTTAGCCTTGTTTCAGGCATCTATGCCTGTGATAGGCTGGTTGGGAGGCATTGGCATCAAGCAATGGATCGACCCGGTGGGACATTGGGTAGCGTTTGGGTTGCTCTCCATCATCGGTATCAAAATGATTATTGACAGTCGAAAGGATGAGTCTGAGAAATCATTAAATCCTTTGGATTTAAAATATATTTTGGGATTGTCCATTGCCACCAGCATCGACGCCCTTGCCGTGGGTGTTTCCTTTGCCATTATTGAAGTAAACATGCTTCTGGCGTTTATCATCATCGGATTCATCACTTTTGTATCGTCCATGCTGGGCATACGGTTGGGCAAAGGATCGAGTTGCGCCTTGAGAAAGCGCATGGAAGTGCTGGGTGGATGCATTCTAATTGCCATTGGTATTAAAATTTTAATACAGCATTTTACCTTTTAGAAAAGGCCTGGGAACAAGGCATCTATGACATCTCTAAATCCCTAAAACGTAATCCTTGCAACAAAACCGGAACGAAAAAAAACTTCGCATTTAGCTAATAAAACTCCTTTATTACTACTTTAGCTATGCTATAAACCCAAAAATTAACCGACATGACCATCGCTCTGCTCGTTCTGTTTTACCTATTCTTTCCCTTGCTTATTCTGCACCTATGCCATCGATTTCCTTTTGTGAATAAATTGGGTGCAGTGATTGTAGCCTATCTGGCAGGGCTACTACTTGGGAACATCGGCCTATTGCCGGAATTTGGCAAAGAGTTGAACGAATACCTGATCAACAACCCACAAGCCACCCCTCAGGATATTGAGGGGTTATATTCAGCAGGACTTATAACATCTGCCAATGTTCTGGCCTTTAAAATATACAAGCTGCGGGACGTGCTAATGAGTGCCACCATTCTCTTGGCAATCCCGTTACTTTTATTCTCTTCCAATGTGAGGCAATGGAAACAGCTGGCAGGAAAAACTTTGGCTTCGCTCTTTTTAGGACTTATTGCGGTTGTCGTAGTGATAGTACTGGGATACCTGATTTTCTATACCAAAAGTTCTAAAGACTTGTGGAAAGTGGCCGGTATGCTGGTAGGGGTTTACACCGGTGGTACACCCAATCTTGCTGCACTTAAAATGATGTTAAATGTAGATGCTGACACGTATATTCTGACGCACACATACGATCTTGTCGTTGGCATTTTTTATCTGGCATTCCTGATGACCTTTGGTCAAAAAATTATTCGTTGGTTTTTGCCAAAATTCCCCGTTGCATTGGATAAAGTGGGTGCTAAAAATTCTGATGGGCAGGACCCATTCTGGGGAATCCTTAAAAGGGATAAGTTTTTCCCTTTGCTCAAAGCGTATGGCGTAACCTTAGCCATCTTTGCGATTGCTGGAATACTCAGCATGCTTGTTCCCGGCCGCCTGATGATGGTTGTTGTTATCCTAACCATTACCACTCTGGGTATTTTGGTATCGCTAATCCCTTCGCTAAACCGTATTGACAAAACCTTTGAATCCGGAATGTACCTGATTCTAATTTTCAGCCTTGTGGTATCGTCTATGGCAGATATTCGTAATTTCTCGGGACTTGCTCCGGGACTTTTCGCCTACATTACCATGGCGGTATTCGGATCGCTGTTGCTTCACGTACTGCTTTCCAGACTATTTAAGGTTGATGCCGACACCACCATGATCACCTCGGTGGCATTTATATGCTCTCCTCCATTTGTTCCCGTAGTTGCAGGTGCTTTAGGCAACAGGCATATAATAGTATCGGGGATAACCATAGGGCTATTCGGCTATGCCATAGGCAACTATTTGGGATTTTTAGTTGCCCAGGCTCTGAAAGTGTTGTTTTAAATTATGGGTATTTCGAAAGTCCGTCCAGTTTAATAGCAACCTGGGGGTAGCGTATCAATACAGTATTAGGCAAATAAATCCACATCATCAGGAATTGCCCGATAAAGATATCATCAATCGTACTCCATTGTTATTCTCGTACCGTACGATTTATCCTCCAACTTGGTAGCCTCGGTAATCACGCTCATTTTTCCGCCATTCTCAATAAAATTGAGGCAAGCCCTGATCTTAGGAGCCATATTCCCTTCGCCAAACATGCCATCATTAAGATACTTCAAAGTATTCTCGTGATTCAAAAATTCCAGCTTTTTCTCGCTGGGCTTTTTATAGTTAAGGTAAACGTAGGAAACGTCAGTAAGAATGTAGAATTCATCGGCTCCGATGAGGGACGCCATGAGCGAAGAGGCTAAGTCCTTATCAATAACCGCCTCGGCAGGGCGCATATTGCCCTCCTCGTCAATATATACAGGGATACCGCCCCCGCCCGATGCGATAAGAATAACACCTTGCTCCACCAATTGTTTGATCACCCTTTCATTGGCTATGCCAATGGGGATTGGCGAGGGCACTACGCGGCGCCAGCCACTGCCGGTATCCTTTACCTCTTCTTTGAAAATCCAACCTTTAGCCTTGGCCAATTCATCGGCAGTCTCCTTGTTGTATAGTTTGCCCACACGCTTGGTTGGGTTAGAAAAAGCGGCGTCGTCTTTATTGACCATCACAGGAGTTACCATACAGCAAACTTCCCTTTTTATGCCATGCTTGCGTAGCAGGTTACGCAGCGAACGTTCTATCATGTACCCAATGCTTCCCTGCGAATCGGCCACGCATACATCCAAAGGCATCTGAGGGATACCATATAGCTGCTCTCCTGCATCCTTCTGCATTAATATATTGCCAACCTGTGGCCCGTTGCCGTGGCTAATGATGAGATTGTAACCCTGCTTTACCAAGAACAGCAAATTCTCCAGGGTATCCATTGTGTTCTGTTCCTGTTCATCCACTGTACCCTTCTGATTCCCGCGAAGAAGCGCATTGCCTCCCAGTGCAACAACTGCTATTTTATTCATTGTATTGAGGTATTAAACCGAAAAATTTTAGCGGTAAAGCTATACTTTTTTTTGGGTCATCATATTTCAAGATTCAATATGTGATGATGTTTTTTTTAACAAATTAATAACCATTAAGTCCAAGATTTGTTACTACAAAAGAGTAGTAATCAACGAAGTTATTCTTAATTATTTATTAGCTTTGCGACGCTTTAAATTTTTACTTTATGATAAAGATCACATTACCAGATGGCAATATCCGTGAATTTGAGAAAGGAGTTACGGGACTTGATATTGCAAAGAATATTTCGGAGCGTTTGGCCAAGGAAGTACTATCCATTTCGGTAAATGGCGACACCTGGGATTTAACCCGCCCTATTCACACCGATGCATCCATTGTTCTCCATAAATGGGATGAAGAAGAAGCAAAGCATGCCTTTTGGCATTCATCGGCTCACCTCATGGCCGAAGCGGTTGAAGCACTTTATCCCGGAGTAAAACTTGGAATCGGGCCAAGCATTGAAAATGGATTTTACTACGACATAGATTTTGGCGATTACTCCATATCCGAATCGGATTTTCCTGCCATTGAGGCAAAAATGGCGGAGTTTGTCAATGCCCGTGAGAGCATTGTCCGTAGAGAGGTGTCCAAAGACGAAGCGCTCAAAACATACACCGCCAAAGGCGATCCATACAAAGTTGAACTCATCAACGACCTGGAGGATGGCACCATCTCATTTTACTCACAGGGCAATTTTACCGATCTTTGCCGAGGCCCTCACCTACCCGATACCGGATATATTAAAGCTTTTAAACTACTTTCCATTGCCGGTGCATACTGGAGGGGTAACGAAAAGAACAAGCAGCTTACCAGGCTATACGGCATATCCTTTCCCAAAAAGGCTATGTTAGACGAATACCTCGTCATGCTTGAAGAGGCTAAAAAGAGGGATCATCGGAAAATTGGGAAAGAGTTGGAATTGTTCACCTTTTCTCAAAAGGTTGGACAGGGTTTACCCCTGTGGCTGCCAAAGGGAGCCCAGCTTCGTGAACGTCTGGAGCAGTTCCTTAAGAAAGTGCAAAAAAAATATGGTTATGTACAGGTAATGACCCCACACATTGGGCAGAAAGAACTCTACGTCACCTCGGGGCATTATGCCAAGTATGGTAAGGACTCGTTCCAGCCCATTCATACCCCGGCAGAGGATGAAGAATTCCTTCTGAAACCCATGAACTGTCCTCATCACTGCGAAATTTACAAGTCGAAACCCCATTCATATAAGGATTTGCCTGTGAGGATGGCTGAATTTGGCACCGTTTACCGTTACGAGCAGAGCGGCGAACTTCATGGGCTAACGCGTGTACGTGGATTTACACAGGATGATGCACATATCTTCTGTCGTCCCGACCAGCTAAAGGAGGAATTTGTAAAAGTTATCGATATTGTACTTTACATCTTTAAAACCCTAAGTTTTACCGAGTACACAGCACAGGTATCGCTACGTGATCCCAACGATAAGGAGAAATATATTGGCAGCGACGAGAACTGGGAAAAAGCTGAGCGAGCCATAATTGAAGCCGTTACCGAAAGGGGAATGAAAACCACCACCGTTATAGGTGAGGCTGCTTTTTACGGGCCAAAACTCGATTTCATGGTTAAGGATGCCATTGGGCGTAAATGGCAACTGGGCACCATTCAGGTTGACTACAACCTTCCCGAACGGTTTGACTTGGAGTATATCGGCGCCGACGACAAGAAGTATAGGCCAATCATGATCCATAGGGCACCTTTTGGCTCCATGGAGCGATTTGTAGCCGTACTCATTGAGCATTCGGGTGGAAAATTTCCCCTGTGGCTTGCTCCCGATCAGGTTGTTGTTCTGCCCGTGAGTGAAAAATTTAACGATTATGCTAAAAAAGTTGTTGAATTTCTAAATAATTACGATATTCGCACGCTAATTGACGACAGGAACGAAAAGGTAGGTAAGAAGATAAGAGACAATGAGTTGAAGCGAATTCCTTACCTGCTAATCGTAGGAGAAAAAGAGGAAAGCGACAATTTAGTTTCGGTGAGAGTACAAGGCGAAGGCGACAAAGGTCAAATGGCATTGGCCGATTTTGCCGAAAAAGTACAGGAAGAGGTTAAACAACAAATAGAGTAAAACAATTTATTTATTAACTAAAATAGGAGGGATTAAACATAGCAGCACCCGTGTTTAAAAACAAAAACGAGCAGGACAACAAGTACCAGGTAAACGAAAGAATTCGTGCAAAGGTAGTCCGCGTTGTTGGAGACAATGTTGATAATGCAGGCGTTATGACCTTGCACGAGGCCCTTAAGCTTGCCGACGAAATGGAACTTGATTTGGTTTTAATTTCCGAAAAAGCCGACCCGCCCGTTTGTAGGATTATCGATTTTCAAAAGTTTCTCTATCAGCAAAAACAGAAACAAAAGGAGATCCGTTCGCACGCACAAAAAGTAGTAGTGAAAGAAATTCGGTTTGGTCCCAATACCGATGAACACGACTACAATTTCAAGTTGAAACACGCTGAGAAATTCCTTTCCGATGGTGCCAAAGTGAAAGCTTTTGTGTTTTTTAAAGGAAGAACAATCCTTTTCAAAGAGAAGGGAGAGATTCTTCTCCTCCGTTTTGCACAGGATCTTGAGGAAGTTGGTAAGGTAGAGCAGCTGCCTAAACTTGAAGGGAAAAGGATGATTATGTTCATCAGCCCTAAATCAACAAAGAAGAAGAACTGATACTTTAACTATAAATAGTACGTAGAATGCCAAAAATGAAAACGAATTCCGGAGCAAAGAAGCGTTTTACGCTCACCGGATCAGGGAAGATCAAGCGGAAACATGCTTTCAAAAGCCACATCTTAACCAAAAAAACCACGAAGCAGAAGAGAAATCTTACTCATGCCGGTTTGGTTAGCAAGGCTGATACCAATAACGTTAAGCAATTATTGGGGCTTAAGTAGTGAGTTTTTGCTTGTTTAGTAGAAGTTACTTGATTATTTAACCAGAATGATTTAGCTTAAAAGAGTTCGCAAGACCGAAACGCTAACCATTCAAAAAACGAAAAATTAGCTATGCCACGTTCAGTTAATGCAGTTGCCTCGAGGGCCAGAAGAAAAAAAATCCTCAAGCAAACAAAGGGAAATTTCCTGTCGCGTCGTAATGTTTACACGGTTGCCAAGAATACTTTGGAAAAGGGGTTGCAATACGCATACCGCGACCGTAAGAAGAAAAAAGCCGAATTTAGGTCACTTTGGATTCAGAGAATCAATGCTGTCGCCAGAATTCACGGCATGTCTTACTCCGAGTTCATGGGAAAAATCAACGCCAAAGGCATTGCCCTCAACCGTAAGGTTTTGGCCGATATGGCCATGAACCACCCCGAGGCTTTCAAGGCTGTGGTTGATTCCATTAAGTAGGAACCACGATATCTTTACCATAAAGGGGAGCATGAGCTTCCCTTTTTTTTATATCCATTAAAAAATTGTTCACGTTGGGTCATCTTGTTACCTTTGCTCCAAAAGCGAAAAACGTATCGTTATGAGAATTGCCATTGTAGGCTACGGCAAGTTGGGACATGAGATTGAAACCATTGCCAGAGAAAGAGGGCACGATATTGCCCTGATTGTCGATAAGGACAATGCACACGACTTAAATTCGGCCAATCTCCAAACCATCGATGTGGTATTTGAGTTCACAACGCCGCATACGGCTTTTGACAATGTGAAAGTATGCCTTGCTGCCGGAAAATCGGTTGTTTGCGGGACAACCGGTTGGCACGACAGGCTAAACGAGGCCATAGAATTGGCCGAGAAAAGCAATGGATCGTTGTTCTACGCTTCGAATTTCAGCCTGGGAGTTAACCTCTTCTTTCGCATCAATCGCCTGTTGGCCCAGTACATAGATAAGTACAAGGGGTATAAGATATCCATCGAAGAAACCCACCATGCACAGAAAAAGGACGCCCCCAGCGGAACGGCCATTTCGTTGGCTAATATCATAGCCAACGAGATTTCTTCGTTGAAGGGCTGGACATTGCTCCCCGAAAGCAAGGAAAATACAATCCCCATCCGTTCAGTTAGGGAGGGCAACGTTACAGGAGTACACAGCGTTACCTTCAATTCCGAACAGGACGAGATTATCCTTACCCATAGCGCTAAAAATCGCAGGGGATTCGCACTTGGCGCGGTTCTTGCTGCCGAGTTCTCCGTGGGCAAAAAAGGTTTTTTAACAATGGATAGCTTTTTGAATTTGGAATAATCCAAGAAAAATTGATAAACTTACGCCGTTTAAAACTTCATCTTTAACAAACGCATTACATGAAAAGGATAAGAGAATTCCTCAAGAACAAATACTTTCTGTTCGGATTCAGCACATCAATATTCATTCTGTGGGTTATATGGATTGGCAATTACTGGCTACTTTTTGGGGTGCTGTTCTTTGTTGATTACCATCTCACCCGAAAGGTGAACTGGACACCCTGGAAAAAAAGGGGGCAAAAGAAGAAAAGCGCTCTCGTTGAATGGGTTGATGCTCTAATTTTTGCCGTAATTGCAGCCACGCTAATTCGCATGTTTTTCATCGAGGCATACACCATCCCCACTTCTTCCATGGAGAAATCGTTGCTGGTTGGCGATTATCTGTTTGTCAGCAAGGTGAGCTATGGGCCCAAGATGCCCAATACCCCCATTTCATTCCCTTTCGCACACCACACCCTCCCGTTGACAAAGAACAGGAAATCGTACGTCGAATGGATTAAGTTGCCCTACAAGCGCATTGCAGGATTTGGTAAGATAAAGCGGAACGATGTGGTGGTGTTTAACTTCCCCGAGGGCGACACGGTTGTGGTTCAATACCCCGACAGGAGTTATTACAGTTTTGTTCGTGAACTGGGTAGAGATTACATCTGGAAAAGGTTCGATATTGTGGTAAGGCCTGTGGATAAACGGGAAAACTATATTAAACGATGCGTAGCCATCCCGGGCGATACGCTTACTGTAGTAGCCGGGCAGGTGTATATAAACGGCGAGGCTCAGAAGCCCATAGAGGATATGCAGTATAACTATACTATTAGGACCAACGGTACAGCCATAAACTCAAAAATTTTGGATGGATTGATGATTGCCCGCGCCGACAGGAATTTTAATCCTGCCAGTGGTATATATGAAATGCCCTTAACCACAAAGGCATACGACAAAATCAGGCAGCTCAACAACGTTCATTCAGCCTTGAAGTATGTCAACAACAACCACACCATGATGACCATAGCCATATTTCCACACTCGCCCAACTATCCGTGGACCGAAGATTATTTTGGCCCTCTGTGGGTACCCAAAAAGGGAGCAACCATTGGCATTAATATGGAAAACCTTCCACTCTACGAGCGGATTATTGGTCATTACGAAGGCAATGAGCTAATCGTTAAGGATAGCACCATATATATCAATGGAAAACCCGCCGACAGCTATACCTTTAAAATGGACTACTACTTCATGATGGGTGACAATAGGCACAACTCAGCTGACTCGCGCTTTTGGGGGTTTGTTCCCGAGGACCACGTGGTGGGGAAAGCCTCATTCATATGGCTTTCGCTTGACAAGGACAAACGGTTTCCGGGCAATATCCGGTGGAACAGATTATTTAAAGGTATTAAATAGAGGGTTAATTCCACTATTGAAGCTATACTATTTGCCATGTAGCTGTTTTAACCTTTTTTAGAATTTTGAGTTTAACATTTGAACTATTTTTGTAACCATTAAAATAAGCATAGCTGATATGAAGCGTTACGTTTTTTTCACCGTATTATCCTTAATGGCTTTCAACGTTTTAGCACAGGAAGTTAGCAAAGACGACGAATTAAAAGCCACAAATCCCTACATCCGCATTGAACCTGCCGAGGTCAACCTCGGTGAAATACCTGTTAATAAGGTTACCGAAGATTTGGGCAACGTTGAAGTCAGCATACATAATGATGGGGCCAAGCCCCTGATCCTGAATCAGGTTACCGCATGCTGCGGGACACGGGTTGTTGAGTGGACGCGTGAACCCATCCCACCCAAAGGGAAAGGTAAGGTAAAGGTTAACTTCAGAGAGGGAACCCATCCCCACAGGATTAGCCGAACGATAACAATTACCTCCAATGCTGCTAACGGCAACATCCAGAAGGTGGGTATTTCCGGGGAAATTGTTGTGCCCTCAGAAGTGAAAGAGATAAAATTGGGACATTCCAGAGAGCTGGACTAATCGTTGTCAGGAAGTTGGTAAACATTAGATAGAGCCTTTTCAGAAAATCCTGTCTAATCGGTTCGGGAAACCTCTCAATGGCATACCGCAACATGGTGCGGGGCATGTGCTTGTAGTGCTTTTTCAAAAAAACATATTCGGCATGGTAATCCCTATTGCCCACTTCGCGTAACATCCA
>JAKQEF010000169.1 GCA_029558675.1 Bacteroidota bacterium | reverse complement strand
TGTAAACGAAAAACGTATGTTTTCGAATTAACATGCCTGTTTCATAATGCATAGTTTTAGTAGGGTACATTGCTTTAATACAGGTTTACAGAAACTGCTTTGAAAAGATTTCCTGTGATAGCATTGCGCTCATGCAATGGGACCATGGGTTGAACTCAGGTGCTTGCCGATATTTATAGATTTAGTTTATATCTAACGCAAAATCGCACAAAGAGGTATGTCTCTTTAACTGTAATTGAGTAACCTTCACTGGTGTAAGTACCGTTTCTGGGTCCTATGGCTTTGATAAATTCTTTCCCGTAATATGGAATTGCCATGCGCAGCTGAGTATTGAACGAAAGATTGTCAATTATTTTTAAATCGACGAATAAGGCCGGTTCAAAGGATAAAAGTGGCAGGTTTTTATACGTGTTAGGCTCTGTTTGATAATCTGTACTATAAAACTCAAATTTACTGTACGTGGCGTATGATGCCCGTGATGCCAACCCAAAGATCAGGCCATCAACTTTTCTGCCGATGCTCACATGGGAGAATACATTCCAGTAGTTTGCATAGGTAAAATCTTTTCTTTCGGGAGTACCGATTAAACGCCATTGATTGTCAATTTTATTTAACCCCACACCCAGATTGGCATCGAATATCATTCGATCTCCATTCCAATAGTAGCTTCCCCCAAGGCTTGCCGCAAAATCATTTCTTAAAATTTTATACTCATTGCCAAGGATTGTGCGTACTTTTTGGGGGAGAACATCCAAATTGGCAGTTGCAAATAGCGATATATGATCTTTGAAGGAGTATGAACAATTCAAATCAAAACCACCATCAAAGCCAAGGGTGCCTATCAGCTGTTTTGACTGATCGTGGAATGGTGTAGGGATTGCTTTAGGTCTAAAGAAATCCTGTTGACCATATGCAAAGCAACCTGAAAGCAGCATGGCGCTAAGGCAAAGGGCAATCTTTCCGTTGGTCGTGCATAGCTTTCTTAACGTTTTCATGATTTCAATTTTTAGTTGAACGTCGTGAATAATTATACGCAAAATGCATGCTTTCAATGTCAATCACACTTGTTTTGGGCATGCCACTGTGCGTGCTTTTTTATGCAAGTTAGGCTGATTTAAAATGGCTGTAAAGCGAATTCCGTTTTTTTTACGTTTTGGAATGAAAATAATTATTGTATCCCTTTGCTGGCAAGCTTTTGCTATGAGTAAAGGCGTTTTTATGGTATTTAAAACTGCCACATCCGAATGGTCATGCGGTTTACAACACCCCCAAAGTGCTTTAATTTATAGAAAGATTCTGTAATTTTTTTAGCGTTGCCTTTGATAGTTTTTACCATGACAGCCGTATGCGGCAACACATGTGCTTGTTATACAAAAAATTGAAGGAAGGAGGTGTAAATAAAGCGCAGTTTGATTTAATGCCCATGCCGGGTTTTGCAGCTGCAAGCCACTGCGCCAACAATGTTTTGAGGTGGCTGTAACTACCTTAGGTAATGGCTGATAATTGCATTGTAAATATCCACGCCATGTTGCAATGCCTCGTCGGGGAAATCGAATTCGGAGGTGCTGAGGTGAGGAGTTTCCTCGCCCAGACCAAGTCCGATGAGTATGGCGGGTCCGCGAACGGTAAACTGGGCAAAGCCGTCCGACCAGCGGTTGGGCTTATTTATTTCAACCACCTGTTTGCCATTTTCAGTGGCCAGCTTCTCAATAAGATCGGTGAGGTTGGCATCGTTAATGGTTACCGGAAATTCGTCGCCAAACGTAGTTTCAATTTGCAGCTTGTACTTGTCGCCTATGCTGCCAATGAGCTGCAGTGCATCCTCGGTAAGCTTTTTCATGTCGGCATCCTTAAACGCCCTGAGGGTAGCCCCAATTTCGCCATAGCCCGGCGAAGCGCCAAAAACCACCTCGCCTAATTTTAGGTGGATAACGGTTATCAGCGTGAAATCGCTAAATCCTCCGCCACTGCAAATGCCGGTCAGGCCCTGAATGATTTCGGCCATGGCCGGCGAGGGATTTACTCCGTGTTCGGGGTAGGCAGCATGAGAGCTAACGCCGTATAGTTTTACAATGAGTCCTTTGGAGGCAGCAGCGAATACATTGCGGCTCACGATAACGCTTCCCAAGGGGAATCTGGGTATATTGTGAATGGCAAAGGCGTAATCGGGAAGCAAATCGTGCTCTCTCAACCACCTGAAAGTCTTAAGGGCACCCTCGCCATTCTCCTCTTCGGGTTGGTAAAGAAGAATCACCCTGCCCCGTTTTATTGGGTTTTCGATAATAATCTTGGATAAACCTGTAACCATGGCAATATGCCCGTCGTGTCCACTGGCATGCGAAACCCCGGACACAGTTGACCTGTGCGGCTTGTTTGCCGTTTCGTGAATGGGGAGGGCATCCAAATCGCACCGGAAAACAAGGGTGGGTCCCGCTTCTATACCGTTAAAAACGGCAGCCATGCCTTCGCCTTCAATATCGGTGTGCAGAGTATGGGGACGATACTTGTTAAGAAAGAACCGGATGCGCTTACCCGTACCCCTTTCGTGCCCCGAAAGTTCGGGGTAGCGGTGCAACTCCTGCCTAAATCGGATAAGTTCGTCCATGGGTTGTGATATACACCGTAAAATTAGAAAAAGATTTACACACTTGGGTCGGACTTGCAGGAATATGCAGATTTTTTATCAGTTTTTAATACAAAAACCGGTAACTTCGCCCCGATTCAAAAAACTCCACAAGTTTTTTCTATTATTTGTAAATAGTATATGAACCTCAGGCAATTAGGTGTGTATTTCAGTGCAATGCTGGCCATGATATTCTGGGCATTATCGTTTATCTGGTATAAAGAGGTCCTGGTACAATACCCACCTATTTCCCTTGTCCTCATGCGGCTTATTATTTCCGTGGCGCTGCTATACGCTTTCACTGTGGCAACGGGCAAGCTGAACCGTTTGCGCATGAAAGACCTTAAATATTTTGTGGCCCTCGCCTTTTTTCAGCCCTTTTTGTATTTCCTGTGCGAAAGCTATGGGGTCAGCTTAGTGTCGTCCACATTGGCCTCGGTAATTATTTCAACCATCCCCCTTTTAAGCCCCGTGGGGGCTTATCTGGTTCTGAAAGAGAGGATAACACCCATGAACTTTTTGGGATTGACCATCTCTTTCGTGGGGGTGAGCCTGGTAGTCTTCCATCGGGGCTTTCACCTGAACAATGTGAATCCCGTGGGAATTCTATGCCTCTTCGTTGCGGTTTTTGCAGCAGTTGTTTACGCCCTGATAATAAAGAAGCTTAGCTCGGAATACAACGTTTTTTCCATTGTAACCTATCAGAATACGCTGGGAATTATTTACTTTTTACCACTTTTCCTCTTCTTCGATTTTAAAGAGTTTGTTGGGATTGTACCCTCAAAAGGGGTTATTCTAAGCCTGCTGAAGCTGGGTGTTTTTGCGTCAACCTTTGCGTTTGTGCTGTTTACCCATGCCATTAAGAATCTTGGGGTTACCCGTGCCAATATTTTTACCAATACCATTCCTGTTTTTACGGCTATTTTCGCATACTATCTGCTAAATGAGGCCATTACACCAATGAAGATTGTGGGTATTGCCATTGTTGTTGCCGGATTATCGCTTTCGCAGGTTCGAAAAGGCTCACCCGCACCAAAAGGACGTTGACCATGGACAGCGCTTTATCACCAAGGCGATTGAACGAACTGGCCAACTCACAGCGTGCCGAGAATAAGCAGCTTTTCAAAAAGTTGAAGAGGTTAAAGCCCGATACCCTTGACAAACTTTTTCATGAAGCACATGGGGAGGAGTTTGAAAAATTCAGCTGCTTGACATGCGCAAACTGCTGTAAGACAATTAGTCCCATTATTACTTTCCAAGATGTGGAAAGGATGGCCAGGGCGCTGAGGCAAAAGCCATCGGCCATTGTGGATGAGTACCTTGAGTTGGATTCCGATGGGGATTACGTTTTTCGGGCGGCACCATGCCCATTTCTGCAGCCCGACAACAGATGTATGATATATGAGAGCAGACCCAAAGCATGCCGTGAGTACCCACATACCGACAGGAAAAGAATGCACGGTATTCTGGGCATTACGTTGAAAAACGTTGAGATTTGCCCTGTTGTTTACGGCGTGGTCGAAAGGATAAAAGCAGAATTACGTTCAAGTTCTTCCAACTAAGGCAGGTTGATTTGTAATTAAACCATGCGGTATTACGCTTGTGGGTTGGAATATGGTAATGGCAACAATCAAAGCGACGGGTAAAATCCAAAGGTCAACTGGCTGCTATTTTAACATTGTTGGAAGCCCATATGGAAACTAATGGCAATGGGTGTAATTTCCTCAACAATGCCTTTTATGGTATGAATACATTAAGCCCCATGGGTTTGATGGAGAAGTTGAGATGTTCCTCCATTAATGCGGGCTCGCCGTCGTAATGCACAAAACCGGGCTCCTGCCTGATAATGGTAAAATCCTTAACACGAAACATCTCAATATATCTGCCATTGGTAAGTTTACGGCTGAAAAGTTTAATCCCAAACCAGGGTGACAGGTATTTGGGAAATGGCGAGAGAATGGTAACATCAAGTAACCCATCGGATACATCGGCGTTGGGGGCAATATAGGCATTGTTCCCAAACTGTGAAGCATTGGCCACGGTGATAAGGAATGCTTCCTTGGTTAGGCTATGACCATTGCTGCGAACGGTGTATATCTCGGGGCGGTACCGAAAAAACTCTTTTAGGGTGACTTTTGCATAGTTGGCAAAACCACGCTTTGTGAGCAGCGAATACATATGCCCGATATATGCATCGAATCCCACGCCGGCGGTGCAGAAGAAGGGGATTTGGTTAATGGTCCCATAGTCCATCATGGCCACACGGTCGCGATTGATAACCCTAACTGCCCGGCCAGTATTGAGGGGTAATCTTAAATGCCTTCCCAAACCGTTGCCCGACCCAAGGGGGATAATGCCAAACGTGGCCTGGGTATTGATCAGCGCTTTTGCCACTTCATTCACCGTTCCATCACCTCCTACGGCAATAATCTTGTGAATGCCTTTGGCAAGATTCTCTGCGGCTATTCTCGTTGCATCGCCCGGGCCTTGGCTGTAAATAATGGCAGGATCAAACCGTCCGGTATCAATGTTTTTCTTAATTATCGAAGGGATTTTGCCTTTGCTGTTCTCCCCGGCAGCGGGATTGATTATAAAAAGTACTGTTTCCCCCTTTTGTGTCACTTTTATGTTTCAGTTAATCGGATTGCAAAAATATAGCTTTTTGTGGAATAATCATTTCCATGATTGGTAAGCTTTCTTCGGATTTAAGCTAAAATTTATTAAATGTTTATAGGTGGTTTACAAGCTTTTTAAAAAGTAATTTATCGGTGCATGGCAATAAACTTTTACTAAATCTGTTTTGTTAAAGTAATTTTGCGGTTGACATCTATTGATCTTCAAACAAGTTTTCCATGAGTACTCGCTCTTTTGCTCTATCCTTTTTTTGGCTGCTTAGCTTTACAACCGTTTTTGCACAGCAGGGAGGGGTGGGGGCATACAGTTTTCTCAACCTCACCATCACACCTCGGAGTGCATCCCTGGGCAGTAAGGTTGTTGCTCTGGACGAGAGCGATGCGGGGGTGGCATTGAACAATCCGGCGCATTTAAATTCCGCACTCCACAATCATCTTTCGTTATCCTACGTGCGGTACCTTGCCGATATCAGCTATGGCTATGTTTCATACGCAAGGCACTACAGCGGCATTGGAACATTTGGCGTGGGTTTGCAGCACGTCGGTTACGGGCAATTTACCGAGGCTGACCCTACGGGACAGATAACCGGAAGTTTCACCGGATACGATATGGCTTTCCATCTGATGTATTCACGTTCTTTCGATAGCCTTTTTACTGTTGGTGTCAATGTGAAACCGGTTTTTTCACATCTGGAAAGCTACCGATCCTTTGGGATTGCTGCGGACATAGGATTGGAATACGCCAATAGGGAGCACCTGTTTGCAGCAGGAATCGTTGTCCGCAACATTGGCACCATGTTGAAGACATACACCCCGGGGATCAGGGAGCCATTGCCATTGGAACTTGTGGCCGGATTTAGTCAGAAGTTAAGGCATGCACCCTTCCGATTTGTGGTTAGCTTTCAACAGCTGCAAAATCTGGATATGTACTACCGTCGTCAGCGCGAATATTTCACCTTTTTTGCCGATAATGAGCAGGATAAGCAGAGCACATTCGAGCAAATTGGCAATGAGTTTATCAGCCATGTAATTCTGGGAGTTGAGTTTGTCCCTGTTCGGAATTTTTACCTCAGAGGGGGGTATAACTATCAGCGTCGCAATGAGCTAAAGATTGAAGAGCGCACCTCCATGGTTGGGTTCAGCTGGGGGATAGGTGTGAAAATTAACAAGTACCACATCAGCTACGGCCGTGCAACTTACCATCTTGCGGGTGCCTCCAACCATTTTTCGGTGAGCACCAACCTCGATGATTTTTTCCATAAAAGCAATCTTTAAACCTCTCCGCATTTTTCAGTAACTTAGCTGAACCAAATTCAATGTAGTTGGTTTTTAAAAAAGCGGATCGCCTTTCCCATACTTTAAGACTTTAGCCAATGCAAAGCAAGCGGATCGTTATAGCCATTGATGGGCACTCTTCCTGTGGAAAGAGTACATTTGCCAAGCTCATAGCAAAAGAGTTAGGCTATTTGTATATAGATAGCGGGGCCATGTACAGGGCTGTCACGCTTGCCTGTATCCGCGAGGGTATAGCCAGTGCAGCAGGAATCGATTTGGATAGGCTGCCTAAACTTTTGGATAATATTAAGGTGGGATTTGCTCCAAATCCCAAGGGCGAGGGCTGGCTCACCACCCTGAATGGGCAAGCGGTTGAGGATGAGATTCGAACACTTGAGGTTTCGAAATTGGTTAGCCCAGTATCGGCAATACCCCTGGTGAGGAGCATTATGACACGACAACAGCAGGAGATGGGCAGGAACAAGGGGATAGTTATGGATGGCAGGGATATTGGTACCGTAGTTTTCCCGCAGGCCGAACTAAAAGTTTTTATGACCGCCAGCCCCGAGATTAGGGCACAGCGAAGGTTGAAGGAAATGCATGAAAAGGGACAGCATGCCACATTTGAAGAGGTGCTTGCCAATGTGCGGGAGCGCGACCGCATCGACCAATCTCGTGAAGTGGCTCCGCTACGGCAAGCCGACGATGCCATTGTTCTCGACAATTCGCACATGACGGTTCCTCAGCAGATGGAGTGGGTGAAACGTATTGTGGAAGAGAAGATGGCTCACTAACAGTAACATTATTTGCGATTATACAATGGTTATTGAAATTGACAGCCGTTCGGGATTTTGTTTCGGGGTGGTGAATGCCATTTCGCAAGCCGAGTCGGAGCTTGCGAAAAACCGGACCCTTTACTGCCTGGGCGATATAGTGCACAACAGCGAAGAGGTTAGGAGGCTGAGTGAGCGAGGATTGGTTACCATTTCGCACGGGGATTTGAAAAGGTTGAAGGGCAAAAAAGTATTGTTTCGGGCGCATGGCGAACCCCCGGAGACCTATGAGGAGGCTGTAAGGCAAGGAATTACCATTATCGATGCATCGTGCCCGGTGGTACTCAGGTTGCAGAAAAAGATTAAGGAGGGCTGGGAGAGAATGCAGGCCGTGGGCGGACAGATTGTGATTTACGGTAAGAGAGGCCACGCTGAGGTTATTGGCCTGGTAGGCCAAATTGGCGGTAATGCCATCGTCATCGAATCGCTTGGAGAAATCGAAAAGATTGATTTTACCAAACCCATCGAAATCTTTGCACAAACCACCATGAACGCCGATGACTACCAAATAATCACAGATGCCATACAGAATCGGTTGAAGCAGAACAGCGACGGGAGATTTCCACATTTAAAAAGCCATAAATCAATATGCAATCAGGTTTCCAATAGGAAAACCGAGATAATCAAATTTGCTGCCCGGCACAGCCTGATTCTTTTTGTTAGCGGGAAAAACAGCTCCAACGGCAGAATGCTTTTTGAGGCCTGCCAATCGGTTAATCCTCATTCGCATTTTATCAGCAGCACTGCTGAAATTGACCCTGCGTGGTTCAACGGGGTGGAGAGTGTGGGAATATGCGGTGCAACATCAACCCCCCGTTGGTTGATGGAAGAGGTGGCCGATAGCATAAAGGATATGGCATTGTAAAGTAAGGCAGGTAACGGATATTTTTACTCCACAGTTTGAAATTGCTGAATTTCATTAGGTTAATATTAGGAAAATGTTTTACCGACCTTACGCCAGTTAATGAATTTAACCTCCTGAAAGTTTTGAATCGCTTCACCCGAGTAAATGACAAAATCTTCGGTTTTTGGGAAAAGTTTCTTTAATGAAATAATATTCTTAATATGCTCTCGGGTTAAAGTTTCAGATAACTTTATCTCAACGAGTCGCATTCCTTCGGGTTTTTCGGTTATGCAATCTATTTCCATTCCTTTTGAGTCTCTGAGGAAGTAAAAATTTGGTGGCAATCCCCTATTATATCGCGATTTAAGCAGTTCTGAAAGCACGAAGTTTTCAAACAAATTACCCCGAAGGTAAAAGGTGTTTAACTGCTTTGCATGTTCAATGTTCAGCAATGAGCATGCGAGCCCCGTATCGTAGAAATATAGTTTTGGAGACTTGATCATTCTTCGGTTTACATTGCCCGAGTAGGGTTGGACAAAATAAACTATATAACTTGCCTCTAATATCGAAAGCCATGATTTAGCAGTATTAACAGCAATGTTTGCATCCCTTGCCAACGAAGATAAATCGAGTATGCTGGCAATTCTTCCGGCGCATAGTTTTATAAACCGAACAAAGGAGATTTGATTTTCAATGTTTTTCAGCAACCTAACATCCCGTTGAAGGTAGGTTTCAATGTAATGTGGGAAAAAATGTATCGGTTCAATATCATCATTGAAAAGCCGAGGATAGCCGCCTTTAAACATAATCTCTTCAATATTTTCTTCAATTCTTCCTTCGTTTTCCAGTTCAGCATAGGATAATGGAAGTAGTTTTAACGATGCTATTCTACCAGCCAAACTTTGAGATATATGTTGGTTTAAAAAAAAACTTTGAGAACCCAATAGAATTACTTTACCGCTGATGCTACTATTATCTAAAATTTCTTGCAAATACGAAAATAGCGAAGGGGTATTCTGCACTTCATCCAAAATGAACCTTTCCCCTGCCGATTGTAAAAACCCCCTGGGATCGGTTTCTGCGAATAACCGCGTATCAGGATTTTCCAGGGAGAAGTAGTTATAATCACCCATTAACATTTTTACAAGGGTTGTTTTCCCGGATTGCCGTGGACCCGTAAGGTTTATGGCCGGATATTTTTGCAATAGCGTTAGGAAAACATTTTTTATCTCTCTGGTTATCATGGTTCTAAATTTTATTGGTGTAAAAATGCAATGTTATTGCAAAAATACACCTTTTTTATTTTAGAGCAAATTTTTTGCAAACCACTTTCAAAATATCAATCTATTAAACGCAAATGATTTTCCAAAGAGACTAAACAACTGTAAAGATATTTATCTCTCCAAATAGATTAGGCTAAATCTAACATCACCCTTTATGACGTGATGGGTGAAAAATTGATTTGGCATTTTAATCTGCCATGTTTCATTCCTTGACGATTCTTTCATACCTTAGCGTTCCCATAACGCAGATGTCATTCCCATGCAAAACCCTCTATTTGTCGATGTAATCCTGCCACTGGCATTGCCAAAGCAGTACACCTATGCCGTGCCCTCGGCATTTTTTGGAAATGTTTCCGTTGGCAAGAGGGTGATTGTGCAGTTTGGCGCAAAAAGGATGTACTCGGCCATTATTTACAGGGTGCATGGTACGTCGCCTACCGTTTATCAAACCAAGGATATCCTTCAGGTTATCGACGATGAGCCTTTGTTATCGGAAGCGCAGCTGAGGTTTTGGGAGTGGATAGCCGATTACTACATGTGCTCATTAGGCGAAGTGATGAAAGCAGCCCTGCCGTCAGGACTAAAAATGGAGAGCGAAACGCTGGTACAGTTATCAGGCATCCCGCATCCGGCTATTGCCCTCTCCGATTCGGAAGAGCAGATTGTGGGCATGATGGGGGATGGCAAAAGTATTTCCATACAGCAGCTAACGGCTAAAGCTAAGGTTAAAAACCCATTGGGCGCCGTGAAGTCGTTGTTAGACAAGGGAATGTTGTCGGTATATGAGTCCATCGATTCGCCATTTACGCCAAAATATGAGGTTTTTGTCAGGCTCCATTCGCGGATTAAAAACGATGAGGATGTTAACAGGGTTTTCGGCGAGTTGAAGCGCTCGCGGGTACAGCAGAGAGTGCTTATGACTTTTTTATCCTTAACCGTTGAGGACAGGTCAACCTTTACGGGTTGGGTTGCCAAAAGTGAACTGATGGTCAAAGCCAATGCCTCTGCCTCCATTTTTTCCGCACTGGTAGAAAAGAATATTTTTGAGGCTGAAAGGAGAGAGGTGTCCAGGTTGCTTCCCGGCGATAATGAAGACTCCGAGGAATTGGTTCTTACTGAAGAGCAGGCAAAGGTGCTGGAAAAAATCAGAGGGGAGTTCAACGAGAAGCAGGTTGTACTGTTGCATGGAGTGACATCGAGCGGAAAAACCGAGATGTATATCAATCTGATAGCCGAACAGCTTTGCCATGGCAAGCAGGTATTGTACCTGCTCCCCGAGATTGCCCTTACTGTGCAAATTATCAACAGGCTAAAGCGTTTTTTCGGAAACCGTGTGGGTGTGTATCATAGCAAGTTCAACGATAATCAGCGGGTTGAGGTTTACATGAGCCTGCTTCACGATGGCGACAACCCCGCCAAACCGGATTTCGACATCATCCTTGGGGTTCGCTCCTCAGTGTTTCTGCCATTCAAAAGGCTGGGGCTGGTAATTGTAGATGAAGAGCACGAGAATACCTTTAAGCAATTCAACCCTGCTCCCCGCTATCACGCACGCGATGCAGCAGTGATTTTGGCTGCCGGACATGGGGCAAAAGTGTTGCTGGGCTCTGCCACACCATCATTGGAATCGTACTACAATGCCCAGGTGGGCAAGTATGGCATTGCCACTATTTCGAAAAGATACAAGGAGATTGAGTTGCCCGAGATCCATATTGTTGACACATTGATGGCACGCAAGAAGAAATTGATGAAATCGTTTTTCTCACCGCAACTTGTCGACGCCATCGAACAGGCTCTTAATCTGAACGAGCAGGTAATCCTTTTTCAAAATCGAAGGGGTTTTTCGCCATACGTCGAGTGCGAGGAGTGTGCCTGGGTTCCGCAGTGTAAGCACTGCGCGGTTAGCCTTACCTATCACAAAAAGAGCAATCAGCTGGTATGCCACTACTGCGGTTACTCAATCCCTAACCTCAGCTCGTGTTTGGCCTGCGGAAGTACTAAGATGACCGTTAGGGGTTTTGGTACCGAGAGGGTTGAGGATGAGCTGGTCCTTTTCTTCCCTTCGGCCAGGATTGGCCGTATGGACCTCGATACAACGCGTTCCAAAAATGCATACGAGAGAATTATATCCGATTTTGAACAGGGGCGAATAGATATCCTTGTGGGAACCCAAATGGTAACCAAAGGGTTGGATTTTGACAGGGTTAGCCTGGTTGGCATACTCAATGCCGACAATCTGTTGAATTTCCCCGATTTCAGAGCGCACGAACGCAGCTTTCAGCTCATGTCGCAGGTTGCCGGAAGGGCAGGCCGAAAGCACAAAAGAGGAAAAGTAATTATCCAAACCACCAATCCTGAACATCAGGTGATTAAGCAGGTGGTTGCCAACAACTTTGAACAGCTCTTTAAAAGTCAGCTTATCCAAAGAAAAACATTTCATTACCCTCCTTACAGTAGGCTGTTGCGCATAACCCTCAAACATCGCAACAGCAATACTCTTGCTGTTGCGGCAAGGCAGCTGGCTGACAATTTAAGGAAACGGATAGGCGATATGGTTTTAGGCCCCGAGGCACCACTGATAAACAGAATACAAAATTATTACATCGAGGAAATCCTGCTCAAGCTCGACAGGGGCGTTGCTTTGCCTAAGGCCAAGGCTGTCATCCGACAGGAAATGGACAGGATGTTGGAGTATAAACCCTATGGCGGGCTTGTGCTATCGCCGGATGTGGACCCCATGTAGTCACAAATTATTATAGAATTATTGTCAGCCGATCAGGACTTTTACGCTTTTGGGTAGCACGGTGAATGCGAAGGGCGAACTTCCCACAGCTTCGCCATCGATTTCGAGGTTAACATGTGGTTTCGCCGATATGGTAATTCGCTTCCCCTTGTAATCTGCAGAGCAGCGACAGTCATAGGTTTGTTCATTCAACAGCTTATTCAAATTCCAGGCAGCTTTCCAGCGCCTTACCCTTTTAGTGATGCTAACGTTGAGAAACCCGTCGTTTCGGTTGGGATCGTCTATGGCCGGTTGTCGCCGAATGTAGCAGATACCAACATTCAATGAAATGTTGAAAAATGTGCCATTCAGCTCTATGTCGTCAATTCGCAGTTTTATCATGCTCGCCCTGTATTGAGAGAGGGCTTTTATCATGCTGAATCGGTAATGCGCAATGCCATTGCGCCCATACTCCTGAAGCATGTTTAGCTTGTGAGCTAACTCAGCGGTGAAACCCACACCTGCGCTATTGAAAAAATAGCGGGTATGGTGAATTCTCGATTCAAATAGCTGTACCATCCCGACATCATGCATGAAATGTTTCTCCTCTTTGAGGGCAAGCACCTTATTAAGATAGAAATCGGGCTTGTTTTTTATGGGTTTTAAGCCTTTGCCCATGCCCACATGAATGATGCCAATGAGTATTTCCGTTGAGGGGACCTCGGTTTGAATGAATATTCCGTTGACAATCTCGTTCAGGGTACCATTGCCGCCAACGGATAGAATCTTTTTATATCCCTGATTAATGGCTGAGACAGTGAGTTCGACCACGTGGTATTTTCTTTGGGTTATTGCATAATCGAATACAACCCCTTCCCTTTGGAGAAGGGTTTGGATTACCGGCCAATCCCTCTTTCCGGTACCATCCCCCGCCTTTGGGTTGACAATAACAAACCATTTACTGTTTTCGGCCACCTTCGTAAGTGAATAAGTAAAGAAAAGGTTAAAGCAGCTTTCTATCGTAACCCATTTAAACAGCTATCAACTATTTCGGTTCATCCCAAATCATCCCCTCACAAAGTTAAAACGCAAATGCCCTTTTGCAAAAGAATTCGTACTTTTGTGGCGAAAAACCCGAAGTCGTTGTTAATAACTTGTTGGTAATTTGCACCCGATTGTTTATATTCATAACCATGAACAATCATTCGTAAGAGCCATTCGGGATATCTTTGTAACTTTTGAGTAGAGTATAAAGGTTTAAACAGAATAAGCATGGGAAAAGTTATTGCACTTGCAAACCAGAAGGGCGGAGTAGGTAAAACCACAACAGCGATAAACTTGGCAGCCAGCTTGGCTGTCCTTGAGCAAAAGGTTCTTCTAATTGATGCCGATCCCCAGGCCAATGCCACCTCGGGCACCGGATTCGATTTGCGGAACGTGAAATCCAGCATCTATGAGTGTTTGATTGATCAGGTTAACCCCCGCGAAATCATTCTAAAAAGCGAGATTGACGGGCTCGACCTGATTCCATCGCATATCGACCTGGTTGGGGCTGAAATAGAAATGCTCAATATACCCAATCGGGAGAAAGTGATGAAGTCGGTGATAGAGAAAGTTAAAGATGACTACGATTTTTTGCTAATCGACTGTTCGCCATCACTTGGACTTATCACCGTCAATGCCCTGACGGCAGCCGACTCGGTAATTATCCCCGTTCAGTGCGAGTACTTTGCCCTGGAAGGGCTTGGAAAGCTTTTAAATACCATTAAGATAATTCAAACCCGTTTGAACCCCGATTTGCAAATTGAAGGGTTCTTGCTAACCATGTACGATTCACGCCTAAGGCTTTCCAATCAGGTGGTTGACGAGGTTAAGAAGCATTTTCAGCAGATGGTTTTTGATACCATTATACAAAGGAATATTAAGCTAAGCGAAGCACCCAGCTACGGTAAGCCCGTTATCCTGTACGATGCTGCGTCCAGCGGTTCGGCCAATCACCTGAACCTGGCCAGAGAACTCCTTGAGAAGAACGGGAAGATGGATATGGCCGGTGCTAAGCAAAGGGTTGAATAATTTTTCAAAAACGACTTTAACTGGTTATGGCAAAAAAAATGGCATTGGGTAGAGGACTTGGAGCGCTCATTGAGGATGCCGAGACCCCTATGAACAGGGAGGAACGAAGGGCTGACGGGCAAGCCCTTGAGTTGGTAAGGGAAGTGGATATTGAGAGGATAAAAGCCAACCCTTTCCAGCCCCGATCGTCATTCGACGAGGAGTCGCTTGCCGAGTTGGCTGCCTCCATTAAGCAGCTGGGAATAATTCAACCTCTCACCCTGCGCCTTGTTGATGGGGAATACCAGCTTATCTCCGGCGAGCGAAGGCTAAGGGCAGCTAAGCAGGTAGGATTGACCACAGTGCCAGCCTATATCCGCACGGCCAACGATCAGGGAATGCTCGAAATGGCGCTGGTGGAGAATATCCAACGCGAGGACCTGGATGCCATTGAGGTGGCCATTAGCTACCAAAGGCTGATTGATGAATGCTTTTTAACCCACGACAATCTCTCGGAAAGGGTTGGGAAGAAACGCTCAACCATCACAAACTACTTACGTTTGCTTAAACTACCCGCCGAAATACAGATGGGGTTGAAAGAGCGCAAGTTGAGCATGGGGCATGCCAGAGCCATTGTGAGCGTGGATAACCCAGAAGAACAACTGAAAATCTATAGGCGGATTATTAAAGGCGACCTTTCGGTTAGGCAAACCGAAGCAATGGTCAGGAAATATGTTCAGCAACCGGAACCCGATATTGATAACCCGGAAAGCCCTTCTATTAACACTCAGGGCGATGGCCTTGTAGAATACAAGAAAAAGCTGAACGAGCTCTTTGGATGGGGTGCCGATATCAAACCCGGTAAAAAAGGGGATGGGAAGATTGTCATTTCATACCGGTCTCAGGGTGAACTGGAGGAGTTGATGGGCAGATTTAACAACTTCAACGGGTAACATTTTAGCCGTTAACACGTTTTTATACCCTAAAAGGGTATTTCGCTTTGAGGGAGACATTTCAACCGATACTATTATTTTACCAAAAGGGGAGGCATTGGCTAATCCCCTTTCTGCTGGTGTTTTCCTGTTTCGATACGCAAGCATCAAAGCCTTTCCGCCTCGATTCGCTTAGCTGTCAGCAGGTTTGGATTGCTTCACAAGTGCTGCCCGGCTCCGGGCAGGTGATAAATAAACAGTACTGGAAAATACCTGTTTTCTACTCGGGTATGGGTTCGATGCTCTACATGGGACTCAATGCACGGAATGAGTACAGAAGCCGATTAAACCTGTACCATGCATCGCTTTTTACCCCTTCGGTTGACGAGGCGATGAGAATGGAACTGGTGGAGCTGAGAATGAAAAGGGATGCATTTTTTGTGGGAGCTGCCGCATTTTACATAGCCAGCGTAGCCGATGCCATTGCTGTCAATGCCAAGGACAGGCATTCGCCCGCTACGGCCACAATCCTGTCAGCCCTGCTCCCGGGAACAGGACAGGTTTACAACAAAAAGATATGGAAAGTTCCGGTAATTTACGGAGGCATAGCCTCACTGTACTATATTGTTGATTTTAACCAGAGAGGGTACGATTTCTTTAAAACAGCCTATCAGCAGCTGGTCGATCCCAATCAGGTGGACGTGTTTGAAGGAAGAGTGTCGAAGGAGGAGTTGCTGTTCCGTAGGGATTTGTATCGTCGCAATCGCGATTTGGCCCTCATTGGGCTGGCGGGTTTGTACATTCTCAATATTATCGATGCCAACGTGGATGCACATTTTTTCGATTGGGATATTAGCGATAACCTGGCCATGGGAATAGAGCCTTTAATTCAGGGCGGTTTATCGTCGCAAGTATTCGGTTCGGCTCCCTCTTTGGGTTTAAGTATTAAATTTGATTTTTAGAATTAGCATTGCATATGAAACATCTTTTAAACTTTACTTTGATTATACTCACCGCTGTTTCTTCGGCCATAGGAAGCATCAATCGCGATACCATACCCGTACGTTTTGATACCACTTTCAATGAGATCGAGATGATGGCCCGCTTTGAAAGCAATTTGGACAGCCTTCTAAATCTATGGTATATTCAACAGGCAGCCGATAGCAACAACCTGGTGTTGATTGCTGAACACGATAGTGTGGGTATTATCCCCGACTTCCCCGACTCGGTTTACATCCAGCGATTGGCTGCCCTGAATTCTGCCATCGAATTACCATTCAATAAGATAGTTCGCAACTTCATCAATGTTTACACTCAAAAACAACGCGACAGGGTGGAGGTGATGATTGGATTGATGGATTGCTATTTCCCAATTTTTGAGGAGGTGCTTGATTTGTACCAGTTGCCCCAGGAGTTGCGCTTTATGCCTGTTATAGAATCGGCCTTGAATCCGCGTGCCGTTTCGAGGGCTGGGGCAACGGGTATTTGGCAGTTTATGTACGGAACGGGTCGAATGTATAAGCTCACCATCAATTCATTTGTCGATGAGCGGCGCGACCCTTTGGTGTCGAGCCATGCTGCAGCACGATACCTACGCGATTTATACTCTATTTTCAACGACTGGACACTGGTTATCGCTGCATACAACTGCGGACCGGGCAATGTGAATAAGGCCATTCGCCGTGCCGGAGGGAAGAGGAATTATTGGGATATATACTACTACCTCCCGCGCGAAACCCGCGGCTATGTCCCGGCATTCATTGCAGCCACATATACCATGGCATACTACAAGGAGCATAACCTAAAACCGACGGCCATGTCGTTTCCCCTCACGGTCGATACCCTGATGGTTTCGGGGATGCTGCACCTGCAACAGGTTTCGGAAGTGCTGGATATTCCCATGAAGACCCTGCGCGATCTAAATCCCCAGTATAAACTCGATATCATTCCGGCTACTGAAAAACAGTATTCGCTGAAATTGCCTTTGGATTATGTAGGCCCCTTTATCGATAAGGAGAAGGAGATATTTGCCTATAAGGACAGCGTATTCTTCAATAAAAACCTGTTGGCCAATCCCTCACGATACACCTCATCGTACCAGCACGATGTCCCATCGGGGAGTAAAAAAATAGTATATAAGGTTAAGGATGGCGATGTGCTGGGGACCATAGCCGAAAGGCATGGCGTTTCCGTAGGCCAGCTGAGGAGTTGGAATAATATCAGGGGCAACCTGATCCGCATTGGGCAAAAATTGATTATCTACGTGCCCGAGCGAACTGCCCAAAGGCTTGGGTATGCCCAGGAAAGTGCTGTGGAGGGAGATGATGCCGCATTTGTTTACCATCGGGTGAAGCGGGGGGATACCCTATGGGATATTGCCCGTCAATATCCCGGAGTCTCCTACACCGACATAAAAAACCTCAATAATCTGACCGATGATAAGCTGATGCCCGGCCAAATGCTGAAGCTTAAGCCTAAAGGGTAACCTTTACTCCCCGACGGGTGCTGTTGTAATTGCAGATAATTGGTGAGAATAGCGGATGGCCCCCGTTGATGGTTTTACATTTTTGCCTATAAAAAAAGCCTTTCCCCGGATTAGGAAAGCAGGAAAGCATTAAATTTGCAATACTTCTTGTTGTGCTGTTTATCAACCATTTTGTTCAATATTTAAGCCTTGAACTCAATCGATTCCAAGGATTTAGCTGTTTATCTCGAGAGGAATACCCTTATTGATGTTCGTACTCCTGACGAGTACACATCGGGGCATATTCCCGGTGCTGTAAATATCCCTCTCTTTTCCAACGAGGAGAGGGCTGAAGTGGGCACTTTGTACAAACGGGAAAGTCGGATGGCAGCCATGTTAAGAGCACTTGAACTGGTAGGGCCCAAGATGGCCGATTTTGTCCGAACGGCAAAGAAGTATCCCTACAGCGAACACCTTATCATACACTGCTGGCGTGGCGGGATGCGTTCGTCAACCTTTGCCTGGCTGATGAATACGGTTGGTATCCCTGCAGTCACCCTAAAGCGCGGGTACAAAGGCTTCCGTAACCACATTCTCGTTTTTTTCGAACAAAACATAAACATCAAAATCATCACGGGATGCACCGGAAGTGGCAAGTCCGATTTGCTGAGGCATATGAAGCAAATGGGTGAACAGGTTGTTGACCTAGAGCGATTGGCGAACCACAAAGGCTCTTCGTTTGGCGCACTGGGGCAAAACCCTCAGCCCACATCGGAGCAATTTCATAACGACCTTTACTGGGCCATGAAGGATTTCGACGTTTCGCGGCCTGTGTGGATGGAGGATGAATCCATGAGGATTGGGAAGGTATTTATCCCCGAACCCCTTTGGAAGCAGATGCGCAAAAGCCCGTTGTACAGGATTGACCTTTGCCCTGAGGCAAGGTTGAATCGACTGGTGGAAGAGTATGCCTGTTTCAACCCTGCCGACCTTGCTTCGGCCATCGGTAGAATTTCGAAACGATTGGGTGGGCAGAACGTGAAACTTGCTTTGGAAGAGTTGGAGAAGGGGCATTTTAAGGAAGTGGCCGAAATACTTTTGGCATACTACGATAGAACCTACAACAGGAGTATTGAAGAGAGGGCCGCCCAGGTAGTTTTCCAAAGGGAATATGATAGTTTTAATGCCGATGTAATAATTCGCGATATTAAAAAAGCGTTGGATGACCATCTTTAGCTTAATGGAATCTGAAAACAACGAATAAAAAACATACATTTGTCAAGCTAATAACCTTTTTTAAAGGAACACACATGGACATACTAATAACAAGGAACATCGAAAAGCGTTTCTCAAACCATTTGGCGCTGGACGATGTGAGTATTGCCGTGCCCCAGGGCACGATCTATGGCCTACTGGGGCCAAACGGCGCGGGGAAAACTACCCTGTTGCGGATTATCAATCAGATCACCGGTCCCGACCGGGGTGAGGTACATTGTTTTGGCCGTCCGATGCAGGCGAACGACATTTATAGCATTGGATACCTGCCGGAGGAGAGGGGGCTATACAAGAAGATGAAAGTTGGCGAGCATGCCATTTATCTGGCCCGCCTTAAAGGATTGAGCAGGCCCGAAGCGTTGAAAAGG
>JAKQEF010000161.1 GCA_029558675.1 Bacteroidota bacterium | reverse complement strand
AAATACCCATAAGCCGTCACAGGGCGCTGTCGTACATAAACAACCCCCGCTGTTCGCCATCGGATGTTGTTCTCTACCTGGCATACTTAGACGGAAAACTGGTGGGCTATCGCACCATCCTCCCCGATTTCATTACCCGTGACAATGAATCTGTTAAGGTTGGCTGGCTCAGTGGCAATTGGGTTGACCCCAATTTACGGCGTCAGGGAATCGCCACCGAGTTACTGCAAAGCGCCATGCCCGATTGGAACAATCGGTTGCTGTTTACCAACTACGCCGAGGAATCCAAGGCGGTTTACGACAAGTCGGGTAGCTTTGCACGGGCCTTCTCTCTGGATGGTTATCGGATATATATCCGCCCATGTCTGGCGGAGGTGCTTAGCAAAAAAAATAGGCTGTTCAGAGCGTTAAAGCCTTTATGGCAATTTTCCGATGCGATCTTCAAGATTTTCAACCCCGTTCCGCTATACTTACGCTCCATTGGGTTGGGGCATGGTATTCAGTACGAATACTTGAAAATGCCTGACCAGGAGGTTGCAAAACTGTTTAAGGAAGCCACCAACGTAACAGCTACCCAACGTGGCAAGGCTGAGCTTAGGTGGATTTTATCCTATCCGTGGCTGGTTTCATCGCCTGCCGGTGACAGCATGGGGCAAAAGTACTTTTTCTCATCCTCTCCAAAACGATTCGAGAGTATGCTGGTAAAGGTTTTCAGGGATAACCGTTTGGTGGGGTTCTTTATGCTGAATCTGAAACACAGGTATATCACAACGCCCTACATTTGCTGCATGGATGGCGAGGAGTTGTACTTAGCCGGGGCCATTATGCATCATGCACTGAAGCTTGGTGCCTGCAGAATTACCACATACCATCATTTGATTGGGAAACAGCTGAAAAGGCTAATGCCTTTTGGCATGCTCTCGCTCAAGCAGAGGCGAAACTATTTTACTACCAATAGCCTAATAGAAGAGTTTGGCGATGCCATGGTCTTTCTTGAGGGCGATGGCGATTGTGCGTTTGTGTAGCTACTCCATCAGGCTCTCGAAATCAATCTCCGAGGTGTGCTCGGTCTCTTCCAGCCTGGTCTTCTCGCAACGTAATGTTTTGGACGGAAACTTCTTGAGAAGACTGTAGTTGTGCGTAGCCATTATCACGGCCCGCCCTGTGGAAGCGATATCGAAAAGAATCTGCATAATCTCATCGGAAGTATCGGGGTCGAGGTTGCCGGTGGGCTCGTCGGCAAGGATAATCTCGGGGTTGTTGAGCAACGCACGGGCAATGACAACACGTTGCTGTTCGCCACCCGAAAGCTGGTGAGTCATCTTGAAATCCTTATGCTTCAGCCCAACCTTTTCCAACACATCGTCAATCCTTTGATTCATTGCCTGCTTATTCTTCCAACCGGTGGCCCGGAGAACGAATTTTAGATTATCCTGTACGGTACGGTCGGTAAGTAGTTGAAAATCCTGAAACACAATGCCCAACTTCCTGCGCAGGTAAGGAATTTGACTTCGTCGAAGTTTATGGAGGGCATAGCCCGATACAAACCCTTCCCCCTTGATAAGGGGCAACTCGGCGTTAATGGTCTTTATCAGGCTGGTTTTTCCGCTGCCAACCTTACCAATGATGTATATGAACTCTCCTTTGCCAACCTTCAGGTTCACATCGGACAGAACAAGGTTGTCGTCCTGGAATATGGAGGCATTCTTAAATTCAATAATTGTATCAAGTGCCATTTCAAGTCAACTTTTATATTCATTTTAGATGCCAAGCGAAAATACTTAATCATGGCATAAACCGATGAATCATTCTCTCAAAGCCTTATGCTGTAAGAAATTGTACGGCTCATATTTCTTTTGCAGCTATAAAGATAATGGCATTTTTCTAATTTAAACGCATGATGACATTTGGGAACGGGCTGTTTATTGCTTTTTTTAACCATAGCATTTAACGTATAAAGGTTAGGGTAATATGGTATGAAGATACCAATATATCCCTTTATGCTGGTTGAGTTCGATATTGTTCAAGAAAATGGTCAATCCATTGGCGATTTCCGGATATATAAGGAAAAAACTCAGGCTAAGGAACAAGACTTAAAAAGTTTCATTTTTTTTAAGTAGTAGAATAAGCGTTGAAATGTTACTAACTTTGTCGAATCAAATGTATAGCTATGCGCAGACAATTGATTTTACCACTCGTAATTATTGTATTCTCCGCCTTTCTACTTTCTTGTACCGAAGAGATAAAGGAGTGCGAACGGAAGAATACCACCGATATTGAAGTAGTGAACTTTTCGGGGAATCCGGTTATTTTTAAGCTATGGATTGAGGATGTGGGATTTACCGAGGAGCAGCGCATTGACAATGGTGCCAGCTATATTTTTCACGGCATATCGGCCACAAAAGCGCAACTGTGGATTGACATGGGTAGCCATTGGTACTGGACAGAGGAGTACACCCTGACAGCTTGCGAAAAGTTTACTTTTTCATGGTCGGGATAGGGTATTTTGTAAGAGCAATAATCAGAGTTTTATTTTTCTTATGGCATAATAATTGTAAGTTTAGTTGTCCTAATTTTTATTAACTAATAAATATTTTTAACACTATGAGAGCACTTAAATTTTTAGCATTTATTGGCGTTATTGTACTTGCATTTACCTCCTGTAAAAAGGAGGAGGAGTTTACCATGGTTGGTAAATGGAATATAGATAAAATTTCCACTACAGTCTTTTTTGCTGGGACTCAGGTAAACCAAGAGGTAGAAACGAATCAGGGCTGGATTCAATTCAATAGCGGAGGTACGGGGGTAGATGATAGTGGTTATACTTTTAAATGGACTCTATCGGGCGATAATTTAACCATTACATATGATGACGCTGATGAGGATGAAATTTCCAGTTTTACTTTTAAGTTAACTACCAAGACTTTACAAAAGGTTGTAGCAGAGGCAACTTTTGAAGAAAGTTATGAGGTTGAAGGGCAAGTTTATACTGTTTCAGTAAATTTGATTCTTGAACTTTCCAAGTTGTAACCATATTTGGTACTACAAGCAAAGCCCGCTGGTAAGCGGGCTTTCTTGTTTTTGTTTTTTTATCTTTTGTCAGTGGGCCTATTTTACAACCGGTTTACCCGTGATAATGGAGTTGTAGTAAATATCGAATGTCCCACCGGTTGAGAAATGCCCTTGGGCCTTTTGGGGCTCTTTCAGCGCTTCAATAGGCTTTCCATCCTTGTCCAGCACATCGCCCTCGGCGTTGGTGGCCACAATGCCGGTTGGAGTAATCCCTTCCCCATCATCGTTGTAGGGCCGGCTGTAGATAACCGCTCCTGTGGGGATTAAATTCCCCTTTTCGTCCATAACCCGGCCATCGGACCGGAAGGTAAATGGAACGTGGTCGGCCTCTGTTCCGAAAACATCCTTTCCCAGATTGAAACTCTGGTCCAGAACCACCTTACGGTAACCCTGTATGTTGGCTTTCATGGTTATGGTAGTGGGGTAAAAAATATTTCCCTTTATGTAGAACTTATTATCGGCGTTGCTGTATGCCAGGTATTCCTTTTGGGCGCTGTAGTGCCTCATCAGCTTTTGGCGCGCCAAAAGCCTCGGCATCCGTTCTTCCCTATCCAAGCCCTTTAGCACATCGTCGTCCAAAACATCATGAATATCGTAGGCAATGCCAAGTTTGCCTTGTAGGCCATTGTCCTTGGCGTAGGCAATCAATTCATCCCTGATTTCCTGTGGCATAATCCCGTACAGATCGGCTCCCACAACAGAATGGAAGAAGTAGCCCAATTCGCCCATACCCGCCGATTCGTTGTGGTAATCCTGTAGTTTGGTTTGCATTGGGTATTTGGAGTTGTATTTTCCGTAGTTCATATCGGCCCATCCCTCCAAGCCCGGCAACTTGCGCTGAAACGACCAAATGGCATCAACCGTATTGCCAACTCTGGCATGGCAGCCTAAGCACTGGGCCAGCTCCTCGGTGGTTTGCGGGCGCAGCTCGCCATGGCGATTCTCGATGTAGGCTGCAATAATCCACCCTCCTCCATTGTCAATCCATCCCTGACCCTCTCTACCAATATAGGTATCAAATTCCTCCTCGCTTTCCTTATCTGCAATATCCTCAAGAGTTACTTCTTTCCACTTGTACATGTATCGAATCTCCTTAACCCGCTTGGATCGGGTGCCGGGAAATTCGTACTGATAACCGTTACCCACTACACCATCTACCTGTGTGCCCATTTCGCCATCGGCACTTAAATCCACGTAGTGGAGCGGATGGGCAAACTCGGTGCCCACGGGGTAAAAACCCTTGCTAACCTTTACCTGTGCTGCATCGCCCACGTAGTGTGTGGCCTCGCAGGGTTGGTTCTTGATGTTTTTTTCCAGAATATCCAGATTCTGTTTATAAATGTTTATATCCTGCTTACCATTGGTATGCATATATTCCCGGGGCAGTCTGATGTATATGCCGCTGACACTCCCCGTAAGTGGCGAGAATATGGCGTATGGAAAGAAATTGACGGCACGCCAGCCGGTGTACTCCTCCCTTTCGTTGCGAATAAAACCCTCCTCATCAATGTAGCCATGGGTATTGCCATGGGTTGGGTCGTCAGCATTGTACGGGAACAAGTAGTTGGGGTTGAGCGCAGGGAACAGCGCAAAGCTGTTTGCGGAGTCATGGTCAATCAACCAGTTGTCGTTCCCATCCCCACGTACTTTGCTGTAGGTAGGCAGCCAATTGTCAACCCGCACGTAGTCCACATAGTCAATATGGGGAATTTCAATGCCCTCGGCTTTCAGCCGGGACTCGATGTTTTGCGGGTAGATAATATTTTGCCAAAGAATCCGGTTAAGGTTTGAACTGGGAAAAATGTAAAAAATCTGGTCTTCAGCAATGGGGAAAGAGTTTCCATGCCCAATGGACGAAAGGTAATCGGTATGGCAGTATTTACAGGCATTTTGTGTTCCATATCCGGTTTCAACCCAGCACTGTGCAGGGATTTTGGGGTTTTCGTTGTGCGATGGTTTGTATGATGCACCAGCCGTGGCTTCGAAGTTGTGTGGGGCGATACCCTTGAAAAGCTGCTCGGCACTTATCACTTCAGCCGTTAGCCCTTTTTCTTTCAGTTCGAGAATAATACTTTCTTCCATCTTTGCCAGACGGTTGCAGGTGCATAAACCGATTATGGCAATAAGGCCAAAGAATGAGAGTATTGAAACGGATGAGTTTATTCTGTTCATGGTTAGGCTTTTTTTGTGGATACTTGTCTGATTACTCCAATTGTGGATACTACACTATTTTCAGGCTACAATATACTAAATGTTTTGCAGCGGGAGAGGTTTTGAATAGAAAAACTTGGAAAGATGTGTTGTCGAAACTGTGAGAAGAACTATAAAAATATCTCAACCCTGTTTTCACCTTCAACCAGTAGCGCAAGTAGAGTAGGGCAGGGGATTGATGCCCATCCGGGGCGATAGGGATTGTTTAGGTATGCCAATTCCATGGGGGTGCCATTTACCAAAACCTTAGTTGGATGATACCCTTTTTCCCCTACGTGATATACAAAGCGGGTCAGATTGCCCATGAATTGCATGTGCAATTCCGTACCATCAAAAGATATGGGCATTACAGGGTCTATTATTACGTGGCCATTCTCAATTCGTATCCCCGTGAGATATCCGATGATGAGCCCTATAAATATGCCCGGCCCGCTGGAATAAACTCTCCATCCTCCCCTCAGCATTTTTACGCCACTCAGCACCTCGTGGTAAAAATTATCGGCATCGTAACGTGTTTTGAAAACCATATCGGAGCTGCTGTAGTAACAGTTGGATTGGCGGTAATCGCTATTTTTCACAATTTCGCCATAGGCAATGGGGATAATCTGCCTGAGCGCCCGGGCAAACTCATCGGTTTTCCCCATGATGGCCAGCATTTCAGCATAGCGAATATGCTCGTGCATGTACATCAACCCTATTTCGCGTCCAAAAAAGGTGCTGCTCTCAGCACGCTGGAAGATATGCTGAATTCCACATTGGTTTGTGTAAGGTCAACCATATCGAAGTCAACCTTGAGCACCTGCAATGCGCCAAACTCCATCGCAAAGGACTAGGTTTCATGGAGATGTAAGATATTGGCACATGGGGCATCTCATGGCGAATTGAATCAAAAAGCGTTACAAACCTCAATGTAACTGTTTCTACGCTAAGGGTATCGACCGCTGCAAAATCATTTTCACCGCAGTAAATCACGATCTGCCTAGGTGAGTATGGGTATACAATTTGACCAACATACCTGATTTGGTCTTCGAGGGTAGACCCACCAAACCCCCGGTTTATTATGGTATAATCCGGAAAATAATCCTTGACATCGTACCACATGGTAAACGATGAGCTGCCAATAAAAAGAACCGCATCCGCGGACGGTGGCGTTTGGCTATCCATCTCCTGAAACCTCTTGATGTCATCAATAAAGGGCTGGCCGAAGGTAACCGCGAATCATAGAAAAAATGATACCGCTACGAGTAGAGCCTTTTTTGTCATTGGATTGAATTTTTTAAAGTTGCCGCATTTTGCGTAAAAGTTAGGAGAATGAATAAAAAAAGTTGAATGCCCCGTTAAAATATCAGAAATAAAAAAAGGATATAATGCCATTGATTCACCCTTATGGATTACACGATACCTGTATCGTTCTACGATACATCAGGTAATACTTGCCCGATTAGCCGGAAAAAAATGTACACATACATTTATTGACAAAAATAACTGTAGCAACCCTGGCAACTGCTATCAAACATATTGCATTACGGGAAAAGCAAATAACAAATTAACATGGTTAGTAAAACAATTCAAAATCCTCTATGACACTTACTTGAAAATCGTAACACTTAGTGGAACAGAATAACATGTTAATCAAAATCACCCTTTATTTTGATTCTCAAACTATGCGAGAACATGGAAATACTTTATATTTGGGCACACACATGTTGCAAAAACAGGGGTTTAAATGCTACTTTCAAAACGAATATACGGATTACTTCTTTTGACTTTTTTATTTGGATTACGGTTTGCCCATGGTCATAATCCGTATAATCTGCAATTCTCACGGATCAACAGGGAAAATGGGCTTTCGCAAAACACTGTTTACTTCATTCTCCCCGACCACAAAGGTCTTATCTGGATTGGCACACAGGACGGCCTCAACCTCTACAACGGATATAGGTTTATGGTTTTCAGGGGGAGCCCAAATTACCCCTTTAGCATTAGCAATAAGCATGTAATCTCAGGCATCCAAGACAGCAAGGGTATTTTATGGTTTGGCACCTCCCTTGGGGGTATCAATAGTTTCGACTCAAAAACGGGACAATTTGAACATCATCCTCACCAGGATGGCAGCAAAATAATATGGGCCGGCTGTTTTGCCGAAACGGCAAAGGGTGAATTGTGGATTGGTACCCAAGGTCAGGGGCTGTATTACTACGATAGGGATAGTAAAACATATACACAGTACAACCATAACGAAAACAATCTCAATAGTCTAAGCAACAACCATGTTACCAAAATTGCAGAGGATAACGATGGCATGCTGTGGGTTGGCACACATTATGGCCTAAACCGTTTCGACCCTGTGAGCAAAACATATACACACTACTACGATACTCCCGGTACCGGGGGAAATCTGTCGAGCAGTGTGGTCAACGATTTAATCATTGCATCCGATGGAACCATTTGGATAGCAACCAACCTTGGTCTCAATCACTACAATCCTAAAAATCAATTATTTAAAACATATAAGCACGCTCCCCGCGTAGCAACAACTATCAGCAACAATATCGTAACCTGTATTCACGAGGATGGGCTTGGCAGGCTATGGGTGGGCACGCAGGATGGGCTCAATCTTTTTACGCCCCAAACGGGCAAATTCAGCAGGTACTATTCGGACCCGTTTGACCCGTTGAGCATTCCGGAGAACCACATCATATCCATTAGTGAGGACAAATCGGGGGTGGTATGGATTGGAACCGAAAATAACGGCCTTTGCAATACCCCGGTAATACCCAAGGGTTTTATCACGTTGAGGCAAAAACCCAACCGGCACAATAGCCTCAATGACAACATTGTGAGGTGTATATACGACGACCCCGCACTGCCCCCCAATCTTTTATGGGTGGGTACTACAACGGGCGGCCTCAACCTTTTCAATAGGGACAAAGAGAGTTTTACTGCCTACCGCCACAACCCAAATGATAAGAACAGCCTGAGCAACAATACGGTTAATGCCGTGCTTCGCGATAGTCATAATGTTTTGTGGATAGGCACAGCCGAAGGGCTTAATCGGTTTGACCATGCCAATGGAAAGTTCTACACATACTCCCATTTTGAAAGAAACAGCAACGGGAACAATTCTCAAAGCATCATCAATACGCTGTATGAGGACAAGCAGGGCAATCTGTGGCTGGGTACCGAAACGGAAGGGCTGGTCCTCTACAACCGACAAAACCATTCGGTCACCGCATTCAAGCCTATAGAAGGTGACTCCACCAGTATATCCAGCGCTTCTGTTCGTGCCATCTTGGAGGATAGTTACGGAACACTTTGGGTTGGAACCCTCAACGAGCTGAATATTTTTGACAGGAACACCAAGAAATTTACAGTATTAAAGTATATCCCAAACGACACTACCACCATCAAATCGGAGTGTATCATGTCAATTCTCGAGGATTCATCGGGTAAAATTTGGATTGGCACCACCGAGGGTTTTAACCTTTACAACAGGGAACAGAACACCCTTAGACGGTTCTCGGGTAGGCACGGGCTCCCCAATAATACAGTCTATGGCATCGTTGAGGATAATAGTGGCAACCTTTGGTTAAGCACCAACTTGGGTATCAGCAAATTTAATACAAATACCTTCACATTTAGGAACTACGACGTGAGTGACGGTATTCAGGGTAACGAGTTTAACTATGGTGCTTACCAAAAGAGCAGTACGGGCGAACTTTACTTTGGTGGTACCAACGGGTTCACACTTTTCAATCCTGAAGATATCACCAACAATCCCTACTGCCCTCCGGTCATGTTCACCGAACTCATGCTTTTCAATCAACCCGTAATGCCCGGAGTTCCTGTTAACGGAAAAATGATACTCACCAACACCATTGATGAGACACCGGAGATAGTACTATCATATCATCATAAAATCTTCTCCATCGAGTATGCAGCATTGAGTTTTGTTTCCGCCACAAGAAATAGCTATGCCTATAAACTTGAGGGACTTGAGAAAGAATGGAACTACGTAGGAGGGATAAGAACTGCCAGCTACTCCACACTCCCACCAAATACATACACATTCAGGGTAAAAGCATCGAATAATGACGGGGTTTGGAATGAGGTGGGCCGTTCAATCCGCATTGTTGTTACTCCTCCCTGGTGGAAAACAAAAGTCTTTTACATAGCAGTACTCATCTCTCTAACGGGCATAATCTATCTGGCTGTGCGGTTAAGGCTCAAATCATTGAGAGTGGCCAAGGAAAACCTTGAGAAGGAAGTTGAATTGAGAATAAAAGATATTCACGAGGTAAACACCATACTCGAAGAGCAACAGGCCGAGCTGGAGATGCGACAGGAAAAAATTGTATCGCAAGCCGACTGGCTGATGCGTGTCAACGAAGATCTAAAAAAACTGTCCATTGTTGCCAGCGAAACGAGCAATGGAGTGAGTATTTATGATAAGAATGGGAATATTGAGTGGTACAATTCATCTTTTGAAAAACTTCATGGTTCCGATTTCGATTGCTTTGAAAATCTTAAGGGGAAAAATATTTTAGACTGCAGCGATAACCCTGACTTTAAGGAGTATTACGACAGATGCCTGACAACACGGCAAAGCGTAACCTACGAAACGAAACACTCCTTTCCCAATACAACCCTTTGGATTCAGACTACCCTCACCCCTATATACGATGATAAGGGGAATTTAGACAAACTGGTAGCCGTTGATACTGATGTTACGGAACGGATCTTAGCACAAAATGAGTTGCTTCTGAAGACAGAGGAGATTGTTGCTCAAAATGAGGAGTTGGAACTTCACCGCAACAATCTGGAAGAGTTGGTTAAAAACAGAACTGCCGAGCTGGAATTGGCAAAGGAAAAAGCCGAAGAGGCCAACAGGCTGAAAACTGCGTTTCTGACTAACATGAGCCACGAGATTCGAACGCCCATGAATGCTATCGTCGGTTTTTCCACCTTCCTAACCAATCCGGAATGCAACGAAGATGACAGGAAGGAATGCATAGAGCAGATTAACTCCAATGCCGAAACACTGCTTAACCTTATCAATGATATCATTGACATCTCAAAAATCCAAGCCAACCAGCTCAGCATCAACACTGCTGATTTCGATCTGCATGGATTCTTAACAGAACTGTTTAAAACATTCCAAAACGATAAGATTCTAAAAGCCAAGGAACTTGCATTAAGGCTACGCCCTTTTGATATTGAGAATAGAAACATTGAAACCGACAAGTACAGGCTTCGCCAAATACTCTCGAACATCATTAGCAACGCCATTAAATTTACTGACAAGGGATTTGTGGAGTTTGGCTACGAAGTAAAGGGAAAGATGCTCGAGTTCTTCGTAAAGGACACGGGAATCGGAATATCTGGACCAAACAAGGAAAGAGTTTTTACTCGATTCACCAAAATTGAGGAAGATAAAACCAAGATATATCCCGGAACGGGATTGGGATTATCCATTTCGAAAAATTTGGTAAAATTGTTGGGAGGTCATATTTGGGTTGAGTCGGAAGAAAATATTGGCTCAACATTCTATTTCACAATTCCCTACCACAAATCACAAACTGTTGAAACGCAACCACAAAAAAGCAAACACATATTGAGCTTTGCCGACGAATACAATTGGCACAACTACACCATTCTTGTGGCCGAGGATGAAGATGCCAATTTCACCGTTCTCAAAAAGTTCCTTAGAAAAACAAAGGTTACTCTCATTCGAGCCGAGAACGGATTGGAAGCGGTGAACCTTTTCAAAAGAGATTCCAAGGGTATTCACCTTGTACTCATGGACATTAAAATGCCTGTAATGAACGGTATAGAAGCGCTAAAATTGATAAGGCAACTGAATCCTAATATCCCTGTGATTGCCCAAACAGCGTTTGCCCTTGACAATGAGGTGGAAGAGATTGTCGAACAGGGGTTTAACGAACTAATAATTAAACCGATAGACCCCGAAATGCTCTTAAAAAGCATTGCCAAATACCTTGCCTAGTTGAAAATATCTGGGTAAAGAAGATTCCTTTCCCCAAACCATGTTATTCCGTTTTTTCTCATACACGATTAACCTTACGGAAAAGGTAGGGTTTACCAAATATTATCATGCTATATAAATATATCTACCCTATTATCACCATCGGTCAGCGCTAACAGCATGGTACGTTGCGAGATTGATGCCCCTCCGGGGCGATAGGGATTGTTTTGGTATGCTAAATCCATAGGGGCGCCATTTATCACAATCTTTGCGGGATGATACCCTTTTTCCCCTACGTGATAGACAAAGCGGGTCAGATAGCCCATGAATTGCATGTGCAATTCCGTACCATCAAAGGATAGGGGCATTACCGGGTCAATAATTACGTGGCCATTCTCAATGCGTATCCCCGTGAGATATCCGATGATGAGCCCTAAAAATATGCCCGGCCCGCTGGAATAAACTCTCCATCCTCCCCTCAGCATTTTTACGCCACTCAGCACCTCGTGGTAAAGATTATCGGCATCGTAACGTGTTTTGAAAACCACATCGGAACTGCTGTAGTAACAGTTGGATTGGCGGTAATCGCTATTTTGGACAACTTCGTCATAGCCAATAGGGATAATCTGCCTGAGCGCCCGGGCAAACTCATCGGTTTTCCCCATGATGGCCAGCATTTCAGCATAGCGAATATGCTCGTGCATGTACATCAAACCTATTTCTCGTCCAAAAAAGGTGCTGCTCTCAGCACGCTGGAAGATATGCTGAATTCCACCCTTATATCTCAGGGGCCTATCCATGAGCCTTGCACCATCGGAGCCCTTTAGGTGCTTCTCGATGATTTGAAGATAATGATTGACTTGAGCGGGGCTGAAC
>JAKQEF010000158.1 GCA_029558675.1 Bacteroidota bacterium | reverse complement strand
GTATCGTTCAACACGATTTGTCGGATATCAGGATCTTCAATAACATAGTTGATATTCTTGACTTTATACGGTAATCCGGGCTTAATGGTATAGGATACAGTAGCTTTCTTATTTCCGTACTCGGTATTATCAGAAACCAGTGAGTTGTAGTAACCTTTAGAATCCAGATACTTTTTTAAATTCACTGACGTACGTTGGGTTTGAGAACTATCGAGGATTACGGGTTCTTCACCTATGGTTTTCAACCATCGGCTTATTCCTGTGTATTTATGGGGTTTAGCAGCGTTGTATAGCCTTAGGTAAAATCGAAATAACAGAATACGTTTGTTGGGTTTTTGCCTAATATATTTTTGCAGCTCTCCCGTTTTAATATCAACCTTTTCGGCAGTTTCAATCTTTACATTCACTTTGTCAAGCAGATATTTATCATCGGGTACCCTGCGCGTGATACTACACGATGTGAGAAGCAACGCAATGCCCACCACAAGAAGTAATGGTACCTTCGCGGGAAAACGATTATTCCATATATTTGAGAAAATGAGGGGCATATTCCGGAGCCGCTTCGTTTAGCGCTGAAAGATAGTGAAACCTGTTGAATCAACAACACCAAGGGATAGCATAAAAAGTGCCAATTATCAATGAAATCCGATGTATTGTCAAAATATCCAATGGAACTATCGAACTCAATCCCATAATTCTATCTTGATCTTTTGTGTGTGAAACTGCTTTGATCAATCTGCAATAATATTTTTGTAGTTCCATTTAATTAATAGAAATATTTCATACTTAGTACTTTATGGTTTTTTATACATTCATTCGAAAACCAAAACCATTTCCTTTTTTACCTTAATTCTGCACTCTTAAATTTTATCTTTGTACTTAAATTAATATGAATAATATGTTGAGTTCGTCGCAGATTAAGAGCATAAAAAATTTACAGAACAAAAAGTTTAGGCGCGAATATAACCTTTTTGTGGCGGAGGGTCCACGTTTAGTTCACGATATTACACATTCGCGGTTGGAAGTCACTGACATTTTTTTTACCCCTGCATGGTCTCCCACAACACGAATGGAGGGCGTTCGATATTTTCAGATTGGCAGCAAGGAAATGGAACGCATCAGCGGGCTCACAACGCCTTCAGAGGTTCTGGCTTTAGTCAGGATTCCATCCCATACCATTGAGTTTGATGCACTCTTTGGAGATGACCTTACCCTAATACTCGATGATATACAGGATCCGGGGAATCTGGGGACTATAATCCGTTTGGCCGATTGGTTTGGTATCGAGAAAATTCTTTGCACGGCCGGAACGGCCGATGTATATTCGCCCAAAGTGGTTCAGGCCACCATGGGGTCCATAGCCAGGGTTACCCTTGCATATTATGATGCCGCTAATATTATTGCAAAGCTTTCTGCCATGGACGTACCGGTTTATGGTACCTATCTCGACGGCGAGAGTATTTTTCGAAGCGAACTGAAACAGAATGGAGTAATTATTTTGGGTAATGAGGGCAATGGTATCTCCAAAGAATTCGAACAAGTAGTTAGGCATCGGTTAACCATCCCCAGCTTTGCAAAACATGATAAGGGCAGCCAATCGCTCAACGTTGCAACTGCAGCAGCCATTGTGTGTGCCGAATTTAGAAGACGGAAAATTGGCAGTTAAACCATCGGCAGCATCCTTCGGCGGAAGAAGATGAATTTGATCTTGCCTTGATGAAAACCTGTATCCGGCAATTATTCCCTGTTTTGTGCTTGGGTTTGCTGTTCTTTTCGAATTGCGGCAGTTACTCGAAGAGGAAGGAGATGATTACCATTTGCGATTTGAGGCGATCAATGGCATTGGCATAAACCTCTCCCTGTTCATCCACCTTTCCCAGAACATTTCTGAATCCCGAAGACATCTTAATTTCCGTTGAAAACTTAAAATACTCCAGATAGAAGTCCATACCGAAACCGTACTCATAGTAAGCATCCCCTTTGACCAATTTAATGAAGATACCCTCTTCGATATTCAGTTTTTTATATGCGGCCATGTCAATCCTGAAATTGCCCCCGGCAACCAGATAGGGTCGTACGTTGGATACCCGAACAGCAGAGTATTTCAATGTTAAAGGCAATTCAATGAATGACGATTCCATTTTCATGGTGTGTGCAATGGTACCGTTGGGCCGGTAAAAGATGAGATTCCTTTGCCCAAAGGCCAAACCCGGCAAGAAACGTAAATGCCATGTGGGTGTAAAGGCCAAATCGGATACCACATTCACGTTGAACCCCGGTATAAGATGGCTCACATCAACAAAATATTTTTCGCTTTCCCCCTGAATAGGATTGCTCAGTGATTGGAAATCCATTACGTGAAGGCTTAATGAAAAACCAAATCGCAACCATTTCTCTTGATCGTAATTGGGGTCATTAAGCAGGGTAGGTGGCTTGTACTGCGCATTCATTTGCAAGGGCAATGAAAGGGCTATGGCAATGCCTATCAGTATTATGAATATTTTTTTCAATTTTTTAAACTTTAAATCTATGGTAAAAAACGATCTTCGTTCGGCTTTAGTATGGTAAACCAAGCATGGTTTTGCGATTTAGGGTGCGTTTACTGATGCCTTTTCGCGATGAAAGATAGTCATTTTTAAAATTAAGTAGTTTTTCTGGCGGTGTAGATTGCCGCTATTCCAAAACTTTGTATGGAATACCCGGGCGAAACGAATCCTGCCGCTAACAGCATTTTGACAAAATCATCGCGTTCGGCAAAAGTTTTAACCGATTGGGGTAAGTATGAGTATGCATTGGAATGACCCGATATGCATCGCCCAATCAGTGGCAATATCCTATGAAAATATAAACCAAAGACCAGGCGCATTACCATAAGCTTCGGTTTGACAAACTCAAGGATATGGATGCTTCCACCCGGTTCAAGCACTCTGTACATCATGGTCAGGCCCCGTTGAAGATCGTTAAAATTACGTACGCCATAGGCTACGGTTACAGCGCTGAATGTTGAATCGTCGAAAGAAAGGCTTTCGGCACTGGCTTGTGATAAGATTATTCTGTTGCCGAGCCCCAACTTTTGAACTTTTGCTCTACCAACCGATAACATTTTTTCAGCAACATCAACCCCAACAATTTCAACACGCCTATCCCTTTTTGCAAGTGCTATGGCCACGTCGGCTGTACCTGTGGCAACATCTAATACTTTTGCAGGATTGGTTCTTAATGCGCTTTTTACCAGCCGCTTACGCCAAAGGATATGAACTCCAAAGCTAAGGATATGGTTAAGCAAATCGTAGCGATGGGCTATGCCATTGAACATTTCTTCCACGCTCTGATTTCCTGACTTTGCTGTCACGCCTTAAAACAACAATGGAATGGTAATATTGATGCGTTTACTTGCCCTCCATCAATGAGGTAAAGGCATTCTCATATTCGCGTTTGATATCGGCAATAAAACCGTACGACTCATCGTCAATCCTTACTTCCGATTTGGTAACATGTCCAAGAGTAGTAAACGGTATCCCGTTCGCTATCATATGATCAATAAACTGAGTTTCTCTTGAAGGCGAAACCGAAACCACTATTCTCCCTTGGGCTTCCCCAAAAAGGAAAGCATCGGTTCGGATTTCTGCATCTGTGGTAATATCAAATCCCAGTTGTCGTGGGATGGCACTTTCCACAAGTGTTATGAATAACCCTCCGTCGGATACGTCATTTGCCGATTGTATAAGGTTTTTGCTTATCAGTTCGAGAACGGCTTGCTGTACAGCGTATTCTTCGTCAAGATCGAAGTATGGGGCCGGGGAATTTTTAATGCCATGGTAGGAGTAAAGGTACTGCGATGAGGCGATGTCGTTGCGCGAACGCCCAATAAGGAAAATCATATGTCCTTTTTCCTTGAAAGCCAATGTAGTATGATGATTCTTATTCTCCATCAGTCCCAACATTCCAATGGTAGGGGTAGGGAACACCGATTCATCCTTTCCTCCAATGAACGACTGGTTATAAAAGCTGACATTACCTCCGGTAACCGGCGTTTCAAATTTTTCGCACGCCCGGCTCATCCCTTTGATGGATTTTACGAATTGCCAGTACACTTCCGGATTATAAGGGTCGCCAAAGTTCAAACAGTTGGAAATGGCCAGCGGCTTTCCTCCCGTACACACAATATTCCTTGCCGATTCGGCAACGGCTATCATCGTTCCCACCTCGGGATCGGCCTTAACGTAGCGCGAGTTGCAATCGACGGTCATGACAAGGGCTTTTCCCGATCCCTTAACACTCACCACTCCGGCACTTGAAGGGAAATTTATGGTCATGTTTGAATTTCCAGCCATGGTATCGAACTGCTCGTAAATCCACCGTTTCGATGCTATGTTGGGATGCTTAATGAGGTGATAGGCAATCTCTTTTAAATTGCCTGGTTCATCCACTTGGTCAATGGTAAATTTTTTATTCTCGTTGAAATAGGCAGGTTCTCTGTATTCGCGATCGTAAACCGGAGCACCTCCGCCCACCACAAGCGATTGGGCAGGTACGTTGGCAACCAGTTCGCCATGCCATAGGAATTCCAGCATGTTGCCTTCCGTCACTTCGCCTATTTGCGTGCATGGGACATCCCATTTTTTAAATATTTCTTCAACCTTCTTTTCGCTTCCTTTCTTTACAACAATCAGCATGCGCTCCTGCGACTCCGAAAGGAGTATCTCCCAGGGTTCAATATTCTGATGACGAATAGGAACCCTGTCCAAATAAACCCTCATGCCGTGCTTCCCTTTGGCCGACATTTCGGAAGTGGAGCAAATGATGCCTGCTGCCCCCATATCCTGCATCCCTATGAGTGCTCCGGTAGGAATAACTTCGAGGGTTGCCTCCAGCAGTAATTTTTCAACAAACGGATCGCCAACCTGAACAGGCGGTAATTCTTCTGCCGAACTCTCCGTAATGCTTGCCGAGGCAAAGGTAGTGCCATGAACTCCATCACGGCCTGTGGCCGATCCAACGATAAAAACGGGGTTGCCCACACCTTTTGCAATGGCCGACACCACCATCCCCTTTTGTACAATCCCCACCGACATGGCATTGACCAAAGGGTTGGCATTGAACGAATCATCGAAGAATACTTCTCCTGCAACCATGGGTACACCCAACGTGTTACCATAGTCGCCCATGCCTTTAACCACTCCTCTGATAAGCCACTTGGTCTTTTCGAGGTTGATGTCGCCAAAACGCAGAGAGTTGAGCTGAGCAATGGGGCGTGCGCCCATGGTGAAAATGTCGCGTGTAATACCACCAACACCCGTGGCAGCACCCTGGTAGGGCTCCATGGCGCTGGGATGGTTGTGCGATTCGATTTTGAAAGCGCACCCTAACCCATCGCCTATATCCACAAGGCCGGCATTTTCTGCACCGGTTTCAGCAAGAAGTGCCTTACCCTTTGTAGGCAGTGTTTTAATCCACCTTATGGAGTTCTTGTACGATGCGTGCTCGCTCCACATCACCGAGTATATGCTTAGCTCGGTATAATTTGGATCACGTCCAAGGATTTTTTTTATCATTTCAAATTCCTCGGGAAGTAAACCCAATTCTCGTGCTGTTTCAACCGTTACTTTCATTGATGATTTATGTTAAGTTTTTTTCTAAAAACTGCTCTCTCCTTTTGGTTGGCATTGCATTTTTCCAACTTTCAAAAGTAGTAACAATATGGCATACTGCTTGCCCTGTAGCCATGTTTTTTTTACGGTATGAGATTGCACAGAAAGACGGCTTCATTCCAAACCCAAATGCTTAAGCATTGTATATTTTGGCCCTTGAGGCATAAGTTTGCTCTTGTAAAAAAAGATTTTGTCAACCCGCGACTCTTGAAATTCTGTATTCCTCAATTTGCTAATGGATTGAATCAACTTCATACCGCTCGAAACGTGTTTTACTCTACCCAGCGTGATGTGAGGGTTGAATCCGCGCTCATCGGGGATGAATCCAAAGGGTTTGAGAGAGTCAACCACTTTTATGTAGAGTGATGATAGTGCTTCGCTGGGTTGTAGTCCAACCCATATAACCTTGGGGTTATTGACGCTGCCGAAAGTTCCCATTGCCTTGAGGGTGATTCTAAATGAGGGGGTTGAGTGTAAGTGCTGACGTATGCTATTCCATATGGGGTCAACTTTCGAAAAGGGTATTTCGCCTAAAAAAAAGAGGGTGAGGTGAAGAATCCGTGGATCAACCCATTTAATATGATCGCGAACATGCGATTCCTTGATTCTTTCCCAGCTCTTTCTCAATTCATCTCCAGTGGGGATGTCAATGGCAATAAAGGTTCGCAAAGAATTCATAGTCCAATTATTAAGCCAATAATCCATTGTAAATATAGCGAACTATTAAGAAAAATTTTGCATATTTATCAGTTGTTACCAATTCCTAATAGCCATGAGTGAAAAAAAGAAATTTGCAGTTGTATTGGCAGGTTGCGGAGTTTTCGATGGGGCTGAAATCCATGAAGCGATTATGACGCTTTATGCAATAGTTCTGCAAGGCGCAACGTACCAAGTTTTTGCTCCCGATATCCGGCAGCATCATGTGTTAAACCACATCACAGGGGAAGAAATGGCTGAATCACGGAATGTGCTTGTTGAATCGGCACGCTTAGCTCGTGGAAAAGCCAAACCGCTGACGGATTACAATCCGAAGGATTTTGATGCCTTGGTTTTCCCTGGTGGTTTTGGTGTGGCAAAAAATCTTTGCACATTTGCTTTCGATGGGGCAAATTGTACAGTCAACGATCAGGTTGAAAAGGCAATTAAGGAAACCCACAGGCTTAAAAAACCCATTGGCGCACTTTGTATTGCACCGGTTATGCTTTCAAAAGTTTTGGGTCAGGTTACTGTAACCATAGGCCACGACGGGGGAACCGCAAGGGCGATAGAAAGCATGGGGGCAAAGCATCAACTTGCCAACCACGGGGAGGTTACCATTGACAAGGAGAACCTGCTGTTCACCGCTCCATGCTACATGCTGGACTCAACCATTGCTGATATTGCCAACGATGCCAAGGCTTTGGTGGGGGCAATGGTAAAATATATGGGTTAGTAAAAAAGCCGCTCTCAGGCGGCTTTGTATTGGGTTGGGTAGGAGTTAGAGCAACCCATATTCATAAAGTATAATCAGCTCGTTCAGCAGCTTGTCTTCCGATACCGAATCGAATTGGGTTTTAAGGTTCGATCCGAAAATTCGTGCAATGGCCTGCCAGAAAACTGCAGAAGTACCACCGCGCATCTCTTTGATGATATCGTATGTCGTTCGCCCTATCTCTCTATCGATTAGTTTAATTAAAAGTTTCCCCTGGGTAATGGTGAGTTCCCTCAGTTGGCCTTCAAATTCGGCACGAAGCTCTTTCTCAACCTGTTTGGCGTAAGCCTTGCGTTGAAGGTCATTGTCTAATGTCTTAAAATGCGCATCCATTTCGGATAATTTCACTCTGGCAATCGCTGCGTAGGGGTAAACAATTTTAATATTCCTTATTAGCCTTTGATACTCTCGATAGTCGCGCTTGCTGGCAAACTTACGGGTTGGAAATACTACAATGGGGCGAATATAGACGTGCGGAATGGTATCGCCATCAACAATGGCAATTGGAAGCATGGTATATCCGTCAATTACAATCGGTTGTTGCGCTCTGGTCTCCATTGTGCAACCGATACTGACTATGAAAAGTAATATTAAAAGATTACCAAACTTCATATTAACCATTTCCTTACCAATCCGTTAAACGTATTTCAGAACCATTTGTTGTAAAATTTTCACTCTATCGAGGTGTACATAAAAAGTGCCAAATTTTTGAAATAATTTTCTTCTTACGGCAAATTTCTCATTATTAGAATGGAAAGAATATAATGGCGTTGCAAATTTATAGTAGAAATTTCTTTAGAATTATACTTTACCTATTTTTGGAAAATAATTTTCCGTTTTTTTCATGCAATTAAAAATTCATTGTGTTTAGAAAAAACTTTTTGCAACGCTGGGTGTTGTGTTTCTAAAAGAGCAAACCAATAGATATGGATAAGAATAATCGCAGATATTCCAACGATGATATCACCGTTTTTTGGAGGCCGGCCGAATGTGTGCACGCAACTATCTGCTACACCAAGTTGCTCTCGGTATTCAATCCAGCAAAACGTCCGTGGGTAGATATGCAGGGTGCTCCAACCGAGCAAATCATTGATATTGTAAATCAATGCCCAACCAATGCGCTAACCTTCATGTGGAATGACGATGAGAAGAATCGCCTGGAGAAATCGCATAAGCTGGTGACTAAGGAACAAGCCTTGGCCATCGTCCCATCGGAGAGAGAGCAGAAACCGGTGAAGATTCAAATCATGAGGAACGGTCCCATATTGGTAAGCGGAAATTTTAAATTGACAAGCCACGATGGAACCGAGCTTAAATCCATGCAAATGGTTTCACTCTGTCGTTGTGGAGCTTCAGGGAACATGCCATTTTGCGATGGATATCATTTTAAAATTGGTTTTAAGGATAACAGAGAGTAATCATGGATAGTGCCAATACCAAGAAAACAGCGGAAGTGAAAATTACCAGGGAAGGGCCATTAATAATTACAGGTAATTTCACCATAACCGATATTAACAGCTGCGTGCTTCAACTCGACAATGAACAAGAGGTGTGGTTGTGTGCCTGTGGCCGTACTCAGAAGCAACCGTACTGCGACGGGAGTCACAGTAAATAACCCCTGGTGTCAGTTATACCCTCTAAATGTTTGAAAGAAAATTTGTTAAAATTCAAAAACCCTGGTTGCGGCTTTTGATGATTGTTATGGGTTTTATTGCCGTCGCACTAGGCATTCTCGGAGCCTTTATCCCCATTCTTCCCACAACTCCATTTCTGCTGTTGGCCTCGTACCTTTTCATGAGGAGTTCACAAAGGTTTTACAGATGGCTTCTAACCAACCGAATATTTGGCCACTACATCTATAGCTATATTTATCACAGAGCTATAAGTCCTGCGATGAAAGTATATACTCTCGTTTTACTCTGGGGAACAATAGCTTTAAGTTGCTTCTGGCTAAAAGGAACCGTTTGGTTACAAGCGTTGCTTGTTGTCATTGCCGTTGCAGTCACTGTTCATGTGGTTACCATACGAAATGCTACCCGTAAATAGTAATCAGCTTTGCCATAAAACATACGGCGCAGATCTTATCTGCGCCGTACTCTCATTAACCACCGGAAAACTATAAGCCATGAGCTTACCTTTCCGATACAAAAGTATTCAAAAAAAAACATCTGCATATAAATCTTTGACCAACGACCAAATATCTTTTGTGAAAGTAATATAGTGATATACGAGTTGATGTTACTAAAGCAAAAAAAGCCAATTCGAAAATATCCAAGCCAATTTTCGAAGCTAAAAGATGGATTATCTAAAACTTAGCACATGCCAAATCGTAATGTAACACAGTCGGGAACTTATATAATAGAGCCTGTTGGTTAACATTTTGGATTGGAAAAAAAGATGAACACTTGTGCCTTTAAAACTGTTAATAGTGAAATTTTTTAAATACAAGGCGATGAAAAAGAATATTGGAACAACTGACAAGGTGATTAGGCTTATCATTGGTGTGTTGATAGCTGCTTTGGGGATTATTTATAAAAGTTGGTGGGGGTTGTTAGCCCTTCTTCCTATTGCAACAGCATTAGTAAATTTTTGTGGACTTTACTATATACTTGGCATCAACACTTGTCCTTTGAAAAAGGAGGAATAAGCAGCATGTGAAAGCCTTAACTTGTAAAAGTTGAGGCTTTCACTTGGTTTTACACCAGTTTTTTAACCAGTTCGGCAGCCTCTTTTAAGGTAATGGCCGAAAATACTTTTAGCCCGCTGCGGTCAATAAGTTGTTTTGCCTCTTCGGCATTGGTACCCTGTAGTCTGGCGACAACCGGGACAGGAATATTCCCAATCTCCTTATAGGCGTCAATTACGCCTTGTGCTACCCTGTCGCATCGTACAATTCCACCGAATATATTGATAAGGATAGCCTTTACTGCAGGGTCTTTGAGGATAATTCTAAAACCTGCAGCTACGGTTTTAGCATTGGCATTTCCCCCCACGTCAAGGAAATTGGCAGGATTTCCTCCCGAGAGTTTAACTATGTCCATGGTAGCCATGGCTAATCCGGCACCATTCACCATGCAACCCACATTACCATCAAGCTTTATGAAGTTGAGGTTTGATTCCGATGCTTCAATCTCTGCCGGGTTTTCCTCATCTAAATCGCGGTATAGCGCCAATTCGGGATGCCGATACAAGGCACTGTCATCTAAAGTTATCTTAGCATCAGCGGCAAAAATCTTATCGTCGGATGTTTTGATAACCGGATTTATTTCCACCATAGAGGCATCGCAGCTGACAAAGGCTTTATATAGTGCCATAATGAACTTAACCATGGCAGAGTATGCCTGCCCGGAAAGACCTAAATTGAAAGCCACTCGCCTTGCTTGATAGGCTTGTATTCCGATTGGATGAATTTCCTCTTTATATATAAGGTGTGGTGTTTTCGCTGCCACTTCTTCAATATCCATTCCCCCCTCTGCGGAGTACAATATCATGTAGCGACCTGTTGCTCTGTTGAGCAGGATGCTGACGTAGAACTCCTTAATGGGGCTTGGACCCGGGTAATATATTCCTTGCTCTACGAGCAACTTCTTAACCATTCTCCCTTCAGGGCCGGTTTGATGGGTTACCAACTTCATGCCCAAAATGGACTGTGCATGGAGTGCTACCTCATCTAAATCTTTGGCGATTTTAACCCCACCACCTTTGCCCCTCCCGCCTGCATGGATTTGTGCCTTTACTGCTATGGCATTGGTATTAGTTAGGTTGAATATTTCCTCTGCGGCTGTTACTGCTTCGGGAACAGTGAAGACCGCTTTGCCTGCGGGAACAGGAACTTTGGCATTCCTTAATATTTCTTTTGCCTGATACTCATGGATATTCATGGGAAAAAGGTTTATTTTGCAGTGAACTAAAGTACAAAAAACCTGATGTTTTAAGAAATTATTTCAAAAAGGAAATTTTTACCATAGTTTATAGGGAGTTTGCACATCTAAATAAGGGATTTATCATGAGCAGATTGAGGAAATTAAGCATAGAGGAGTTGAATAGAAAAAGCATTGAAGAGTATAAAGAATCGGTCAAGATGCCCGTAGTATTAGTGCTTGATAACGTGAGAAGCCTTAACAATATTGGGTCAATTTTCAGAACTTGCGATGCTTTGAAAGCCGAAAAGATTCTCCTGTGCGGTATTTCTGCAGCACCTCCTCATCCTGAGATTCATAAAACGGCGTTAGGCGCCGAGGATTCGGTTACATGGGAGTACTATGCAGATACTGTTCAGGCACTCATTGCTCTGAAAAAGGAAGGTTTTAAAATATACGCCATCGAGCAAACAGTGCAAAGTATTGATTTGAGAATCTTTAAGCCTGAAATTGGTACTAAATATGCCTTCGTGTTGGGTAATGAGTTGAAAGGGGTTCATCAGCACGCATTGGATCTATGCGATTTTTCAATTGAAATACCACAATTCGGAACAAAGCATTCTTTCAACGTTGCCATTACTGCCGGAATAGTGCTGTGGGATTTCTTCTCGAAATCCAAACAATAAAAAAAGGGCGCCGGAAAAGCGCCCTTTCTTTTATTAAATAATTTCTATTCAACAATTGCCATAAATGCATCATTCTGGAAATAGTTGCGGAATTCGAGATCGATCTTCGCACGATTTTTAAGAGAAGCATCCTTGCCAACAGCAGTGCGTAGGTTGTTCAATACCATATTCTCATCTTGGATGCGTGCGCCAACAATTGCCAATCCGTAGAACGATTTTGCCGATTCAACTTTTTGGAATGTGTTTTTAGCAGCATCGTTTTTATTGGTCAACAGCATGGACAATCCCTGGTTGAAGGAATCGGTTCCTGCAAAATATTCTACAGCAGCGGGATACTTATTCTTGATAATGGCGATAATACCAAGGTTATATTTCACATCATTCCCTGCGTTGGTAGCAGCAACAAAGTGATTTTCGGCGGCTTCTAAGTCACCCTCAAGCATTGCAACGCATCCCATGTTATTTTTAACAGCGGGATTATTTGCATCGGCGGCAGCCAGAGCAGTTTTAGCAGCAGCAATATTACCCTTGAGGATGTTTATGTATGCTACATTGTTGTGAGCACGTGAATCGCCGTGTACCTCTGCAGCTTTTGAATATATTTTTAGCTTGGTGTCGTTATCCTGATATAGAGTGGCAGCATAGAGCATTTCCTCAATGTTAAGTCCGGCAAAGTTGTCATTGTCAACCATTTCCTTCAGTTCTTCGTCAGAGTAACCAACTTTATCAACGTTGGCAATCATTTTCGAACGACGAAGTTCGGGGAGGATTTTCTCTTTGAGAACCAGGTAAACCTTACTCAAATTTTTAATCTCCTTCTCACGAACAGCAGGATCGGAGTACATAGATAGTACGCGGAGGATTAATTCCTTATCTTGAATGTCGGAGGCTTGTACCAATTTTTGGAATCCGTCCCAGTCCTCGGCAGTGGTTTCAACCTTTACATATTCGGAGGGCTTATCGGCAATTTTGGCCTTTTTGAAAACATCGCCAAGCCATTTCTCGGTATTCTTTCCACGTTCTTTGGACAGTTTTTCGTTGAGTGTTTCAGGGCCATCGGGTGATGCGTAAGCAGAAACTTTAATCTCTTTCAGTTCAAGGCTTTCTTCAGCAGCAGTTTGCTTAACAAAGTTCTCCAGTGCGCTAACATCTTCTTTGGTAAGCTCTGATTTGCGAACATCTGATTTTTGAATAACGAAGTTGATTTGAGCCTCTTGTTTTGAGGAAATAACTCTTTGGAAGTTATCCTTCAGCATGATGGGCCTGGGATCTTTATCTACCAATTTGTATGTAGCCAACACGCCAACACCAATTTTTTGTGGTAGATCGAAAGGAATCTTCTTGTCTTTGTAAAGGATGACAAAGCGAAGTTCAAGATCAGATTTCATCATTGCATCTACATACTCGAACTCGATATCATGCTTAAAGGATCCCCCTGCATCGTTGGATATAACCTGATTGTTAGCCTCAACGTCCTGTCCCTGAAGCACTTTTACAGGCAGTGGGAGTTCGCCACCCTGGTATACCAGTACTGGGGTAATCTCAAGCATGGCTTTTTTATTGAAGTATTTTGCGGGAAATGTGCCTTCAATAGTGCCTTTTACAATATCGCCGTGTACTTCTAAGGGATTTGGAGTTACTTTAAAAGAAGTTCCCTCGGGAAGCTCTTTCATTTTGTCAACTCCACCACAACCACTAAGGATTATGGCCACTAAGGCAAAAATTGCCAGAAAACTGAATTTAGTTCTTTTCATAGTCTATTAGAGTTTAAGTTGGTATTCATGCATTGTGCTTTTAACTTAACAGGTTACAAATTTAATACTCTTTTAGTAAAAAGAAAACCTTTACATGTAAAAAATACCATAAAAGGTTAAAAAAATACCCTTTTAACACCGATTTTATGCTGTTGGTCAAAAATTGCTGATCTAATCAATATGAAATCATTTTGATTTTCAACGAAATCTATGTTCGACGTATCGATTATCAGGAATTTGAAATCGGGGTGCTGTTTGAAAAATTTGAAGTAGCCTTCCTGTATTTTTTCCAAATAATCGGGCGAAATGGACTGTTCGTACTCCCGCCCTCTTTTTTTAATGTTCTGTATTAGCTGTTCAACAGGCAAATGCAGGTAAACATAGAGATCAGGTTTGGGGATAGAGCTGTAAATAATCTCGAATATCTGCCGGTAGAGGTTAAATTCGTCCTGTGCCAAGGTGTTTTGAGCAAAAATTAGCGATTTCATAAAGAAGTAATCGGCAACAACAAGGGGTTGGAAAAGCGAAACAGCACTCAACTCATTGTTGAGTTGACGGTATCTTTCTGCCAAAAACGAAAGCTCCAGCGGAAAGCTGTAACGCTGTGGATCGCTGTAAAACTTAGGCAGAAATGGGTTATCTGCAAATTGTTCTAATACAACCCTTGCGTTATACTCCTTGGCAATCATTTTTGTCAAGGTAGTTTTTCCTGCTCCGATATTCCCTTCAATTACCAGGTATCGCATGGGATGTTCGCCGGATTTAAAAAAAGAGTTGGGTTTTACCCCAACTCCTGTATGTTGATTGCCATTGGCACAATAAATCTTACTTAATATTTACATTTAGATTATAGAAGATGAATGAGTAAGTATCAGCAGCCTCTTCTATTCTCATCGATGTGGGAGTACCGGCACTATGCCCGGCTCTGGTTTGAATTCTGATCAGCTTGGGATTTGCACCCTTACCCTGCTTCTCTTGTAGCGTAGCAATGTACTTGAATGAATGGGCCGGTACAACGCGATCGTCCCTGTCGGCAGTGGTTACAAGTATTGCCGGGTATCCCGGATTGGATTTCACATTGTGAATGGGAGAATACTTGTACAGGTTAAGGAACTGAACCGAATCTTCGCTCGACCCGTAGTCGTTAACCCATGCCCAGCCAATGGTAAACAGATGAAAACGTAGCATATCCATAACTCCCACCTGTGGAAGGGCTACTTTAAACAGATCGGGACGCTGGTTTACTACAGCGCCAATCAGCAAGCCACCATTCGAACCCCCTTGAATGGCAAGTTTCTTTGCCGATGTATAATTCTCTGCAATCAGGTATTCTGCTGCGGCAATGAAATCGTCAAAAACGTTTTGCTTGTTCAGCTTGGTTCCTGAACGGTACCAGTTTTCGCCGTATTCGCCGCCGCCACGGATGTTGGCTAATGCATAAACGCCGCCATTCTCAAGCCACACCAATCTTGACGGAGCAAATGAGGGCATCATGCTTGCGTTAAAGCCACCATAGCCGTACAGCAGGGTTGGGTTTTGCCCATTTAATTCCAAGCCTTTTTTATGAACGATGAACATAGGCACTTCTGTACCATCCTTGCTTTTGTAAAAAATCTGCTTCACTTCGTAGTTATCGAAATCGAAGTTAATGTTGGGCCTGAAGTACTCCTTCAGCTCATAAGTTTTGGTGTCGAATGAATATACAACGGAAGGAACAGTGAATGAGGTGAAAGTGAAAAATGCAGTCTGATCCTTGAATGAAGCACTCACTCCGCCTGCCGTTCCAATGGTGGGCAGCGTAATTTGATGCAATTTTTCGCCATTGAGGTCGTAAACTTCAACGCGGCTTTTCACATCTTCAATGTAGGTGGCAATAATTTTTCCTCCTGCCAGAACACAGCTTTCCAAAACATCCTTGCTTTCGGGTAAGACATCAATCCAATTACCGATATCCAACGAATTTATATTGATCTTGATGAGTTTATATTTTGGAGAACGGTAATTGGTGAGCACGTAGAGATAACCGTCCACGTGGTCGATTACATAGTAGGAATACTCGAAGCTGGTAGTAAGATTCAAAAAGTCCTGATCCCTTTTGTGAAGATTTGAGATGTACAATGAGTTTCCGTGTGTTGATTCGGTTTCGGAAATTATCAGAAAATTTTCATCGCTGGTGACCTGTGCCCCATAGTTACGAAGGGGGTATTCCTGGTTATGGAAGATGAGCCTGTCTTCTGATTGTTTGGTTCCCAACTTGTGGTAGTACACCTTATGGAATTGATTGACATTGGTCAATTCGCTACCATCCTTGGGCTCGTCATAGCGGCTGTAAAAAAATCCATCCTTAAACCATTCGATTCCGGAGAATTTAACCCAGCGTATTTCATCAGCAAGGTCTTTGCCGGTTTTGATATCGCGAACCATAATTTTCATCCAATCCGAACCACCATCGGCTATGGCATATGCAGCATAATCCGCTTTGCCGGATATGCTTATTTGCGAAATGGCCACAGTGCCATCCTCTGAGAATGTGTTGGGATCGATTAATACCTTTGGCTCATCGAGCAGAGAGTTCTGCATATAGAATACCGATTGATTTTGCAAACCCTCCCTCTTGAAGAAGAACACTTTCCCTGCCTTGATGTAAGGAGTTGAAATGGAGGAGTAGTTCCACAGTTCCGATAATCGCTCGCGAAGGGATTCTCTATAGGGTATTTTGCTCAGGTAGTTGAATGTTATCTCGTTTTGAGCATTTATCCATTCGCTTAAACCTTCTGCTTTGTCGTCTTCGAACCAACGGTAGGGGTCGGCTACGTTAACGCCAAAATAGTTGTCAACTACATCAACTTTTTTGGTTACAGGATACTTGATTTTATTCCTGTCACAAGCTTGAAAAGACATGACGATTACTGCTAAGGTAAATGGAATCAACTTATTCATAAAATTATGCTTATGGTGTTAAACTTAGTTAGATTAAACAAATTTATACAATTGGTTGAAATAACATGGCAAATGTAGTGATTTTTAATATAATTGTTGCATCCTATCGTTTGGTAAATAATATTAAGGTGAGATAAAACCCTGTTTTATTGAATTTTTAGCTAACCCTAATTCCCTGATTCCACAAAAAGAACGAGGGTGTAACAATTTCTTGTGACACCCTCGTATTCGTTCTTCTTTCAGAATATCTTCGTTAACGGTCGATTGCTCTGTTAATTTTTTTCTGGTCGGGGCAACAGGGCTTTGCGCGAAAGTTTAAGTTTTCCGGTTTTGCTATCCACCTCGATCAGTTTAACATCAACAATATCACCCTCTTTTAGTACATCCTCAACCTTGGCTATGCGTTTCCAGTCTATTTCCGAGATATGCAGCAGCCCGTCTTTCCCCGGGAGTATCTCGATAAAGGCTCCGAATGGCATTATGGATTTTACCTTTCCGGTGTAGATTTCGCCAACCTCTGGGGTTGCTGCAATACCTTTAATCCACTTCACTGCAGCATTCCTGGCCTCGGCGTTATCGGCAAAGACGATTACAACTCCATGATTGTCAACCTCTTCAATATTGATTGTAGCACCTGTTTCGCGTTGTATTTCCTGAATGATTTTGCCACCGGGGCCAATAACGGCTCCAATCATGTCACGGTGAATGTTGAACTGCTCAATTCTGGGAGCATGGGGTTTCAAATCGGGGCGTGGCTCTGCGATAACCTGTGTCATAATGCCAAGGATATGCAACCTGCCTTCACGAGCTTGGTTGAGCGCCTTGGCTAGCACATCGTATGGTAGTCCGTCAACCTTTATGTCCATTTGGGTGGCGGTAATCCCATTTTTCGTTCCGGTTACCTTAAAGTCCATGTCGCCCAAGTGGTCTTCATCGCCTAGGATGTCGGAGAGGATGGCAAACTTAGCCCCTTTGGGCTCGGAAATTAAGCCCATGGCTATGCCCGATACGGGCTTTTTGATTTTAATCCCCGAATCCATCAGTGCCAGAGTGCCGGCGCAAACTGTTGCCATGGATGACGATCCGTTGGATTCAAGAATGTCGCTTACTACTCTGACAGTGTATGGGTTGTCTTCTCCCGACGGAACCATTTTCTTCAATGCCCTATGGGCAAGGTTCCCATGACCAATCTCGCGGCGGCTAACTCCACGGTATGGTCTGGCTTCGCCAGTGGAGAAGGGGGGAAAATTGTAATGCAGGGTAAATTTTTCGGTTCCTCGAACCAAAACCTCATCGATGATTTTCTCGTCGAGCTTTGTACCCAAGGTTACTGAGGAAAGCGATTGGGTTTCGCCTCTGGTGAAAAGGGCCGATCCATGTGCCGAGGGCAAAAAGTCAACTTCGCACTCAATGGGTCTTATCTGATCGGTTTTACGACCATCGAGCCTTATCCCTTCGTCTAAAATCATCCTACGCATGGCCTCCTTTTCCACATTGTGGTAGTACCTTGAAACCATAATCTCTTTGGCCTCACGTTCTTCCTCGGGAATGGTTTGTATAAATTCCTCCTTGATGGCAGCAAACGCTTCACTCCGTTCGTGCTTAGGCAGCATCGATTTAGCCACTTTGTACACCTTGTCATAGCAAAAGTTATGTACCTGTTTTTTAAGCTCTTCGTCGTTGTTCTCGTGGCAGTACTCTCGTTTAACAACGCCAAGTTCCTTGGCAAGTTCCATTTGAGCTACGCAATGCTTTTTGATTGCATTGTGTGCATATTTAATGGCCTCGAGCATATCTTCCTCCGGAACCTCATTCAGCTCTCCCTCAACCATTAGGATGTTATCGTAGGTGGCACCCACAATCATGTCAATGTCAGCATTTTCCAACTGGCTGAATGAAGGGTTTATTACCAATTGCCCATCGATTCTTGCCACCCTTACTTCGGAAATAGGCCCGTTGAACGGGATATCAGAAATGGCGAGAGCGGCCGATGCGGCCAAACCTGCCAACGCGTCGGGAGTAATCTCCTTTTCTGCGGATATGAGGTTGATGGTGACGAAGGTTTCGGCATGAAAATCGTCGGGGAAAAGAGGGCGCAAAGCCCTATCTACGAGTCTTGCAATTAGTATTTCATAATCAGACGGTCTGGCTTCCCTTTTTAGGAATCCTCCGGGGAATCGGCCGCTGGCAGCAAATTTTTCCTTGTAATCAACACTCAAAGGCATGAAATCAACATCCTCTTTTACCTCTTTTGCGCTGACAGCCGTGGCAAGCATCATGGTTTTTCCCATGCGAATAACAACCGAACCATCGGCTTGGCGGGCTAATTTTCCGGTTTCAATGGTAATGGTACGACCATCACCCAAATCGATTGACTTTTTTACAACATTAAACATACTTCAATTCTTCATATTTAATAAAAACACTTGTGTTTAAACAGAAAATCAGAGGAAGAAGCTGAAAATTCCTCTGATCACCTCACAAAAATGACAAAAAAAGGCAATCGAGCAATTGCCTTTCTATAACGTTTACTTCCTTAGGTTTAACGCCTTGATTATGGCTCGATACTTCTCAATATCCCGTTCTTTTAGATAATCCAGTAGCCTTCTGCGTTTCCCTACCAGCTTTAAAAGCGAGCGCTGAGTACTGTAATCCTTGCGGTGTTTCTTCAGATGCTCAGTTAAATGGCCGATACGGTGGGAAAATAACGCAATTTGGCTCTCAGGCGAACCAGTGTCGGTATTAGACTTCCCGTACTCTTTAAAAATCTCCAGCTTCTGTTCTGCGGTCAAATAATTCATAGCTACTCAATATATTAGTTGGGTATATGGAATGATTTTTTTCAGACTGCAAAAGTAATATTTTTTTTAATGCTGGAGTACTTTTACTACCTAATTTTTTAATGGCATTTTCAAAGGGCAAACCACCGTGTAGTATATATACCAGATATTCAGTGTGGTATATTAACCGTCCGTGTTGTTTTAATTATTTTTTGTTGTGTAAGGTCGGTAATATGGCTATGTTTTTTCAACTTTTTTGAGCAAAACACTGGTGCCAATTTGGCAAAACAGGCATTTCCTTTTATCGCAGTACTGGTTTTTAAGCTGTACCAACGCCTGAGAAAAGAATGAGTTGTCAGCCTTTATCCCAATGGATTCGAAACCTTTGACGATTGAGTTGGATTCGGGCTGCAACTCTTCCAACAGGTTGAGCGATTTGTCTTTAAGGGCTTCGTTACCCCTGATCTTACCGTAAGTAAACATGAAGGGTACTATGGTGTTCAAAATTATTGTCTTAATCGCATTCTCGCCCATCAGCTTTTCTTTGTCTTCAGTCACTTTGCCGAATGTGTAGTGGCTATTCCAATAGGAAGAAGAGTTAACCCTCAGAATCTCCATATAATCGGATAGTTTGCCCGCCTCCATGCATTGCGAAAAAAGGCCTGCAGAGTCGTGTATTAGCAGGGCAAATTGGGATAAACGAATTGTGGGAAAGGCGTTTGGCCTGAGCCGCATAAATTTCCACAGGTGACCGGGTATGGGATTCAGTTGAAATTTTCTTTTTTGATAATCGTACTCCTTGACCAATTCTTTCATATAGTCGTCCATAGTGATAGCCGAAAAGTTGAGCAATCCGGCTTGACCAAACAGCAGCGCTTCGACACTAAGTAGATTATCTTTTACTTTCGACAACGCCTTCAGAGGAGTCGATTTTGCCAACAGCTCAAATGGCAAACTATTGATTTTGAGCCCAAAACTTCGAGCCAATGATACGTAAAAGGCTTCTTCCCAACTGCCATTATACTCTGCAACAAGGTTTTGAACTTGATCCGTCTTTTGCTCGAGCCGCTGAATACACAGTGAGGTCAACCACATTCGGATGCTGATGGGGTTTACCTTACCAATATCTTTGGCACACGGGATCCAACTTTCAGTGGCTACCAGCCGTTGTAATTCCCACTCTAATTCGTGGGGATACGATATTTCGAGGGTAGCCACAAGGTTGCCGTTGGCATTGCTTACTGGCATATCGTTAACTGCCACAACGTGCAGAATGACATTGTTGTACGCCTCATCCTTGTTGTGCACGTGCCTGTTCCAGTCCGATGATTTTACATGAATTTCCACGTTACCTGCCCAAATGGTATTGTCAATCTTAACCTTTGCGTTGAAAAAATCGGGGCCTGAGTCGAAGTTGTGGTTGCCGGGTGAGATAACTTCAACTTTTCCCCCGGGCTGGCATGTGAGCCCGTTGAATAAAGCGGGCTTGTGTTTCCAGATAAAGTGGATAATGTCCTCGTGCATGGGATTGGCATTTTATTCGAAGGTAGAGAAAAATTCGTCCACAGCGAAGTGGTAAGTGGATTCTTTTTATAATTTTGCACTCGTTATTTTTGGACTTAACCAAAAATTTCGGGGTGTAGCGCAGCCCGGTTAGCGCGCGTCGT
>JAKQEF010000146.1 GCA_029558675.1 Bacteroidota bacterium | reverse complement strand
AAAGTCAGAAGAACAGATGTTCAAAGAACTAGTGTTTTTGTTGAAACGAGAATAACTCACAAAACGAGTTATTTCCCGTTCCAACAAAACATCATTATCATTATGTTAAAAAAATTCATAGTCTAGAGCCTTATTATTTTTGTAATACGATAAGGGTTGCTCGACTTGCGCGGTTTATTTAGAATATGTAGATGCAATTTTTTATTCATTTTTTAGAGGAATTGCAATGACGACGGCACTATAAATAACTGACAGATAAGTATAGATATGAAAAAGTGGAAACAAAAGGCGATAGTTCAGAAAATAATCTCTTATCTACCGTTAAGTCATAAAATCAACTATATTTTTCAAAAGTATGTGACAAAGGGAGTAACCCTGTCGGACGAGTATCTCTTTGACCGTCTCGGGCACGCAAGGGATCACATAAAAGGTTATCAGAAGTATTCAAAAAAAGCAATTCCTGCGATTTGTCTTGAAATCGGAACGGGATGGTACCCGATTGTTCCCATCAGTTTCTTTTTGGTCGGTGCAGATAGGATTTATTCGGTTGACATTTCGTTGTTGACATCAAAAGAGCGATTGCATACAACTTTGCAAAAGTTCGTTGAGTGCGAAAAATTAAATCAGTTCAAGCAATATATTGATTATCTTCCAAATAGGTATGGCATTATTTTAAACCTTCTTGCAAACTACAGCAGTTTCTCTTTAGATGAAGTATTACAAAAGTTGAACATCACATACCTAATTGAAGATTCAAGGAAACTTTCATTACCAGACAACTCAATTGATTTGGTTAATTCAAACAACACATTCGAACATATTTATCCCAATATTTTAATTCCAATTCTCAAAGAATTTAGACGCATTGTAAAAAAACAAGACGGGGTAATGTCGCACTTCATAGATATGTCAGACCATTTTGCCCACTTTGACAATTCAATTAATATTTACAACTTTCTTCAGTTTTCCGACAAACAATGGAAATGGATTGACAATTCGATTCAACCACAAAGCAGGATGAGAATCTACGACTATAAGCAGATTTACAATGATTTGAATATTCCCATTTCAGAGGAAATATTCAGGGTAGGTAATTTGAACGAGCTAAAAGAAATTCGCCTTGCAGAGAAATTTGCGAATAAACCCATTGAAGAAATTGCCAAAAGTCATTGCCATTTTATTTCCAACATGAAAGCGATTGTGTGAAGAAAATCCATCCCGTTTTATCATTCATACTGGTTGCACACAAGGAGGTTGGTACACAAACCGGATGGTTAGTGATGCTGAACTCTTTCTAATGCAAAAAGCGTTTGTGAATTAAAGCCAAATAGTGAGGTTAAAAGCGGCCCGCCAGTCTAAGGCTGATATTTCGATGGGGCATGATGTCACCCGGGCGACCCATATACTCTGTGTTGTTCAGATTTTTGACCACCAGAGAAAGGTTGAAATGCCGTGTTATTTGATATCCGGCACTTATGTCGATAACGGCATACCCGCCATTCTTATCAAGCCAATAGTCGTAAAACCCGGGCAGAATGGTCTCCCTGGTTTCGGGGTTTGTAAACACATCATCAATCTCTAGGATTTTGGATTTCACAAAAATGGTCAATCCGAAATTAATGTTGTTTATGTTCGAAGCGAGGCCAATCTTACCCGAATGTTTGCGCCGGAATTTCAGGTAAACATCGGTATCCCTGTTGGTGTGATGGTTATACTCCACAGGGTACATGAAAACGTAACCACCGTTGACGGTATTTTTAAATCTCCCGTAGGGGAAGCTGAGATTAAACTCCAGCTCTCCTCCATAAACCCTAGAATATTCAATGTTGGTTGCCCTAAATCCCATTCCGCCGGGGTAAAGTCCGAAAACGTACTCAATCATATCCTTATTCTGCGAGTAAAAAAGGGCGAGGTCAATCATGCCATTCATGGTTTTGGTGAGAATACCCTGTTTAAATCCCACTTCCGAGTTCCAGCCCGATTCGGCTTTGACAAAAGGATTGGGGAAAATCCTTACCGATCCCAGCGTTGTGGCGGCATGCTTCTCGGCTATGGAGGGGTAGCGATAGCCCTGCCCAAAGGAGATTCGAAGGAAGGAGTAATCCTTGGCGCGGATGTTAACGCCCGCCCTGAACAGGGCAATGGGTTTATCTCTATCATTATCAAGCGCATTATACTCTACTCTTCCTCCCGCAACCAGTTTTACCCTTGCTAAGGGTGTTAGATTCAGCTGACTGTATGCAGCCAGGTTTTCGCCAGTATGGTTCCCGTAAAACTCCGAAACAATTTGGCTTGAAAACCGGGTTAATCCCGAATTGATGTGCAGCCAATTATTGGCTTTGTATTCCATCTGGTACTCCGAAAAAATGGATTGGCTGGTACTATTGTTATTATGTGCCTCGGGAAAATCGTTTTGTACTGACTGCAATCGCATCCTCAAGTCGTGCGAAAACTTGCCGTTTCCTTTAAAACTAACATAGGGATCGAGGGCAATAAAAGAGGCCTGCACAACAATGGCAGTACTCTCACTTTGTTTGAGTGCTCCATCCTCTGCATTCTCCCACAGTATAAAGTCGGTTTTATTCACCAGAATGCCATTGGCATTCACTCCGTATGTCAGCCCTTTTAGCCTACTGCTGTGACGTTTAACTCTAAATGTGAGGCGTCCCATAGTTTCGTCGTTCAGCCTACGGTAGCCATTGTCTAATAGGAAATGGCCTGAAACACCCATTTGGGTATTGCCAAATCGTTGAAGATGCGATAGGGATGCGTTGGTAAACACCCGAGGGGTGTTCCACCACACCCACTTACTTTGTCGGGGTTTGCCAAAGACGCCCGTTTCTACATGAAAATTGGTTTCGGGATTCTCCTTGGCATCGGCAGTGCGGAAGTTAATCACCCCGTTCAGAGCCGATGAACCGTACAGAACAGATGCCGTGCCCTTGATTATTTCAACCTGCGAAATGCTTTCGAGTGGTAACGAGTACCACTTAACATCCCCAGCATCGGCCGATAGGGCGGGTAGCCCGTCAATTAGCATCAGCACCCTGCTGCCAGCACCATAGCTAAACCCGCTGCCACCCCTGATGGAGGCCTGTCCGTCCAAGACTTCAACGCCTGATGTTTTATTAATCAACTCCGTAGCATCGGCTATATGATTGGTAGATAGTAGTTTGGGCTCAATTACGCTCATGGAAACCGTTAGTTCCGAAAGTTTCTGTTCCACCTTGCTTGCACTGATTACCAGCTGGTCTATTTCGGCTACCTGAGGTTCCATGCCAACGCTTAGCGTTAGCGTATCGTGGGTAGGAATCGTTACCGTTTTGGTAATCGGACGGTAGCCAATATGCTGGAACCGCAATGCCATTTGCCCCGGCTGTGAGCGTATGAGAAAGTGACCGTCAGTATCGGTAGTGGTGCCCTTTTGCTGTTTATAAAGAATGGTAACACAGGGAAGAGGCTCGAGAGTATTCAGGTCGTAAACTTTCCCTGTTACCACACTTTGCGACTTTGAGGCTTCCGCCATCAGGCAAAGCGAAAGCCCGATAAACAGCATTTTTAGGTGCATTACTTCGCTCTAAATGTCATTCGGATTCTAAAATCTTCATCGGGGTTGGTAGCATTGGGAAATGATGTGGTAATTTTTAGCGAAGCGGAAGTCAACTCTGCAATTGTTGTGGTTAGTGGAAAATTCAGCGACTCCGATTCAATCACCAGTTCAGTTTCGTCCATGGCAAATCGCCAAGTCCCTGTGAAGTTCCCAAATTTGCCCGTTCCGTCCTCATTAAACTTCACATCGCCATTAAAGTTTTCCAGTAACCCCCCGGGCCCACTGGCGTCCAGTCCATTAACCAGGAGACTGTCGGATGCCCATGTGGGACTTGTGAGCAACCTGAATCGCTCACTTGGTCCCTCTTCCTTCTGACAATGACAAAACGCAACCATTAGGGTTATTACAACTATGGCGTAAGCAAATCTTTTCATGACTGTTGATTTAGGTTAAATGCTGATATTCAGTAATGTAGATTGTATTTGGTTAAAACGATTGTTTGGTAAAGGTATGGATTATTCTTAATAAGTATGGTGAAATTTTCATATCCTTTGATAATGGACATCTTATTTGAAAATACGGATATTTAACGGTAGTTGATAGTGGCCAATGTTTACTGTAAAGGATTTTCAGACTGTTGAAAAATCGTAGCTCTTTCACGGTGGGTTTATCAAAAAAATCTCGACAAACTTGCTAACTTTACAATCCTTATGAATAAGCAATGACACATCTTAGAAAAGGAGATAAAGCACCCGAGTTTATAGGGAAAGATCAAAATGGGACCGAGATAAGCCTTAAAGAGTTCAGGGGGAAAAGGGTTGTTCTCTATTTTTATCCCAAGGACAGTACTCCAGGATGCACTGCTCAAGCCTGTAATCTTCGAGATAACTATGATTATCTTCTTAAATCGGGTTACGTGGTTTTGGGTATTAGCGCCGATAGTGAGAAATCGCACCAAAGGTTTATTGAAAAGCATGGCTTGCCCTTTCCACTTATCGCCGATACGGAAAAGGAGATAATTAAGGCCTATGGGGTGTGGGGACCAAAGAAATTCATGGGGAAAAACTTCGATGGTATTATTCGAACAACATTTATAATTGACGGTGAGGGAATCATTGAAGAGGTTATTGATAAGGTCAATACCAAGGAACATACCAAGCAAATTTTGGAATAAACTAATTATATACTACTAGCATGGAAAAGGAAAAAACAGAAAGTAAAGCAAAGGAAATAAGTAAGGAGAAGCTGAAAGCGCTTCAGCTTACCATGGAAAAGATTGAAAAGGACTTTGGCAAGGGAACCATTATGAAAATGGGCGATAAACCCATTGCCGATGTGCCCAGCATACCCAGCGGTTCAATCGCCTTAGACATAGCGTTGGGCGTTGGAGGATACCCCAGGGGAAGGGTTATCGAGATTTTTGGCCCCGAATCCTCCGGTAAGACTACTTTAGCCATACATGCCATTGCCGAAGCCCAGAAGAATGGAGGCATTGCAGCTATTATCGATGCGGAGCATGCCTTCGATCGCACCTATGCAGAGAAATTGGGAGTTGATATCGAAACGCTGCTCATCTCACAGCCCGACAATGGTGAGCAAGCCCTTGAAATTGCCGATCACCTGATACGCTCGGGAGCGGTGGATATAGTGGTTATCGACTCGGTGGCCGCTTTAACCCCAAAAGCCGAGATTGAAGGGGAGATGGGCGAGAGCAAAATGGGCCTTCAGGCAAGGCTTATGTCGCAGGCACTTAGGAAACTAACCGCCAATATATCGCGTACCAACACCTGTTGCATTTTTATTAATCAGCTGCGTGAGAAGATAGGCGTTATGTTTGGAAACCCCGAAACCACTACCGGTGGTAACGCCCTTAAGTTTTATGCCTCTGTGAGGGTTGACATTAGGAAGATTGCACAGCTGAAAGAGGGCGAAGATTCTACAGGCAACAGGGTGCGCGTAAAGATTGTGAAGAATAAAATGGCTCCGCCATTCCGCAAGGCCGAGTTCGATATCGTATTCGGAGAAGGGATATCGCGGGTTGGTGAGATCATCGATCTGGGGGTTGAGCAGAATATCATTAAGAAAAGCGGTTCGTGGTTCAGCTACGGCGAAACGAAGCTGGGGCAGGGGAGAGAGGCCGTGCGAACGCTTCTTATGGACAACCCCGAACTTAGCGATGAATTACAGGCCAAAATAGTGGAAGCCCTAACGAAAAAGTAATCCTTTATTTACCATGTTAATTGTGAAGCACATACGCCGTTGAGTGCGTATGTGCTTTATCTCCTGACTTGTTCCCTTTAGTGCGTTAGATATAACTTTTCAATTATTTTCAAGTATTCGGAGGGAATCTTGGTTCTTATCTTAACCCCTTTAATTGTTTCTCGGAACTTCGTGGCTCATTGTCCATTGGGGCTTTGCCC
>JAKQEF010000144.1 GCA_029558675.1 Bacteroidota bacterium | reverse complement strand
AAAAAAAGGGAGGTAGAAACCATAATCCAACAAATCCAACACCCTAAAAGGGGTGAGAAAAAGTTAAAGTTTGCCAATTATGGGTGACCGGTTTTTGTCTTTTCTAAATGGGGTGTTTTTGGTAAGCCCTGACTATCAGGGAATAAAAAAATTTAATTTTTTGATTGGATTAGTTTAACCAATTACCTTGCAGGTACCAAAAGAAAAGGCCCATAGTTGGTAGCTATGGGCCCTTAAAAAACTCTTTGGTCTTTTTCTATGCCCGTAAAAGTAGTGGGCCTGGTTGAATTGAAGGAAAAAAAATCAATCGCAGGCCATTTTCAAGTATCCGGATCGAACCTTATCCGGGAGGGTTGTCACCTGGTTATCAGTTCCCTGTACCCGGTTAAAAATGCCCCTGTGAGCCCCCAGGGGGCCCTGTGGTTCGATTTTGACTACCAGGGGAGGTATTATACCCTGGAAATCGACCAGGCGATCAGAGAGGCGGAAATCAGGGAAAAAGCCAAGGCGGAGGGTGGCCGAGTGCCTAATCCCTAAGTATATCAATTGGGATTAGTGCGCTTTAACTGCACACATGGATAGTTTCGGAATAGATAAAATCCATCTGACTACCCGAGAATTTGAGGTAAAAAACAGTAAATCAGGCGATTTTACCATAGAAAGCGGGCAAAAGCAGGGAGGAAAGGAAGCCCCCTGGTTGATGAAGGATCAGGCCGGCCATGATGTTCATGCCTGGAAAATGTACCATAACAGCGAAAAAGGAATAGGGCACTATAATTTTTCCCCTAATGGGTTGATGGTATCATTTAATCCATCCAAGATTGCCCACCCTTATAACCTGGTTACCCTGCATGATGAAGGCTATAATGAAGCCATAAATGCAGTTAAAAGGGAAATGGAGAAAATTGGAATTGTGGCTGATTTTCAAAAAATGAAAATTGTTCGTATTGATATAGCAGGGCAAAATCAAATGAGCAGGCCGGTTCATCAGTATAACCAGGCTTTTAGTTTTTGTAAGATGAAGCGGGCAAAGAATCAGCGACAATATGAGGGAGGGTATCTTTTTGGAAATTCTCAAAAGCAATCGCTTTTTTATGACAAAGGAATGGAGTTAGAAAATCGGGGAATTGGATTAATGTATGGTGAGGAAAATTTAATGAGAGGTGAGGTGAGGTTGTTGAAACCACAATCAGTTGCGGCATTGTTTAAATTGGACACTTTGGAAGTGTTGAATGAGTTATCACCAGGGGATATTGAAAATCATTATAAGGCTTTTTTGAATCGAAATCTATTCATCAATCAGTATGAGGGTGAGCAGTTGTGTTTTGATTTTGGTAGTGAATCGAAGCGGTTGATGTGGTATAGAAATGAGTATGGGAGGAGTGGATTTTGGCGGTACCTGGCAGAGGTTAGTTTGGAAATTATTTTGATTAGGTGTGGTAGTGTTGAGGTGTTTATAAATGAGATTGTGAAGCCGGCCGGGTATGGTAGGAGGCAGCCTTATGAAATCCGAAGAGTTATTAATCAAATGATTTTTGATAAAGCGATGCATGACCAACAAAAAGGTGAGGTTTCGGTGTCGGCTTTGTTGGGGGAAGTACAGATGAAATTTGCAGCATAAACCAAAACACAATGATAACAGAACAGAAAGGCCGGAAGGCGGGGCCGGGGGGCCGGAGGAAAACCAGGATTACAGCGACCAGGATACCACAAGAGTGGTTAGATCGGTGGCACAAAAAGTGTCGGGATGACCGGAAAACCATGAGTGAGGTTTTGAGGTCAGCAGTCCAAAGGTTTATCTTTGATGACATTGGGTGAATGATAACCGGTTGCCTACAAAGCCAAAGGGGGCACCCGGAAACAATAACCCATGATAGAGCATGAGGCCGGGGAAACCTGGCCTTTGTCTTTTTAGTGGGATGGCTATTAGATCCTTCAACTTGTTGGAAGGGAGGAGCACCGGGGTAGGCTCATATTTGGCTTGGCGATAATTGTGGTTTGATTTTTAGTGGGATGGCTATTAGATCCTTCAACTTGTGAGGCCGGGGGAGCACACCGGTGGCTTCATGTTCAGCTGGGTAGGTTTGGCCCCCCCAAAAAAAACAGAAGGAATACAGAACAGCCCATGCTCATATCCCCATTGTATTTAAACCTTTGGCGGGGGCACGATGGCCCCCCGAACATGAAGGCGGGATAGATTAAAAGTTACCCTATTCTTAAGTTGATATAATGGAGGCGACACCAGGGAGGGTCTTAGCGGGTGGTATTTTATCCATTCAGAAACACCCAGGGGGCGGGAAAAAAAAGATATGGGTAGATGGCCTGCAGGGGGGGCACCCTCACATGACCCAAAACTGGACAAATTGGACACCTAAAAAAAGGGGTAGAAACCATAATCCAACAAATTCAACACCCTAAAAGGGGCGGGAAAAGTTAAAGTTTGCCAATTATGGGTGGTCGGTTTTTGTCTTTTCTAAGTGGGTGGTTTTCCGGTAGGCCCTGATAGCCAGGGAATAAAAAAATTATATTTTTTAATATCAAAATGTTTAACCCATTACCTTGTGAGTGGAAAAAAGAAAAGGCCAGGGTTGCCGCCCT
>JAKQEF010000129.1 GCA_029558675.1 Bacteroidota bacterium | reverse complement strand
GTTCCTCCTTCTGCTGCTGGCCCGAGGAAACGGAAATTGGTACAATAAACCTCCGTGAAATACTTTTTAGCTCCGGTATTCTTGTCCTCGTACGAATTGGTTCTCAACTTGCCCTCTATGTAAAGCAGTTTTCCGGATTTAACATATTTCTCCACGGTATCCGCCAATCCTCGCCATACCACAATATTGTGCCACTCGGTTTGGGTAACCTTCTGTCCACTCTTATCAACATATGTTTCATTGGTTGCAAGAGGGAAACGGGCCACAGAAATGCCCCCTTCGAGATGCCTAACCTCAGGGTCTTTGCCAACATTCCCGATGAGGATGACTTTGTTAACGCTCATAGTTCAATTTTTTTAGTAATGAGTAAAATTACAACTATTCGCTTAATTGTCCAAAGCATTTTAGCCATTTATTGCCACAACACGAAAACAGCCTGAGACCAACAGGCTAAACAAGTCAACTTCAAAATGCTATCGAGAATCCGCTTTGGGAGGGTTTAAAAAATATTTTTCGGCCGGTTCCGAGGCCAAAAAATTATCAATCAACCTTGGTACTGAGTACTCAAAAACGCTCTCTGTTTCTATTGGACGGTAAGAGTTTTTTAAGGTCTTTGTTATTCCATTCAACTCCACCACTACAAAACGTGAGTGCAAAGTTTGATGGCTCAACAGGTGCTTCACAACAGGGGAAATGTAAACGATCTTTAGCTCCTTGTTCCCAAACGTTTTTTTCCATTTCGGATGCATAACAACTTGATCCTCATCTAAAAGAGCATCGGTTTCAATCAAAGGAAACTGGTACAAAGCACGCCAAATATCACCCTCTCCGCGTTTTTCGATAAAGGTAACCCCGCCATACCTTATTAATATGTAGGTGAAAAAACGATCTTTTGGCACCAGTTTTTTCCCTCGTTGCGGAAGGCAATGGGTAAGGTTATTTCGGTAAGCGTAACAAAAGTTTGAAAATGGACAATCGGAGCATTTCGGTTTGCGTGGTAGGCATTGCAATGCTCCAAAATCTAACAGAGCTTGATTAAAAAGATGAGGCGATTCCTTGTCAATTATCTCCATAACAAGCGTATAGAATTCCTGCTTCCCGCTTGCCGTTTGTGGCGAGGCGAAAACACCGTAAATCCGCGACAGCACCCTATAAACATTTCCGTCCATAGCCGGAACCGCCTCCTTGAAAGCGAATGAAGCTATGGCCCCGGCCGTATAATGCCCAATTCCCGGTAGTTTAATCAGCTCATCAAAGGTATCAGGTAATTGTCCGTTATGTTCTTCCACTATTATCTTGGCTGCTTTCTGCAAATTCCGGGCACGTGAATAGTAACCCAAACCTTGCCACACCTTCAAAATTTTATCCTCATCTGCTTCGGCAAGGTCGTACACTGTAGGGAAAGATTGTAGAAACCGATTATAAAATCCAATCCCTTGAACAACTCTTGTTTGCTGTAAAATAACTTCTGAAACCCATATACTGTAAGGGTTTTGGTTATCTCTCCAGGGTAGTTCTCTTCTGTTATGCCGATACCATTTGTTTAGAATATTTTTAAATTCCATTAAATCAATAAATAATGATGTTATTTTTGACAAAAATAGTTGTAAAGAATTTTATTTATCAATTTTAAACACTTATATTTGCAGTCCTATTTGGAACAATTAACCTTAATTTATTGATAAATAAAGTTTTTCAAACATGACAAAAGCAGATATTGTAAACGAGATTTCCAAGAGTACTGGAATTGAAAAGGTTGCTGTTCAGAAAACAGTTGAGGCCTTTATGAATACTGTAAAAGAATCCCTTGTAAAGGATAACAATGTGTATCTGAGAGGATTCGGAAGTTTTATCGTAAAAAAACGCGCTAAGAAAACTGCTCGTAACATTTCCAAAAACACAACTATTATTATTCCCGAGCATTTTATTCCCGCTTTTAAACCTGCGAAATCTTTTGTTAATAAGGTTAAAACTCACGTGAAGTAGTACTTTTTATTAATTAACGAATTTATGCCAAGCGGAAAGAAGAGAAAGAGGCACAAGATGGCAACTCACAAGCGGAAAAAACGCTTGCGCAAAAACCGTCACAAGAAGAAGAAATAATACTGCAAACAATGCGTTAGCAGTGTTAAATCACCTCATAACCAACCTAAGGAGTTTTACTGCTCTTTAGGTTGGTGTTGTTTGTAACAACTTCCACAATAAGAACCAATCAAAACGATGCAAAGAAAGTGAACACCGAACTGGTAATTGATCTCCGCGCATCTGAAGTAGCCATTGCTTTGCTTGAGGATAAACAGCTTGTTGAACTCAACAAGGAGAAAAGCAATATTAAGTTTTCTGTTGGCGATATCTATCTCGGTAAGATAAAGAAAATCATGCCCGGGCTTAATGCTGCTTTCGTTGATGTCGGGTTTGAGAAAGATGCATTTCTGCACTACTTAGACCTTGGACCTCAATTTCTTACGTCAAACAAGTTCCTTCAATTTGCCTTATCAAAGAAAAATAAATTCTTTTCTCAATCAAAAATAAAACTTGAGCCGGAGATTGACAAGGATGGCAAAATTTCCTCGGTTTTAACCAACGGGCAAATTGTACTTGTTCAAATTGCCAAGGAACCTATTTCCACCAAAGGCCCTCGGTTAAGTGCCGAAATATCCATTGCAGGCCGCAACCTTGTCCTTATACCCTTCTCCGACAAAGTATCCATTTCCCAAAAGATTTCCTCACCCGAAGAAAAGAAAAGGCTCAAACGGCTGGTTGAGAGTATCGTTCCTAAAAATTTTGGTGTTATCATCCGTACAGCCGCCGAGGGGAAAAAGGTTGCCACGTTGGATGCAGAGTTACGAAACCTAATTAAAAAATGGGAATCGACATTCGATAGAATAAAAACTAGCCCCCCGCCCAGCCTTATCCTTGGTGAGCTTAAGCGAACCTCGGCAATTCTTCGCGACATGCTCAACGTATCGTTTAACAGTATTTACATTAACGATGATGCGGTGTACAGCGAGGTTAAAGATTACATTGGGACTATTGCACCCGAGAAGGAGAAAATTGTAAAACTCTATTCGGGGAAAGTCCCAATCTTTGAAAATTTTGGCATTGAGAAGCAGATTAAGGGGCTATTCGGAAAAACGGTATCATTCAAGAGTGGAGCATACCTCATTATCGAACACACCGAAGCGCTACATGTTATCGACGTTAATAGTGGCAATCGCTCCAAAGCGAGTACCGATCAGGAAACTACCGCCTTAGAGGTAAATCTGGCTGCCACCGAAGAGATTACCCGACAATTACGGCTAAGGGATATGGGTGGGATTATTGTTGTTGACTTCATCGATATGCACCTCAACGGGAATCGTCAGATGGTGTACGAGAAGATGAAGGAACTTATGAGCAAGGATAGGGCAAAACACAATATTCTGCCCCTCAGCAAATTTGGGCTTATGCAGATTACCCGGCAACGGGTAAGACCTGAGTTAACCATCCAAACCCTTGAGAAATGCCCCACATGTAAAGGGACAGGCGAAATCACGCCCCCTATTCTACTGGACGAACAGATTGAAAATCGTTTGGCATTTTTAGCTAATGAGAAGAGGGCAAAAAGGTTAACCCTTAAAGCTCATCCCTTTGTGGTGGCTTTTATTAAACAGGGATTCTGTTCGAAACGTCGCAAATGGCAGCGTAAGTACAAATGCAAGCTAAAGGTAAGCCCCATTTCATCGTATAATTTTTTGGAATACCGTTTTTTTGATAAAAACGAAAACGAGATAGTATAACAAACCAATATAGCAGCCATCGGCAGTCAGATTGAGTCAAATAATGGGATTAACAGGCCAAGGGGCTATGGTATGTTCAGAAAACAATACTTCAGAAACGTTGTTATTTTTAAAAATTCGCACACTATGAAGAGTAAAATTGTAAACTTTCTATTGGGAGTATTTGCTGTTTCCATTATTTCTGCCCCGGTTGCAGGTCAGGTTAACGATCCGGTTAGCTGGAGTTTCAGCTCGAAAAGCGTTGATGGAAACCGATATGAGGTCTCCTTTAAAGCTACCATCGACAAGGGATGGCATTTATATTCCACCGATATTCCGGCCGGAGGGCCCATCCCCACAACGTTTAATTTCAACGAATCGAATGCATTCAAACTTATTGATGGCATAGTTCAGGATGGCAATAAAAAAACCGAGTTCGACCCGGTTTTCAACATGGATGTTGGCTACTTCGATTTGAAAGCCCTATTTATCCAAACTATCGAACTGCCGACAGGTAGTGGAGGTGCATCCGTATCAGGGGTAATTGAATATCAGGTTTGCTATGAGGATAAATGCATCTTTTTTGAAAAAGATTTTAATGTTACCGTAGGCGACCCAAGCGTTATTACTCAAACAGATGAAACAGTGACCACGGCCGTTGACTCCCATAAAGAGTCGGGCCCTGCTGACGATTCGTCCTTACTGCTCTTCTTCCTGATTTCATTTGCAGCAGGATTGGCCGGATTGCTCACCCCCTGTGTTTTCCCCATGATTCCCATGACCGTTTCGTTTTTTATGGGCAAAACCAAGAACCGCTTCAATGCCATTCTCAACGCCTTTGTCTTTGGCATCAGCATTATCGTACTGTACTCATCATTGGGGCTTTTGGTTTCTCTCACGGGCATGGGAGCAGGTTTTGCCAACCAATTGGTTTCGCACTGGGTACCCAACCTTATCTTTTTCCTGCTATTCATGGCATTTGCGGCCTCGTTCTTTGGGCTGTTCGAAATCACCCTGCCCAGTAGCTTATCGACTAAGACCGACAGCCAAGCTGACAGGGGTGGATTTATCGGTTCGTTCTTCATGGCCCTTACGCTTGTTATTGTGAGCCTATCGTGCGTTGGCCCCATCGTTGGAGCCATACTGGTGGAAGCTGCATCGGGGCTGGGCTTGAAACCGCTCATAGGCATGTTCGGATTCTCACTGGCATTCGCCATACCCTTCACCCTATTTGCCATATTCCCTTCGTGGATGCAAAAACTGCCAAAGTCGGGCGGTTGGCTGAACTCTGTGAAGATTGTACTGGGCTTCATTATGCTAGCCTTTGGGCTCAAATTTTTATCCACCGTCGATCAGGCATACCACATAGGATTCCTGGGACGCGAGCTATACCTTGCCCTGTGGATAACAATATTCATCCTGCTGGGAATGTACCTCTTGGGTAAAATTCGTTTCAAACTTGATTCTCCCGTTGAACATATTGGCTTCTTCCGATTGATACTGGTAATTTTTGTCTTTGCATTTGTAATATACTTGATACCCGGAATGTTTGGAGCGCCACTCAAGGGTTTATCGGGATTGATTCCTCCAAAAACCACCCAGAGTTTTGATTTGGAACGAATAGCAGGACAACAACAGGCTGTGACACAGACTGTAACATCGCAATCAATTTGCGAAAAGCCAAAGTACGACGATATCCTGCACTTGCCCCACAATTTACAGGGCTATTTCGATTACCAACAGGCTTTGGCCTGTGCCCGCGAGCAGAACAAGCCACTGTTCGTCGATTTTGTGGGCCATGCCTGCGCCAACTGCAAGGTAATGGAGCAAAAAGTATGGAGTGATCCGCGGGTACTGGAACGACTGCGTAACGACTACATCATTGTGGCTCTGTACGTTGATGAGCGTACAAAGTTACCCGAATCGGACTGGATTACATCGACCATAGATGGCAAGTTGAAAAATACCCTGGGTAAAAAGAATGCTGATTTTCAAATCAGCCGATTCAATGTGAACAGCCAGCCATTCTATGTTTTGCTTAACAACAACGAAGAGATGCTGGTACCCGCCTATAGCTTCAATACCAACGTTGATGATTTCATTGAGTTTTTAGACAAAGGCATTGAGCAGTTCAAATTACACAACCAAAAGGCTGCACCTGAAATAGTCCCAATCGACTTAACGGGAGGCAAATAAGCACTGCCAATCGCTTTTATACAACTAATGCTTCATCGGATTGCAAAGTCCGTTGAAGCATTTTTTTATGCTATCCTTTCACAGCCTTTCGCTTTGCATGCTTATAAACTACAGCCGACCTGATGGCCATGGATGTCACCAACGGGAATGCTGCAAAAAACGGGAGGGTCTGAGGCAGCAGGAACCAGCATATCATCAAATCATCATTTTATCCACCCCCGACACCCTGCTCAAGCAATAACCTACACGTGTTTTACAGAATATTGCGTGTGTTTTTTATACAAAAAAAGTTGCAATACTTAAAAAAAAAGTGTAACTTGTAACTTTCGTTTGGTTTGCATTTTTTGGCCATACCCGCTAACCTAATTACTAACTAAAACTAAATGCTTATGAAACACAAAACAATTTTTTTACTAATCTTTATGCTAGCCTCCGGCAACTGGCTGGTGGCGCAGCAAGCCGTGTGGTGGGATGACCCGCCCCCGCCGGGTAGCGCCCCCCGCGACCACTCCATTGGCTATGGCAGCGGCTTTGCCTGGCAGGTGGCACTGGGTACCTCCGATTCCGAGGACTCTGGTTTTGATGCCATTGCCGTAAGCAGCGGGGGCTATTTAGTGGTGGGAAAAAATGCCTATTTCAGTGGCTACACCGTAATTAAAAACGAATTGGTGCTTTACCGCCTTACCGAAGAGGGCGAACTGCTATGGGAAAAGGGGTACTCTTTTGATGATTATAAATATCTCTTGGATTTTTCGGTGATTGAAAAGCCTAATAGTACATTTTTTATTTTCGGGTTGGTTGCCGGAGGAACGAACCCTGATAAGTTTGTGCTAATTGATGTGGATTCAGTGGGTGATACTCTATCTATACATAGTTGGGCAACTAGCCCAACGAGTGGTCACCAGCTTGTGCTGAACCTGACCAAGAGCACTTTCGATGATTCCTTCTTCCTGTCACACAGGGAGCGTGTAGATGGTGCCTACATCACCAAATCTTATAATCTTAGCTATACCCTGGATACGCTGGCCTACACGGTGTTTCCTCCCTATTATCACCGTATGGAGTATGTGCCCAAACCCTTTGGTTATATCCATAAAGGGGGGTTTTATGGTGAGATGGTTTTTTACAACTTGATTAATTTTCAAGGTGAGCCGATTGATTCCTTTCCTGATCCTTTTGGACAGGTTGAGAACTATAGCACCCGTCCAATACAGAGCTTACGGAATGGGAATAATTTTTTTAGCCGTAAGTCTTCTCATAATCCGGATATTATTTCAATGGCCATTACCAACAATATGGGGGAAGTGCTGTATGGTGGCCCCAGTTATTTTTCTGAAGAGGAGGTTTGGTGGTATGATCGTGTCAGTGCTCACATCCCTCTTCGGGAATTTTCCGATGGGAGCATCTGCTTGCCATTTCAGTTCTACTTAGACGTTTACGATAATGAACCCATCGGGCTGGTAAAGCTAAACTCACAGGGGCAGCTGCTGGGCGATACGGCCATAAGCCGTATCGAGGGTCAAATGCACCTGGCCAAAGTGCTGGAGGGGGGCGATGGTCGTCCGATTATCTTTGGCACCGGAGAGAATGGTCCCTTTGGGGGTACAATTACAGGGGATGATATATTTATTGCCAAGATAGAGAGCTGGAACCCGGTGGGTGTGCCCGCGATCGAAACAACGGATACCCAGACCCTAAGGGTTTACCCCAACCCCTTTTCCTCAAGCGTAACTTTTGAGCACCGGTTACCCAATGGCGAGGGTTTGCTGAGTATTTATAGCATTACGGGGAGTACGATTTTTACGGGAAAACTTAGCGGAGCCCAAACACCATTCGATCTATCCTACCTCCCGCAGGGTGCCTACATATACACCATCATCACTGGTGGTCACCCCGTTTACCAAGGTGTTGTGGTAAAGCAATAATTTATTCATTAACCCTAAATCTATCGAGATGAGAAAAGCAATCCTATTGATTGTGGGTATTGGGTTAAATGCCTTTATGTGTATGGCGCAAACCCGCGGAGCAGCCGAAGGCGAAATCTACTACTCCACTTCTACCTATATAGACGACCAGGCTATTTGAAAAGGGTTTTTAGAGCAAATTCAAAAAATAAAGAGTGTGGTTTTAAAGTCAGTAGCCAATAAGAAAATAAAGGCAAATCATATCCTGCCGAACCAATTTAAAAATGGCAACTTATTCTTTTCGGACAATCCGCTTTGCTCGCTTATAAACTACAGCCGACCTGATGGCCATGGATGCCACCATCGGGAAGAGTGGAAACGGAAGGGTTTGGGGCAGCAGAAACCAGCATAGCATTAAAAGCAGAAGCAAAGCCATGTTAATCAAAAAGTAGTACTTCAAAAAACCTGCTGAGTTTTTGAAAAGGAGGACAATGGCGGCTATCAGGTGCAATGGATGAGCCCACAGCAGGTTATAGTTATTGGACATAACCACATGATCGGAGCCAAACCACTGAAAAGCAAGAACTACCCCAAGCAAGCCAACCAATCCGAATAGAAGTGCATCAAACCAACGGGAATACTTCCTTTTTCGCACACCCCAAATGGTAAGCCCGGCAGCAATCAAAAACACAGCCATAAAAACGAATAAGGGGGAATTTCGGAATGAATTCCTTGGCAACTTTTTGCCAACCAGCAGGGTTACCTTTTCCTTGGCAACGGGATAAAGGGTTGTGTCGGTTTGAAAACTTGCGTACTGAAAGGCTTCCATCATATAGTCGGGTAGAAACATGTACTCCCACGGAGTGGCGATTCTGTCGGCCTTTACCCCCAGCAGGAGGTTAATGCCCAGCTTTGCCCAGGGTTTCTCTACCACAAACGGCATTAGCAAATCCCTAAAACTCATACTCTCACCATACATACTATCATTAAACACGATGGTACGCGGAACAGCTTCCGCAAAAATATTGCGGATACGGGTTGCGCAGTTATCGAAAAGAAAATCGTAGAGGTAGTAACGATTCTGTGGCAAGTAATTTATACTGAGCGAGTCGAGCAGTTGCTGTTTCTCCTGTGGTGTTAAGTTTATCTGCTGCTCGTATATAAACCGGTTTTCATAAATATATGTGTACTCAAAATGTTCATAATTCGACACGGATAGTATGTAATTGAGTTTACCCTTAATAAAATTGGGATAAAATTTGGGGTCGGAAAAGTCAAACGTACCATAGTTGAAAACCCAATCGATACCAATTGCCGGATCATTAACCCTAATGGCACTATGGCCAAAAATCGAGTATAACTCGTTGCCTTGTGAGCAAGTGATTAGGCTTACCTTTGCACTATCGGTAAGGGTTACTCCGGGCAGCTGTGCAGACACAAGGAGGTGGCAAGTGCTAAGCCCCAAAGACAGAATAACTGCAAAAAATCCACTACGCTTCATGGTTCAAAATTTTCAGAAAAACTGAGTAAAGTTAGCAGTATTTAGCACTTATTAAGATTAAGGTGAGCAAAGATTTTATACTTTAGCTCTCAAACTATTTGACCATGAAAATTTACCCGGTATGTATCGGTGGTTTGTTCAAGGAACTTCCCGAGACCATTGAAGTGCGCAATCCATACAACGATGAGCCCTTGGCACTTTGTTCCCTGGCAGGCACAACCCAATTGGAGGAGGCCATTGCAGCAGCCCTTGCGGTTGAAAAAGAGATGGCGACCATGCCATCGTACCGAAAGAGTGAGATTCTCAACGGCATTGCCGAAGGGATGCTGAAAGAACGTGAACAATTGTCAACCCTGCTTGCGCAGGAGGCATGCAAACCTATTAAGTACGCAGTGGGAGAAGTGGACAGGGCTATCCAAACATTCAGGATTGCCGCCGAGGAATGCAAGCGACTGCCCACCGAGTACATTTCGCTTGATTGGACTCCGGCAGGCAAAGGCAAGGAAGGGTTGGTTAAATATTTCCCCGTGGGCTTAATTGCAGGGATATCTCCCTTCAATTTTCCGTTGAACCTGGTGGTTCATAAAATAGCTCCCGCCATTGCGGCGGGTTGCCCCATTATCCTTAAGCCTGCCCGCAGCACTCCCCTCTCGGCACTTGAACTTGCCCGAATAGCATACACCACCTCTCTCCCTGCCGGTGCATTGAGTATACTCCCCATGGACAGGGTTTCGGGCAACCAACTGGTAACCGACCCTCGTTTTAAGCTGCTTTCATTTACCGGTTCGCCTGCTGTTGGCTGGAAAATGAAAGAGATGGCCGGCCGAAAAAGGGTTGTTTTGGAACTGGGCGGAAATGCGGGCGTGATTGTTACCCAAACAGCCGATATTGAAAAAGCCCTGGCCAAGTGTATAAGCGGTGCGTTTGCCTATTCGGGTCAGGTGTGCATTCACACCCAGAGAATTTACATCCACACATCGGTATTCAATACTTTTGTCGAGAGCATGGCAAAACTTACCAAAAAACTAATCATTGGCAATCCGCTTGACCCACAAACAGATATCTCGGCTATGATTGATCAGGAAAATGCCCTAAGGGTGGAAGAATGGGTGAATGAATCGCTTAAAGGGGGAGCCAGAATAGTTACAGGTGGTCATCGTAAGGGCAATATATACGAGCCTACAATTTTAACCGGCACAAATGCCGGGATGAAGGTGTGTTCCCATGAGGTTTTTGGCCCCATTGTTATAGTTGAGCCGTACTCCCATTTCGAAGAGGCCATCAATGCCATTAACGATTCGCCCTTTGGTTTACAGGCAGGAATTTTCACCAATCAGCTCGATGAGGAGTGGTTTGCATTCAACAATTTGGATGTTGGAGGCGTTATTATCAATGACGTGCCGACATTCCGCGTTGACCACATGCCCTATG
>JAKQEF010000128.1 GCA_029558675.1 Bacteroidota bacterium | reverse complement strand
AATAGGGCTCCTCTTCAAAGCTTGTGGCAAGGGTTAAAACATGATGTTTTTTGATAAACTCAACAATCCGGGCATCGGGCAAACTCATCGTGTTCTTTCTTATGTTTCTTAGGACAAAGTTAGCTAAATCCCAATTACAAGCTATGGAATTGGATTGATAAGGGGGCGCATTTCTCAAAAAAACCTGCTCTAACGCTCGGCCATTGTCCGATTTAGCAGTTATTAAAAATGGGATTGATAAGTTAAAATGGAATATCACTTATATTTGCACCATGAAAATGCTTTATAGAGTATTATTTGTGATTTATATAACCATTCTACTTTGGTTGTCGCTAAGCACCCCAACGGGTATTGTTAAGTTTGCTCAAGATTTCAGCATTTTTCGACTCGATTACACGTTGCATGTAGTCGGTTTTATCCCCATGCCTATCATAAGCTATCTGGCCAGCGGACACAGTGAACACCGTAAATTATGGCAAATTTTTATGGTTTTGACGTTTTTCCTAAGCTTTGCGCTGGAATATGTGCAAATGCTTGTTCCCGGGAGAAGATTTAATCCTTTGGATATGCTTTTCAATGTAATTGGGGTAGTGGTTGGCCTTGTCGTTATCCATTTTACCCATCGCCATATAAAAAAAATTTCCAAAGAAACAGGGAAAAAAATATCTTCAAAATAATGTAAATTGGCAAGTTTGCTGACAATCAGGAGAAAGTTAATTATCAATCACCATAGTTTATAGAAAATATTAAGCATATGGAAAAGAGTTTTATCAAGCTTTATGAGAATAGCATTAAGCAGAACTGGGAATTCCCGGCCTTTACCGACTACAAGGGACAAACATTTTACTACAAGGATGTGGCCAGGCGGATTGAAAAAATCCACATAATATTTGAGAGAACGGGAATTGAGAAAGGCGATAAGATTGCCTTAATTGGGCGAAATTCATCCAATTGGGCGGTGTCCTTCCTGGCCATAGCTACCTATGGGGCTATTGTGGTTCCTATTTTACCCGACTTTAAGCCCGACAACGTTCACCATATTGTTAACCATTCTGATTCTGTGGTGCTGTTTACGGGCGATCAGATCTGGGAGAATTTGGATGAATCGCAGATGCGGGGTGTAAAATGCATTATCTCCCTTACTGATTTTTCCATTCTGCATGAAAATACCCCTTTTTCAGTGGCCGATATCAGGAGTGGGGTTGATAACCTTTTTAAAGAGAAATATCCTCAAGGATTTGGGCCTGATGATGTTAAATATTTTCATGATACAGATCCCGATGAGGTTTGTATTATAAACTATACCAGTGGTACCACGGGCTTTTCGAAAGGTGTTATGCTCCCATACCGGAGCATGTGGAGCAATATGCTTTTTGCAAGCCAGGTAATGCCGTTGAATGCAGGAGACAAGCAGGTTTCCATTCTGCCTTTAGCCCATTCTTATGGCGCCGCTTTCGAGTTTCTTTACCAAGCCACCAAAGGATGCCATGTTCATTTTCTTACCCGAAACCCTTCTCCCAAAATCATTATAGAGGCATTTAATGAGATTAAACCGAGGGTGGTGCTTGCCGTTCCTCTGATCATCGAAAAGATTTACAAGAAGAATATTTTGGAGGCGTTAAGAAAACCCTCCATGAAATTGCTTCTTAAGGTGCCAATCATCGATAAACATGTAAAACAGGCCATTAACAATAAATTGTCCGCAATATTTGGTGGTAATTTTATTGAGGTTATCATTGGCGGAGCAGCGCTTAACCCCGAAGTTGAGGCTTTTCTGCGTGATATAGGATTTCGTTATACCGTAGGATACGGGATGACCGAATGTGGTCCAATAATATCGTACGATTCATGGAAAACTACTCTCTTTGCGTCGGCGGGTAAGGCTGTAGTTAATATGGAGATCAAGATTGATTCCCCTGATCCGCAAAACGTTGTTGGGGAAATACTGGTTAAGGGCGAAAATGTGATGTTGGGTTACTACAAAAATGAAGAGGCCACCAGAAACGCAATTGATAGCGAGGGTTGGCTACATACAGGAGATTTGGGCATGATTGATGCCAACGGTTATCTTTTTATAAAAGGGCGAAGTAAGAACATGCTGTTGGGCCCCAGTGGCCAAAACATTTATCCTGAGGAAATAGAAGCGCAGATAAACAACATGCCATTCGTTAAGGAATCGCTTGTGGTTGAGAAGGATGACAAGTTAATTGCTTTGGTTGTTCCCGATTTTGATTCCACCGATCAATCGGGCATAACAACGCAGGAGTATGAGAAGTACATGGAGGAGAACAGACAATCGCTGAATAAAAATTTGCCCTCTTACAGTCAGATAACGAAAATAAAGATTTACCCTGAGGAGTTTGAAAAAACGCCGAAGCAAAGCATTAAACGATTCTTGTACCAATAGTTTTATGTTCTTCCCCCAAAACATGAGAAGAGCATTGAAATCTGATTTTATTTTTCAGACAGCAGCCAAAGGCATATCTTTGCAGGAAAATTACTTTAATTGAAAAGATGGATAACAAGGATATTTACTGTGTAATCATGGCCGGGGGCATTGGTAGCCGATTCTGGCCACTAAGCCGCTCCGACAAACCAAAACAATTTTTAGACATTTTAGGGGTTGGAAAATCGCTTATTCAGCAGACGTTTGAGAGGGTTGCCATGTTTTGCAAGCCCGAAAATGTTTACGTTGTTACAGGAGTGGCTTACAAAGATCAAGTGCTGGAACATTTACCCGGCATTTCGGAGCGTCAGGTTATATTAGAACCCATTCGCAGGAATACAGCGCCCTGTATAGCCTATGCCAACCAAAGGATAATGAAGCAGAATCCCAATGCAGTGGTGGTAGTTGCTCCCAGTGATCACCTGATAATGAACGAAAACGAATTTGCAGAGACCATCAGAGCTGCCCTGAAATTTGCCCTTGAGCAGGAAGCACTGCTTACCATAGGTATAAAGCCCAATCGGCCGGATACGGGGTATGGATATATACAAATAGGCGATGAGGTGAACAGGGGCATGCCCCGGACCTTTAAAGTAAAGACGTTCACAGAGAAACCCAACGTAGAGATGGCAGAAATATTTATTAAAAGCGGTGAGTTTTTCTGGAATTCGGGCGTATTCATTTGGTCGTTAAAGGCAATAAACAATGCTTTTGAAAAGCATTTGCCCGAAGTTTACAGCCTTTTCAATGAGATTCAACCTCAAATTGGAACTGCCGATGAGCAGAAGTCGGTTACCAACGTCTATTCCGAGTGTCGGAATATTTCCATTGATTATGGTATTATGGAAAAAGCGGGAAATGTATATGTTATCTGTTCGGAATTTGGTTGGTCTGATTTGGGGAGCTGGACATCGCTGTATGTCAATTCTGTTAAAGATAAATCGGGCAACGCCATTTATGGGGACAACGTTTTAACCTATGGCACAACCAATTCTTTGATTAATGTATCAGGGGATAAACTGTTGGTTATTCAGGGGTTAAAAGATTATATTGTGGTTGAGACGGACAATGTGCTGCTTATATGCAGTAAGGAGAATGAACATGAGATAAAAAATTACCACAATGACGTGATTAATGATAAAGGGGATAGGTTCACCTAAAAGGGTAGAATTGCCAAAAAGAAAAAAGGCTATTCCGTTTCAAGCAGAATAGCCTTTTTTAGTATCTTTAATGAGTTTAATACTCCCACAGATCGTGTTCAAACGTGAAGATTTCGTTTCTAATGCGCTCAGATTCAAGCATGTTTGGAATACCGCCGAAGGTATATTCGGGGATTCGACGGTTGTCATAAACGTTTGATTCCTGTACGATGTATGAACTGAATTTCCTCTTGAAGAAAAGGTCGTCAAATGAAATCCTTTGGGCATCGTTGAATGTGTTGAAAACAGCAGTATTTGCAAGTACCGACCGGGCATGAGGGTAGTAAACCCAGAAAAGTTGTACTCTCGACACTTCACCTCCAATGTCTAAATCCTCATCGCCGGTGTCTAAGGTTCTCACGTAAACCCTGATGGGGCAGATACCGATTAATCGAACATGCATGGTGGAGTGCTGTTTATCGAAAAACCATTCTTCCTTAATAAGCAGCTGCTTAATCTGCTGCCAAGGAATGCTTCCGGGTACAACGATGGTAGTATCGAGCCCGGTTAAAGGGTTTTTGATAGTGCGTTCTACGTCAACGGCATCAAGGTCGACAAGTATTTGGTTATACGACTTGAGCGATGTGAACTCATCATCTTCAATTCCATAGGCATTGATCTCGTTGTATTTTATGGCATCCATAAGCCTTTGAACCAAACTTACCCTATCGTGCATTCTCATAGTAGGATAGTACAGCGGGTGGTTCAATTTTTCGCCCAGGTCGATTATGCGCCATATTCTTTTAGTCCAAAGCATATCGGCTTCGCGTAGGTGTGGATACGGAATGGGAACCCTCTGAGGGATAGTTTCCCTTTCGTAAATCCCATCGCGAACCAAGGGCTCTCTGCGCTCCTGGGCATAGGTATTGAATGCCAGTGCAATAAGAAATGACCCTAAGAATAATAATGTTATTCTTTTCATAATCATCATATTACCTAATTTTTATCACTAAGTCAACTAATTCTCTTGTACTTCCTCCGGGTCCTACGGCTTTGATATCGGTAAGTATAACGCTGTTGCCGGGACGAAGTTGATCCATGCCCCTTTTCTGTTCATCGGTGAAGAGTTGGCTATTCGAGGGATAGTTCCTTTGGAATCCACCAACGGTAACCAGTACAGTAAAGCTGGTAACGGTATATTTTAAGTCAAAGTCAAAGCCAACGGGCATGGATGCCTCAAGTGCAATGGCCGATACCAATTCACCTTTGGATGCTGTGCGCCCCTTAATGCCGCTGATTGAGGGTAGGGGATCGGGCACATCCCTTATACGGAAGGGACGAGTACCCATATTCCTTTTAACTCCATCTACTTCGGCCCAGACGGTTATATTGCATGTTGCAGCACCCCTGCCGGGGTTCACAACGAATTCGTTCCCTAAACGGCGTATTGCTCCCTTGTCGATTTTCGGATCAATTTTATCCATTGAGATACCGGGTATTGAAATCTCAACGGGATTGTCGACACCAAGGTAAAAGACGTTCATCTTGGTGGGGGAAACCACGATATTGGGTTGCTCAACAGTGAACTGATGTTTAAAGGGTCTTCTGAGTTTACTTCCGTCAGGGGCTGTAACCTCCAAAAGTCCTCCCCATTTTGTAATTCCCAAGTTGCCCGTTTTTTGCTTAAAAATACCTTTTCCGCCCACAACGGGAATTTCGGTATAATTACCCACTAGCCTATAATCCTCATCGCCCTGATCGGAAATGAAGCTCTCGTAGTTGCCAATAAAAATCCTTGGCACCTGTGTGGTATCCGAGGCAGCAAGGAATACTTCGGCGCTGAACTCATCACCTTTAAAGACAATGTTGGAGTTGGGTATTACAACAGCATCCAGTTTGTTTACTTTAAAGTCGCTGGCATCAACCCTCTGTAGCAAGTAGTTGACAACTTCTGCCTCAACGTTCAATATGTCCAGCTGCATTTTGGTGAGCTGAGGGAAAACTGAAACAATGGGAACGTGGTCGAAACGTGTGGTCTCCCATGTGTGTGGTGAACTGCCTTTGGTTTCTGGCGGATCGTCCGTGTTAAGGATATTATTAATGGATTGCACCAATGCATCTGCCTGTGTTGGATCGACTTGGCTCAGCATGAATTCTCTGTATTCAGCAATCTTCTTTCTTAACTCGTATGCTTTCCCGTTTCCATCGGCTAGGAAAAAACGCCCGGCAAC
>JAKQEF010000127.1 GCA_029558675.1 Bacteroidota bacterium | reverse complement strand
TTCTGCTGACTGTTGAACTTGCTCAATCTTCTCATTTTCTTTTATTTCAAGTAAGTCGGCATCAGAAAATTTTTCAATCTTTTCAGGCTCTTTCTCCGGTTTAACTTCTGGTTTCACAGTAACCTTTTCTGTTGCCTTTTTCACCGGCTTAGGCGATTCAGCCTTGGAAGGTTCTGTTTTGGCAATCTTTTCGGGCTTGCCGTATTTGAAGATGATGCTGCCACGACTATCAAGGCTCAGAAATCCGTATTCATTTAGTGGAAACGTTTTTTTGGTGCCAAGTTCAGATTTAATGGACTCAATGAAATCTGCCACTCTTTTTCTGGCATCATCTTTTGTTATGCCCTTAGCCTGGGCAAGCATATCTTCTACCAGCCCATCGTTGTATCGCAAGAATGGGCTAAACGTTATATTTTCCGGTTTAAATACACCCGTTCCATCATCCTTAATCAGAAATGCTCCAAAATCGGGGAGAATAACACGTGTATTCTTTTCGATAAGTTCGCACAGAAAATTTGTGGTCATAACCTATGGCATTTGATATTGGTTTGGAGTATATGGTTTTTCATCTCAAAAATAATACTTTTTTCCCACATAATTCAAAAATTGGAAAAAGCTTTTCCTATTGAGGAATAACTGCTTATCTATTAAAAAAAGTTGGGGTTAAAATGTATAAAAAAACTGATGAGAATATGAGCAGCTTAGATAATTATTTTATTCGATCTTTTTCTTTGTAACATCTTGGATTACCGACAATACCTTGTCAATTGAGTATGGCTTTACCATTAATTGGTCGAATCCGACATCCTTGTAATCGTTGAAAAATGTCATGGGGTCGTGAGCTGTGAGCGCAACGATCGGGGTAAGGCTTTTAAGTTTTGGGAGCTTCTCGCGAATAAATTTGGTTGTTTCGAGGCCATTCATAACAGGCATTTCAATGTCCATAAGTATCACGTCAAAGTTTTCGTTGTTCAGCAAATCGATAGCCTGTTTCCCGTTCTCGGCTTCTTTGCACAGGGCACCAATTTTTTTAACAATTTCTCGTATGAGTAGCCTGTTAACGAAAATATCATCTACGATAAGTATTTTTAAATTGCTTTCCATAATCCAATACTTCGTTAAATTTTAAGCGGCAATAGTGCCATAATATATAAGTTCTTTGACATTCTTCTGATTTTTCATCTTGTTTGGGTTTACAGCGAACACATCAAAAAATCTTTGTATCAGTAAAGCGTTGTGGTTCATTGTTTTAATATCAACCATTGAGAACGCTTTTCTTTCATCCCTCGGAATGCTCAACCAGTGCTCAATCTTTGCAAGATTGATGGAGGTTAGCGATGCATTAAACTGAAAGTTTAGCTTATTCTTACTTCTAGCCTGACAATCCATTAAGCCGGTATATTGTTTTGCATCCCGGTAAAGAAACTCGATTTGAAACCGTGCTTGATAGTAATCCAGGATATCCAGTGCATTCATATCAATTTCGGTTGAAAAATACAGCTTGATGGTTTCTCTACCCTTGCCATCCGTATATTTCACATGGACAAGCTGGATGTTTCTTTTGAGGGATTGGGAGTATACCACCGCGGCATGAATGGTTGAGCCATCGGTTTCTGATACTAATTCGAAGTATTCTTCATCGATATTCCCGGGATCGATTTTACCGGCATATTTTTTGGGCCTGCCCCGTTTCCCTGTTGGCTTTCCTTTGTACAAGTATTTCAGGTCTGCATCATCCCTTAAGCGGCTAACCAGATGCATGCCGAGAGCGATAATCTGATCGGCAAATGGTCTTTTTGAGAACCATGCATCAGCGACAAGGTATTTTGAGATGGAGCGTAATGCCTCTATTCGGCTGGCGATAATATCCGCATACCAATCCGTTAAAGAGCGGTCATCTTCAATAAGCGTTTGGACAGCTTCAAGATGGAGTGCGGTATGGTTCTCAATATCTATTGCGGCGAGGCCACCAATTTCGATGCCCCATTTGGCCTGACCGTCACACCCCGACCAGTATTTGCCGAGCCCGGGGGTATGCTTGCCAGACTTGCGTATATAGGATGGGTCAAATGCGATGGCGTAATGGCCGCTACCGTTTGAGAGGACCAATTCTTTGTTAAATTCAAGGAATGGAAATTCTTTTTCAAACTGTTGCCGGTACCGTTGTTCGCCGTATTTCCCATAACGGCCTAGTTGTGAAAAGTTAATACGACCTTTAATGCATAGGAAGAGTGTAAAAACTTCTAGTATGAAGTCCTTGCGCCACTTGGACAATTTCACCACGTTGCGCAACGCCTTGCCAATTTGATGGTTATAAAAACTGCGTCCATATATTATCATATCCAACGAGATTACGGTTGATCCCGTTAAGATACTGACAATCAGGAATATATGCAAATTTTATAACATTTATTTTGTTGAAAATCAGATATTTATGTCAAAGTTTAACGAACTATTGAACTATATAAAGAGTAATAAAAATGAAAAGAAACTTTAAAAGTGTTTTTTACCTGATGCTCCTTCTTATAGCCGGCAGCGCTGTGTTTGGACAGGAAGAGCGTAATCACTACATCGGTATTAACCTTTTCCAAATACCTGCAACCACCCTTGATTTGGTCTATGAATTTTCATACAATCCCAGATTTACCATGGTTGTCAATTCGGGGTTTACCATTAATTATGCAAATTCTTTTGATTATGTCGGTTTCTTTTTGACACCTCATTACAAATGTGGGAACTATGGTTATGCTATGAAAAACCAATCAGGTGGATTTGTAAAGATTGGCATGAAATTTAATTTCAAAAAAGAAGCCGAGAAAAAGAGCCATTTCTACTTAGGTGCATTCATGGCAAACTCATTGATTTATGAGAAAGCGGAATATGAAAATTTGGAAATTCCGAATAGTGAGGTTGAATATTTAAACCATAATCTCTTTATTATTGGAATCACCGGTGCAGCGGGTTACAATTTCAGGATTTCAGACAGGTTTAATTCTGATTTCGTGCTTCATATTTCAATGCCTACTAAGAACTATAAAGATTTGTATGGATATCGTAATTATATTCCCGGCATGGGATTCATGGAAACTTGTAGTAATGAAAGAATTTTTCCAATGTTGGTGTTGAACGTAAAGTACAAATTAAGATGACAAAACCATGCACCATGACAAGTGGCATACAACACAGACGTTCATCGATGTTTAAGCATTCAGCCACGAACTGCGTGGGTTGTAACTCAACAGCTAGGTAACTTGCACTTCCGTACGGCGCATGCCCTTGAACGTTAGTGGCAAGTTTTTCCACACACCGAATCGACAACACAAGTAAAGACAAACAGTAATGAGTAGAAAAATAGCAATCGTTACAGGAGCCAGTCGTTTGAAAGGCATTGGCTATGCAATTTGTACCGAATTGGCCAGACGCAATTTTGACATTTTTTTCACCTATTGGACACCATATGATAATCAAATGCCCTGGAAAGTTGGGCATGACGAGCCAACTCAGATTCAAAACGAAATATTGAACCTTGGTGTGAAGTGTGAAAAGTATGAACTAGACCTGGCGCTTCCAAATTCAGCAGAATTGCTATTCAACCGGGTACAAGAGAAGTTGGGGCAGGCATCGGTATTGGTGAATAATGCAACATATAGCACGCTAACTGATATTCACAATTTTTCGGCAGCGGAGCTGGACAGGCATTACGAAATAAACCTGAAGGCAACAACTCTCCTGACCATAGAATTTATCAGACGTTTTGACCTTAAAAGGGGTGGTAGAATTATCAATTTGACCTCGGGACAATCGTTGGGTGAAATGAGTGACGAAATTGCCTATGCCATTACTAAAAGCGCAATTGAAACATTGACAAAAACCATATCGCAAAAAATTGCCACGAAAGGAATTACAATCAACGCGGTAAATCCGGGCCCCACAGATACAGGTTGGATGGATAAAAGCCTGAGAAAAATTATTCTTGAAAAATCCCCCATGAGTCGGATTGGAACACCCCATGATGCATCACGACTAATTGGCTTTTTGGCAAGTGATGAAGCAGAATGGATAACCGGACAAATTATTCATTCCGAGGGAGGATTTATACGATAAAAATCAACACTACTAGCAGGTTATGGCAAAAATGGCAGATTCCATACTAAACCAAGCACTTGTTCGGGCTAACCCCCTGCTTCACAAAGTTCCGAACGTCACTGGCTGAATTAATATGCCTTGATCGGCAGCCGTTTATAACGGATGGCGGTATGAAAAGTTGCCGATTGCGGGTGATTTTCTGTCAAGCTACACGAAAGTTGAAGCGGGCTACAAACCTTGAATAACCTACTATCTCGGCAATTTTTTATACCGCGTGTTAGCAAAAGTTGATGTTATCTGTAATTTGTCATCCAAGATGAGTAAACAGATACAATTTGAAAATTTGGATTCTTTTTATCCACTACTTTTAAGTCCCAAAGTGGAATAGAAAATACTTTCTTGTCAGAAATTCTTTTTACGCTTACAAAAATTCCTTTCCAATCATCATATTCTTCGACCAACTTAATGAACTCAAATTCATCAGTATATGAAGGATTCGTTAGTTTTAATTTCTCATACTCTTTTTTACTCCAACCTCCTAAAATGTAAGGTTCTTCCCAATCGAAATCTTCCATACCTGTAAGGATGCAGGGGGCTATTAAATTTATTTTCAGGTAATTAAAATACCGATTTAGATTTTCTAAATTAACAGAAACATCTTCTGTATTTAAAATTTCATTAATTCTTTTTTCTTCCTCTTCGAAAGAATACTGAAAATCTATTTCCCTTTGTTTCATTAAAGTATCATTTTTTGAATCTCTAGGTTTTACGATTTCAACTTCATCTTTTTCTAAGCAAATTAGATTGTATTCGTAATCATTCATCACACTGTCAATTATGTAATCCTCTTTTAATTCAGAAAGAGTGATGCTGTCTAGTTCTATTGTTAAAATATTCCTTTCTATTCCAACTATTCTTCCAATCCATCCTTCAATTAACAAATTTTCATAATCAGGCGATTTGACACCTTTTCTTACTCTTACACTATTTCCGATTTTCATAGTTATGCGAATTTTCGTCTTACAATTTTTGCTAACATATTGATGTGTCGTAGTGTTTGGTCCTAACTATTTCGATTCCGCTTTTTTGACTACCAAACTCAGCTCTTCGAGCTGCTCTTGCGATATCTCCGACGGGGAATTGATCATAACATCTCGCCCTGCATTGTTCTTGGGGAATGCAATGTAATCGCGGATAGAGTCGGAACCGCCAAAAACGGCACATAGCCTGTCGAACCCCAAAGCAATACCTCCGTGGGGAGGAGCACCATACTTAAAAGCGGTGAGAAGAAATCCGAATTGATTGTTGGCTTCATCCTCGGTGAAACATAGGGTTTTAAACATCTTTTGCTGTAGGGCAGAATCGTGAATCCTTATGGATCCGCCACCTATTTCCACGCCATTAATCACCAAATCGTAGGCATTGGCCCTAATGGCAGCCGGATCGGTATCGAAGAGGGGGATATCTTCTCCCATGGGGGAGGTGAAAGGATGGTGCTTGGCATAAAATCTTGCGGTTTCCTCATCCCATTCGAGAAGCGGGAAGTCAACAACCCAAAGGGGTGCAAAGGTATCCTTTGGGCGAAGGCCAAGGCGTGTTCCCATTTCGAGGCGGAGCAAACCCAATGCCTCAAGGGTTGTCATTCTTTCGCCTGCCATTATTAGAATCAGGTCGCCGTTTTTTCCGCCCATGCCATTTGCCCAGGATTTCAGTTGTTCGGGCGGGAAGAATTTGTCAACGGAGGATTTAATACTGCCATCCTCTTCCATTCTTATCCAAACCAACCCCTTGCCGCCCACCTGTGGCCGTTGTACAAACTGAATCAGCTCATCAATCTGCTTCCGTGAGTAGGTGGCACAACCGGCAGCGCAGATTCCTCCAATAAAATCCGCATTGTCGAAAACGCCAAAGCCAAATCCCTTAACCAATGAGGTCAACTCATTGATTTCCATTTTAAATCTCAGGTCAGGCTTATCCGATCCGTATTTGGCCATGGCTTGGTCGTATGCTATGCGCTGGAATGGCTGGGTGTAGTCAATGCGCAGAATCTCTTTAAGCAGGTGCTTGACCAATCTTTCGAAGGTTGCCAGGATCTCCTCGAGGTCAACAAACGACATCTCGCAGTCAACCTGTGTAAACTCGGGTTGCCTGTCGGCCCTCAGGTCCTCGTCGCGAAAGCAGCGAACGATCTGAAAATACTTATCCATGCCGGCCACCATCAGTAGCTGCTTAAAAGTTTGGGGCGATTGGGGCAATGCGTAGAACTCACCGGGGTGTATTCTGGATGGCACCACAAAATCGCGCGCCCCCTCCGGGGTCGATTTAATGAGGAATGGCGTTTCAATTTCCAAGAATCCCATGAAGTCTAGGTATTTCCTCACTTCCTGGGCAACCCTATGCCTAAGTTCCATGGCTTCCTTGACAGGATTTCGCCTCAGATCCAAATATCGATATTTCATCCTCAGCTCATCACCCCCGTCCGATTCGTCCTCAATGGTAAAGGGAGGTGTTTCTGAGGCGTTCAGAACGGATATTTTGCTGATGTTGATTTCAATCTCTCCGGTGCGAATTCTGGGATTTTTGTTGGACCGTTCAATCACTTGGCCCTCGCATTTAATCACATACTCCCGACCCAAGCCTTGGATGGTTTTGGCTATCGCCACATCAACGTTTTCATCGGCAACAAGTTGTGTAATGCCGTACCTGTCGCGAAGGTCGATAAAGACCATGCCTCCGTGGTTACGTACCCGCTGTACCCATCCGCAAAGCGTAACGTTTTCCCCGATATTGGTAAGCCTAAGCTCACCGCATGTATGCGTTCTATACATTCCAATCTATTTTAACAACCTGCGAAGGTAAAAAGAAAAGATTTAGCTCCCAATGGATGGCACCTTTTTTGTTTAACTGCAATTCCAACCAACGGAAAGATCAACATGGCCACAGTGGAAGAAACACAAAAAGCATTTATGACAGAGGCACTTAAAGAGGCTAATAGGGCCCTGCAAAAAGGCGAAGTCCCTGTGGGAGCTGTGGTGGTTTGCAACAATCGGATTGTGGCCAGAGCTCATAATCTTACAGAAAGGTTGAATGACCCTACGGCTCATGCCGAAATGCAGGCCATTACTGCAGCAACTTCATATTTGGGAGGTAAATATTTGGATCAGTGTGCACTATACGTAACGCTCGAGCCATGTGTTATGTGTGCAGGTGCACTGTTTTGGAGTCAGCTTGGCACTCTGGTTTACGGTGCATCGGACCCAAAACGAGGCTACACTCTGCTCTCAGATCAAGTAATACACCCCAAAACAAAAGTGGTGATGGGTATCTTAAAAGATGAGTCGGCGGATATCTTACAACGCTTTTTTGCCCAAAAGCGAGGGAAAGATTAATCAAAGTTGCGAATTGGTTGTTTGTAATGATTATAAATTACGCTTTAATTTGATTAATTAAAACCTATCGTACTATTTTTAAAAGTTTTTTTGAAAAGTGTTAATCAATTATAAATAAAAATAGAAATGAAAACTACAGTAATCAAATGCGTTGCGTTTGCCATTTTTGCCCTTTTAATTCCGCTTGCCTCTTCGGCCCAAACGAAAAAGGAAGCGGTTGATGCTTACAATTCCGGTGCATCGGTAATCAAAGATAACCCAAAACAGGCATTGGAACTTTTATACCAGGCATTGCAGATTAGCGAAGATTTGGAGATCGATGGCGAAGAAACCAAAGTTTTGGCAGAGAGTTTAATACCAACTGCACATTTTAATCTTGCCATGTCTTTTTACAAGGAAAAGAAGATGAACGAGACTTTGGAGCAATTGGAAAAGGCCAGGGAGACAGCAAAACAGTTTTTCGATAAAAATACTCAGTCCAAGGCTGAGCGCTTAATCCCTCAGCTGTACAACCAAATGGGTACTACTGAGTACAAAAACGACAAGTTAGAGAAAGCCATTGAATACTTTAACAAGGCTATTGACATTAAGAAGGATTATCCCGATCCCTATTTGGGCATTGCACTTTCCAAAGAAAAAATGGATGACTATGACGGGATGCTGGAGTATTTGAAACAGACTCTTGAAGTGGCCAAAAGTACTAACGATAGGGGAAAGACGGAGGATGCCCTGAAAAAGGCCAATAGTTACCTTTTAACCAAAGCACAAGAGTTTGAGAAGGGTAAAGATTACAGCCAGGCCATAGCATATTATGAGAAGTACCTTGAGTTCGATTCCACGGATGTTGCCACGCGGTTTAAGATAGGCGAGAATAGCTTATCGATCAAGAATTGGGATCAGGCCATCGATTCGTTCTCATTCATTCTGGAGAAAAACAATTCTACTCTGGATCCATCTTTAATCAACTATCAACTGGGAGTTGCCTACCAGGGAAAAAACCTTAAATCCCAGGCTTGCGAGGCATTCAAAAGGGCCATGTCAGGGCAGTATTTGGAGCATGCCAAGTATCAAATTGAGGAAGTATTAAAATGCGAGTAGCGCATTGAACTAAAAAAAAGCAGAGGGTGTTTCGCTTCCGAAACACCCTCTTTTTTATGGGGTAATATTTGGTATGCGCTAGCAGATGGTTATTATCCCTTCTCCGACACATCCTTAATAATCTCTTCCACTTTATCCACCATTTTTTTCGATCCCACGATGAACGGTACCCTTTGATGCAGCGATTGTGGCTTAATATCGAGAATTCGCTGAGTTCCTGTTGAGGCTTTTCCGCCTGCCTGTTCGGCAAGGAACGAAATGGGGTTGCATTCGTACAGCAGCCTTAGCTTGCCATTGGGTGCCGAACCCGTTTGAGGGTAAATAAAGATTCCGCCTCTGAGGAGGTTCCTATGAAAATCGGCTACCAGCGAACCTATGTATCGCGCTGAGTATGGGCGATTGGTACTCTTATCTTCCACTTGGCAATACTTTATGTACTGCTGTATGCCCTTGGGCATTTTCAGGTAATGCCCCTCGTTGATGGAATAAAATGTTCCCTCTTCGGGGGTGATAATGTTGTAATGCGAAAGGCAGAATTCGCCAATGGATGGATCGAGAGTAAAGCCATAAACACCCCTACCGGTGGTGTACACAAGCATGGTTGATGATCCATAAACGATGTAACCTGCAGCCACCTGCTTTGAACCTTCCTGTAAAAAATCCTCCAAAACAGCCTTAGTCCCCCTTGGGCTGATACGGCGATAAATGCTGAAAATGGTACCGATAGAAACATTCACTTCAATATTCGAAGAGCCATCCAGAGGATCCATGCAAACAATATAGTTGCCATCAAGCGAGAGGTTGTCATCAAAGGTAATGATCTCCTGATTCTCCTCCGAGGCAACTCCACAGCATTGCCCCGAGGCCTGAATGGACTGGATAAATCGCCAGTTGGCAAATACATCTAACTTCTTTTGCTCCTCGCCCTGAACGTTTACTTCGCCTGCAGAACCCAAAATATCCACCAAACCTGCCTTGTTTACCTTTTTATTTACAACTTTGGCAGCAATGCCCATATGGTAAAGCAGTCGCGAGAATTCACCGGTTGCATAGGGGAAATCCGCTTGCCGCTCAATAATGAATTGAGTAAGAGTTTTTATCGAATAGCCTTTCATGTGAGAATTGTATGGGTTAAGTTTTGCGTTTAATAGTTAGCAATATTAGGCATAATATAAAGAATAAACAAAACTATTTTCAGGTTTAAAACGTTTGCGCTGGGGTTTAAGATATTTGCGAATCCTAAACACGAATTAGGGTTGTTTGTCTATTTTTGTGAATCCGAAATCGGTTTTTAACTTGATTACATAAAAATGCTTACACATAAAACAACCAAATGAAAAACAAGGCTTTTCGAATATACAAGTTTGGCGGAGCATCTGTTAAATCGGCTTTGGGTGTCGAAAATTTGGCAGAGATAGTAAGGCGCGAATCGGGTAAGCTGATAGTTGTGGTCTCAGCCATGGGAAAAACTACCAATGCTTTGGAAAGAATCCTTTCGGATTACTTAGATGGCAGAAAGGATAAGTATTTGGAAGGGTTTGAACAGTGTAAAGAGTTCCATATCAGTATTGTGAAAGGCCTTTTTGGCTCAAACACGGAGGCTCCTCTGGAAGAATTGCGCAATATATTTGAGCAGATGGACAATTTCCTTAATAAACCCATTGTCCAGGGCTACAACTTTGCTTACGACCAGTTTGTGTCGTACGGTGAGATTCTTTCATCCACCATTGTTTCCATATACCTCAATGCAACCGGCATTGGCAATAAATGGATTGACATAAGGAAGTGTTTAATTTCCGACTGTAACTACCGTGAGGGCAATATTGACCTGGCCTTGTCCGAAAAGTTGTGCAGGGAGTTTTTTTCCCACAATTCCCAATCGCTCTTCGTTACGCAGGGATTCATTGCGGGAACCCTTGACGGGGCTACAACAACCCTTGGCCGCGAAGGCTCTGACTACACCGCAGCCTTGCTGGCAAACCTGGTGATGGCAGAGAGTGTAACCATTTGGAAAGATGTGGATGGCGTGCTGAGTGCCGACCCACGAATTTTCTCAAATCCTGTTAAACTCGACGAAGTGTCATTCAAAGAGGCCATCGAGTTGGCTTACAGTGGGGCGCAGGTGATGCACCCAAAAACCATTAAGCCATTAGAAAATAAAAAAATAGCCTTGTATGTTAAGTCCTTTTTAAACCCCGATACCAGTGGTACGCTGATATATCAAACCAAGAAACGGATTGCCTATCCCCCCATACTGATTCAGAAGACCAATCAAATACTCATTTCGCTTACCCCGTTAGATTTCTCTTTTGTTATCGAAGATTGCCTTATCAAAATATTCACTGTGCTGTATAAGCATAGGGTTAAGGCAAATCTGGTGCAGAGTTCGGCCATCAGCTTTTCAATCTGCGTTGACGATGAACAGCATTTTCTGCCCGGTGCCATCGACGAGCTTAAGCTAAGTTTTTCTGTTAGGTATAATAAGAATCTAGAACTGCTTACGGTTAGACACTACACTCAGGAGGCCATTGCCGACAATACCTCGGGAAGGTCCATACTGCTTCAGCAGTTAACCAGAAACACAGCTCGGTTTGTTATGAAATAGGTTGTTGAGAGAATCCCATCAACCCTTCGAGTTGCATGCTCATCGATTGAAAATCAGGGCACTGCCTTTGACGCTTTCGTCAAATTTTCCATTCTCAAATACCAGCCTGCCGTTTACAAAAGTATGGGTAATCCTATGGCTAAACGTTTGTCCCTCCATCGGCGACCAACCGCACTTATAAAGAATATTGCCTTTTGTAACTTCCCACTTCGCTTTCGGATTAATCAGCACAATATCGGCATGGTAGCCTTCGCGGATATAGCCCCGTTTATCAATGTTGAATAGGGTGGAGGGGGCATGACACATTTTATCCACTACCTGTTCAATGGTTAGTGCGCCTTGCCTTGCCATTTCCAGCATGGTCACAAGCGAATGTTGAACCATGGGCCCACCCGACGGGCATTTGGTGTAGGTATTGTCTTTTTCGGATTGTAAATGTGGTGCATGGTCGGTGGCAATAAGGTCAATCCTGTTGTCAATCAGCGCTTCCAAAAGTGCTTTTCTGTCCCTTTCGGTCTTAATTGCCGGATTCCATTTAATGCGCCACCCTTGTCTATCGTAGTCTTTATCAGAAAACCACAGGTGGTGAGTGCATACTTCGGCGGTAATGCGTTTTTGGGGTAGAGAAATCCCCGGCGATAAAAGGCTCATCTCCTGTTCTGTTGACAGATGGAGCAGGTGAAGTCTGGTGTTGAATTTTTTTGCAAGGTCAACGGCCAGGCTACTGCTAAGATAGCATGCTTCAGCGCTACGGATTTGCGGATGACATCCGAAGTGAATATCGTGATTGTATATCCCATCATAATATAAGGTGTTCCCTTTGACAGTAGCCTCGTCTTCGCAGTGTGCCCCTATGAGCACGGGCGACGAACGGAAAATAGTCTCCAGCGATTCGCCGTTGTCAATCAGCATATTTCCCGTTGACGAGCCCATGAACACCTTCAAGCCGCATACCTTTCGCTTGTCAACCTTAATAATCTCCTGAATGTTGTGGTTGGTTGCCCCAAGATAGAACGAGTAGTTTGCCAGTGAACTCTTCGAGGCAATCTCAAATTTTTTATCCAACTCTTCGTTGGTTACGGTTTGAGGGATGGTATTGGGCATATCCATGAACGAAGTAATCCCGCCGGCAATAGCCGCCTTCGATTCGGAATAGATGTCGCCTTTGTGTGTAAGCCCGGGTTCACGAAAATGAACATGGTCGTCGATTACGCCCGGGATGAGGATAAACCCTTCAGCATTGATAACCTTTTGATGGTTAAAACCTGGAATGGTGGTGGCATCGCCATAAATTACCTGCTCAATCAATCCGCCATTGACTATGATATTGCCCCTTTGCCGTTTCCCTTCATTGACAATGAGAGCATTGATAATGGCTATTCTTCCCATACTCCTAATTTGCCGATATTTCTTTGGGCCGATGTATCGTTTTAAAGGGTACAAACCAACTTTTCAATTTCAAACCCGCTACGCCCCAGAGCGCCTCGTTAAATATCCCGCCGCTCATTTTCGAAACGCCAAGTTTCCTGTCGGTAAAAACAATGGGTAGTTCAACGATTTTAAAACCGAGTTTCCAAACCGTGAATTTCATTTCAATTTGAAATCCGTAGCCTGCCATTTTTATTTTATCCAGATTTATGGCTCTAAGAGTATTGGCTTTGTAGCATTTGAAACCCGCCGTTGGATCCATCACTCTCATGCCAGTTGCAACTCTGACATACTTTGAGGCTAAGTAGGATATAAGTATTCTGCCGATAGGCCAGTTTACCACATTGATGCCCTTAATATACCTTGAGCCAATTGCGAGATCGGCCCCATTTAAACATGCGTCGTGAAGCCTGACCAGATCATCGGGGTTGTGTGAGAAATCAGCATCCATCTCAAAAATAAAATCGTAATGATTGTCAAGCGCCCATTTGAAAGCCGTAATATAGGCCGTTCCTAAGCCCAACTTCCCTTCGCGTTCAATAATGAATAAACGGTCATCATTTTCAGCTTTAAGCCTTTTTACAATGGCAGCGGTACCATCTGGCGAGCCATCATCAACAATAAGCATGTGATAACCCCTGTCGATGGACAGCACTTTTCGAACCATCCGCTCAATGTTGTCTTTCTCGTTGTATGTGGGAATAATAATTAGGCTTTTCATTAGTCAGGAATAATAGAGCACACAAATATACTAAAGAATCACTCAACCGTAACGGCTTTGGAAAAGTAATATTATTATTAAAAGGGATTACCATTTCAAATCCATATATATAATGGTGTTTTAAGGAATCATTGTTATACCTTTGTTCCCAATACCATTAAGTAACCAGCTTGTGTTAATCGTGAAGGTAAAAATTGACCATATATTTCCTGTTCAAAGACTATACGCAATTAGCAGGCCTTTTGTGAAAACAGGGTTGTTCCTAATAATCAGCCTGTTATTCTATAATGCTTCAAAAGCTCAGAAATTCGACTGGGAGGTAACCCTATATGGCTTTGCCGACAACAGGGAGTACAAATCGAGTGTGCAAATACCGCAAACATTCATGGGGACATTATTCACGCCCGAGGTGGGATTACAAATCGATTCGCTTAGTGCTATCCGAGTCGGTGCTACTACATTGTTTGAGTTTGGTAGTAACCAATTCCAAGATAAGGTATATCCCCAATTATACTACAGTTTTTCCGGGAGTAAATTCAAATTCCTGTTTGGAGCCTTTTCACGGCACAAAGTTTTTGCCGATGCCCCGGCTGCGTTGTACTACGATTCGCTATACTATTTCCGGCCATATATCAACGGGCTTTTCTGGACATATACCGGAAACTCCTTCCGTCAGAGCGTTTACTTAGATTGGACTTCGCGACAAACCCAAAGTATAAGAGAAACATTTATTATGGGGGGGGAGGGGCAATGTCATTTTGGTGACTTTTTCCTCCATCATCATCTTTATATGTACCACTACGCAAAAACCGCCTCACCCTCTCCCAACGAGTTTATCCGCGACAATGGGGCGTTGTACCTGCTTGTTGGCTATGACCTGACACAAAAGTTGGCTCTCGATTCCCTATGCATAGGGGTTGGCGGCATACAATCGTATGAGCGTTCCAGGAATGATATGGTTTGGCATACACCCTACGGATTCTTATTTGAAATTTTAGCCCGGTACAAAGGATTTGGTATAAAAAACACTTTTTACTATGGCCAGGGGCATACTCTCGATTGGGGAGACCCGTATTACCGATTAAAACAGTACGATAGGCTCGATATTTACTTCACTCCTCTCCGTTTTCATGGAGTGGAGGGACGCTTTGGGATATCCATGCATTTTGCAGAGAACAGAATAAGCCATCAACAACAATTTCAACTTAGGGTTGACATAGGTTCGTTCACAAAAAAGAAGTTTAATCATCACCCGCCCGAAATATGGTAGTTTTTAGTTTTTAATGTAATCATTACAAAAAACAGGCATAAAAATTCCATATATTTTTGAGATACAAACGAATAAGCAGGCGGTAAGATTTTTTCAATTTTTTTTCAAAAAAATTTGGAATAGTGTTTTGTCAATGCTTATCTTTGCAGCCGCTTTGCCCGATTTTTTTTGTGGCGGGGCGCCGGCCCTGCGGGGCCGGGTGAGGAAGAGTAAGGCGGGGGGCCCTTGGGGTCCCA
>JAKQEF010000113.1 GCA_029558675.1 Bacteroidota bacterium | reverse complement strand
CCTTAAAAACTTCGGTAAGAAGGCCGATGTGCTCATTCTGCGAATGCGAAATGTTCCTTTTATCGATTCCACAGGGATTCACAACTTCCGCGAAACCATAAAGTTTTTGCAAGCCATTGACGTAAAGCTAATCCTGTCGGGAGTTCGACCCGAAGTAAGGAAAGAGTTGGAAGACAATCGGATTGATTTTCTCATTGGCAGGAACAATATTTGTGGACACTACAACGAGGCTAAGGAGAAGGCAATAATAGCAATGGAACAAATTAATATGGAAAGAAAAGCCGGTTCAAAAGAAACGGCATAGTTTGGTACTTTCCCTTTTTTTACATATTAAGTTGTAATATAAATGTTTATGCTATGAAAAGATTCGGTTTATCCCTTTTCATTTCGCTCCTGCCTTTTTTATCGATGGCTCAGTGGAGCGACGACCCAATGGTTAATACTCAGATTACCAATCTGACGGGAGAGCAAGTATTGCCCAAAATTGCCATTTGTCCCAATGGGGATTATTTCATTGGCTACTTCTCGATGGCTGAAGAGGGCTACAATGTTCGCCTGCAAAGATTGGATTCTGCTGGTAATGCCATGTGGGACGAAAACGGCATTCTGATTAGCGCACATCCATCCATGACATGGCTAACCGATTGGGATGTGACATCAGATAATGAGAACCATGCTGTGCTTACTTTTCAGGATATTCGTTTGAATGACAATAACAATACCGTAGCCTACCGTATTTCTCCTGAGGGAGAGTTCGTTTGGGGACCTGACGGGATTATGCTTTCCAATAGCGATGCCTTTAATGTGTCGCCCGTTGTAGCGGTTACTCAGGCAAACAACGCGGTCTTTGCGTGGGAGGCAGATGGTGTTATTATTCTGCAAAAAATCAATGCTCAGGGAGAGAAACAGTGGGGAGAATGGGGCATAACCCTCAGCTGTGAGAATAGCTACTCATGGCCTCAGCTAATGTCCGTCGGAGAGGATGACGTGCTGATGAAATTCTTTGAGGATAGCGGCGTCCCGTGGTCACCCACAAGGCATATTCTGGCTCAACGCTTCAACTCTTCCGGCGAAGCCGTATGGGAGAATAACACGGTTATTTCGGATGTTGGTGCCATGTCAGCCTGGACGCAAATTCTCTCTTTCGTGAGCGATGGTGCCGATGGCTTCTACATTGCATGGCACGACAACGCGCTATCGCAATCGGTTTCCTCTGCATGGATACAGCACGTTAATGCTCAGGGAGAGGTACAGTTTCAGGTAAATGGAGTGCAACTTTCGCTGAATGAATTGTCCAATCACTTTGAACCTAAAATTATAACTTATGGCGATGACCCAAATGTCTATGTCTATTGGAATGAGGTAAATGCCGACCAGAACAAGTGGGGTATTTACGGTCAAAAGGTAACCCCCGAGGGTAACATATCGTGGTGTGGCGATGGGAAGATAATCTTTCCACTTTCTCAGAAATATATTAATCTTCAGTTTGCAATGCCCCATGAGAAAAATACCTTTCTGATTTTCTGGGATGGTATTTCTGCTGTAGAATTCCATTACCGTGTTGCGAGGCTCAATTCGGAGGGACTGTTTGTGTGGGACGAATCGGCATTGCCAATATCAACCGCTCCAAGCGATAAACTGCATCCGGCTATCGCTGGTTTTAGCAATAACCAGTGGGTGTTAACCTGGGAAGATAAGAGAACCGGAAGCACTGAGGTGTTCGCACAGAATTTCCGACCTGATGGTAGCCTTGGGAATACTATTGCCACAGGCAGCATTTCAGGAACCGTAAGTATTGAAGGCGATATGGCCGATGTAACTGAGGTTACCGTTACCATTGGAGAGTTAACCAGCACTCCCGATGCAAATGGACACTACGGTATAACATTGCAACCCGGAACATACTCTGTAACAGCATCACACCCGTACACTGAGGAGGTTACCATCGAGGGGGTTGTCGTTGTGTCGGATGAGGTAACCGCAGAAGTGGACTTTACATTGCCCATGCTACGTCGCGATGTGGTGTGCCATGCAGTTAATCAGTTTGATGAAAATATTGAGGGGGTTGAATTAAGCATTTCGGGTCCCGAAGGAACAAATACAGGAGTTACTGGTGCAGAGCCGTTTGTGATACCCAATGCACCCTACGGGTTGTATCATGGTACAGCCATTTATAATGCTAATGAGGTGACTACGGTGGAATGCGATACGCTGATTGATGCAGGAAACGGTGATTTGGTTTTTCGTTTTACCACCGTAGGGAATAAGCCTGAAATGCTGCCTGTGAGTTTGAAAATCTACCCCAATCCCGTTGTTGATGAAAGCGTATTGGAGCTTAACTCGCAGATGGCCGGTATATTCCAAATCTCCTTGATTTCCGAAACGGGCGAGGTAGTGGCAAGCAAATCAGATCTTCATCTATCCCAAGGGTACAACTCATACAGGTTATCGGGATTATTCCCCTTGAAGAGCCTGCCTTCGGGGGTATATCTGATAAGGATTGCCAATGCAAAGCAAAAAGCGGCTATCCGCTTTTCAAAGATTCAGTAGTAAGTATTAACGCATTGTCCAATAACGGGGCTGTCTAAAAAGTCTTGAAAACATACTCTTTTTTTCTGTGAAACTCTGTGACGAGGTTTTGAGGCTCTGTGTTACTCTGGGTATCAATTGTTAAGAAGTTTCACAGAGTTACACCGAGTTTAATTCGGAGTACCACAAAGGACTTTTTAGACAGCACCATAATAAAGTTTTACTTCAGCCATTTGTCCAGCCATCCAAAGAATTCGCGCTGCCAAACAACCGCATTCTGAGGTTTGGTGACAAAGTGCGTTTCATCGGGGAAAACCAACAAGCGGCTGGGAATATCGCGCAGCTGAGCTGCGTTGAATGCCTGCAGCCCCTCGGGGTAGGGAATGCGGAAATCGTTCTCGCCAACAATAATCATGATGGGAGTATCCCAGTTTTGAACCAGCTTGTGCGGGCTGTTGGCATAGTTGCGCTGTGCCACCTTGTTATCCTTTTCCCAGTACGCGCCACCAAAGTCGTGGTTGGGGAAGAAGGTTTCCTCTGTCCCTGCATAGAAGCTCTCGAGGTTGAACATGCCGTTGTGGGCAATGAATGTTTTAAATCGTTTCTGATGGACTCCGGCCAGATAGAAAACAGAATATCCGCCATAGCTTGCTCCAACTGCTCCCAATCGCTCCTCGTCAACCCACGGCTCTTTCTTCACATCATCAATGGCACTGAGATAATCCTTGATGTTTTGACCGCTATAATCACCCGATATCTGCGCATTCCACTCCTGACCGAATGAGGGTACACCCCTACGGTTGGGGGCCACCACCACGTAGCCGTTGGCTGCCATAATCTGCAGATTCCAGCGGTAGCTCCAGAACTGGTCGATGGTGCTTTGAGGGCCTCCCTGGCAGTAGAGCAGGGCAGGGTATTTTTTTGTCTCGTCAAAGTTGGGCGGCAGAACAACCCATACCAGCATATCCTTACCATCGGTGGTTTTCACCCAGCGTTGCCTTACCTCGCCCATTTTGATATTGTCATAAATATTCTTGTTGATTTGGGTAATCTGAGTTACTTCCTGAGTTCCCAGGTTGATGGTAAACAGTTCGGGTGCCATGCTCATGGTCGTTTTTTGGGCCACCAAAATTCCCCTGGCCATTGAGAACGAAGTGAAGTTATGCCTTCCGGCAGTAATGGGCGTAATCTCACCGGTTTTTAAGTCAGCTCTGTAGATCTGCTGCGTAGCTTTTACTCCGCTCACAAAGAATAGCTTCGAGCCGCAGGCACCCCACCGGATATTATCTGCGTTCTGATCAAAATCTTTGGTTACGTAAGTTTTTTCTCGGGTTTGAATATTCATAATAAATAAACGATGCTTGTCGCTTTCGTATCCCGGAGTTTCCATGCTTTGCCATGCAATTTGGCTGCCATCAGGTGAGAATATCGGATACTTGTCGTAACCCGGCATGCCCTTGGTGAGATTTTCTGTGGTCTCATTCTCAATATCATACAGATAGATATCGGCATCAGTGCTAATGGCGTAATCCTTGCCCACCATTTTCTTTGAGGAATATGCAATGTACTTGCCGCATGGGCTCCAGCAAATGTCGGAGTCGTCAAAGTATGGTGAGAGGGGAGCATCCCATGGTTCATTCTCCATTATATCCTTGCCCTCGCTCATTTTACCCAGGCAGTAGGGGGCTACGAAAATATGGCTGTAGCTGCCATCACGCCAAAAACTCCAGTGGCGGTACATCAGATGGTCAATCAGCCTGACGTTGGCCTTGGGCATATCGGGATGGACGTCCTTGACCGTTTTCTCAATCTGTACATTCTTTGTGTAAAGAATCCTGTCGTCGCTGGGGGCGTAAGAGAACGAGTTAATCCCACCCTCGATAAATGATACCTGCTTTGCATTCGACCCATCGGGTGACATTTCCCAAAGCTGGGTTGAGCCATCCCGCGATGAGAGAAAAGCGATTCGCTTTCCGTCGGGTGCCCATTTCGGGCTGAAATCGTTGGTGGCGTTGGTGGTGAGCTCCACGGGTTCGCCGCCTTTAACGGGTACCGTGTATATATTGGTAACACCACGATTGGCCTCCATGGAATACCGTGTAATGGTAAATACAACGGTTTCGCCATCGGGCGACACTTGTGCACCGCCCAGCCTTCCAAATTTCCATAGCACTTCAGGGGTGAGGATTCCGGCAGCGATTTCATCGGCGGTCAGCTCAATATCCGGAGTGATGTGTTCGTACTTGCTGTTCTTGTCCATTTGGCTACACGATGAGAATACAATGGCTACGGCCATAAAAATAGTTAGTTTGATCCTGGTTTTTGACATGACGATTAGTTTTTAGTGGTTGTTTTTCCAAAAGTAGAGAAACGGACGTAAAATTGCAAACCTGCCTTTGGAGATTAATATTGCTGGTTTACAGCGACGTATGCGGTATGTATAAAAGATATTTAGAGGGTGCAATGGGTAAAAAAGGCTAAAACATATGGCTATGAAAATTCAAACCCGTAATTTTTACCATTTTTGTACATACAATGCAATCTCATTTTACTTGGCGTAATATGATAATAACAGCTCAAGATTTTGGTCGGCTACCCGATGGACGGATTGCAAAAATATTTCGTTTTTCATCGTCCAATGGGATGGAGGTTGGAATTACCAATTACGGGGGGATTATTACCTCCATCAAAACCCCGGACAGGTACGGAAATATTGAGGAGATAACCGCAGGTTTTCCTGTGTTGGAGAAATATTTGATGGGGCACCCACACTTCGGCGTGATAGTGGGGCGGTATGCCAATAGGATTGCCGGGGGGCGATTTTACGTATTGGGCAGGGAGTATTCGCTTCCCATCAACAATGGCCCAAACCACCTGCACGGTGGCCACAACGGCTTTCACACCAAGCTGTGGAGTGATGAGATTGTTTCCGTAGGAAGCAAAGGGGTTTTAAAACTCACATACCATAGTCCCGATGGTGACGAGGGCTACCCCGGCAATCTGAAAGTTACTGTGGAATATACCATCACCGACGGCAACGAGATTTGCATTGCCTACCATGCCACAACCGATGCCCAAACCCATGTGAACCTCACCAGCCATTGCTATTTCAACCTCAATGGGTTTAAGAATACGATATACGACCACACTCTTTTTTTGGACTCGCTGCAATATATTGAGATAGACGCACATCAGATACCCACCGGCATTTTAAAATCTTGCCGTGCAACGCCCTTCGATTTTTCGGAAAGTACACTTCTGGGCGAGAGGATTAAGACGATCCCCGGAGGCATTGACCATTGCTTTGCCCTCAACAGTCCCCGTGAAATGGGCAGGCTTGCTGCCCTCCTTATCCACAAGCCCTCGGGGAGGACCCTTGAAGTTTACACCACCCAGCCCGGCATTCAGGTTTACACCGGCAACTCACTCGATGGTTCGTACGTGGGGCACAACCAAACCGTATATCAGGAGCATTCAGCCATTTGCCTGGAAACACAGCACTACCCCGATTCTCCCAATCAGCCCGATTTTCCCTCAACCCTGCTTTCGGCAGGAGAGGTTTACCAACACGAGACAAGGATGGTGTTCGGGATTGACTGATTGCTCATTTGGTTCAAAAATCCATCGGATTTATCGTTTATTTCAAGTTTATTTTTTTAATTGAGAATGAATTTGTTTCTAACGTTCCGAGGCTTGGCGGTCGGGCGGTAGAGTGCCCAGCATACATCCTGCGAGCCAACTACGTACCAAATGTACGCAAATTTATCCAACGGGCAAGTCGCCAAAGCCTGAAGCCAAGCCGCTGTTAGTGGCTGGTGTTTTAAAATTATTATGGTATGTTTCGATTTGATTCAAACCATTCGATAATACTTGGAAATAAATCGGCAATAATATCATTTTCATTTCGATTTCTATAAGCGTGAACAAGAAACTCGTCAAACTCTTTGAATAGTAGAAATCCCCTTGTATTTACCATGTAGTTCCTATTTAACGAAATAAGTTTATCTAAATCATTTTCAGGAGCATGGTCAATATACCATAAACTTACAAGAGACCAATTTAAATACTCATCAAAACATTGTATTGGTGTACGGTAATTATTAGAAGACTTTGAGTAATCTAGCCATTTCGAATAATCATCGAAAATCTTGTAAATCCTTTGGTTATATTTTTTCCTTTCAGCATTAATATATGCATGGTTGAGTTCTGTGAAAAGTATATTGCCTTTTTTTAATGTTTGGGATTTTGGCGATAAATTAGAGTCGCTATAATATGGATATCGTATATGCATGTGCACTTCATTAAAACGATTATTAGAGAATGTGATTGCTGACTGCCAGCCATCAATCAAAGGCGAGAAAACTACTTTAAAAGAATTATAGGGAGGATTATGGAAATTTAAACTCAGCCATTCTTGCATGTCATCTATGTTAATGGAATCTGTAAAATAAGATATTTGTGAAGTATAGTGTTTCAGGTTACTTTTATAAAAAACTGTAAAATTTGTTTTGCAAGCAAAATCCTGAAGCTTTGGTATAAGTTTAGAAAGAGTATTCGATTTTTGTCTTGAGGTTATGTTAAAGTATTTTTTTCTAATGATTTTATTATCATTATCGATTTGGTAAGAATATGCGTCCATTTTTAATTCCATATGATAAAACACGTTATTCTCTATTAATTTATCAATGGCTTTAACAATCGGTTCATCCTTATATGAACCGAATTTGCTCCATATTAATTTATAGTAATCACTGTTTTTGTAAATAATGTAATTGTCTTTCTGTCCAGTTTGGGTGAGTGCCAATACGATATTTACTAATTCATATACTTCGGGTATTTCAACGGTTGTCATTCCATTATATTTTGCTTGATAGTCAGCTGTAAATTTTACTGGTGTCGAGCAACTAGCAAATAATATAATTCCAATAAGTAATATTAAATATCTTCTCATTTTTGTTTAATTAAATTATTGATGTTTGTTTTTAATACTTGCCACTAACGTTCCGCGGCTTGGGTTTCGGGCGGTAGAGTGCCCAGCACACACCCTGCGAGCCAACGGCCTATCAAATGTACGCAAATTTATCCAACGTGCAAGTCGCCACCGCCTGAAGCTAAGCCGCTGTTAGCAGCATGGTTATTTTCGTCAGATAAATAATGTTAGTTGCCCGCCCCGTTTTAGTCGCCAAACATCTTCTCCCACACGTTCAGCGATATGTTCTAATACGCTTAAAATGGTTTGACTTTCGGGGGTTGTTCCGTTTTTTAGTAACGGCAAAATTTCTAGGACTATTTGGTCAAAATCAGGTGATTTATTCTCACGTTCCATTCTTCGTAAGTAGCTAATTAAGTAGTATTTTATACGCAAACGGACATCAATGTGCGTTCTAAACTTTGTATCTTTTTTTATAGTAAATTTCTCAGTCGTTTCATCGTAGTCGAAGTTGTCAAGCAAAATTGGTGTTAAGTCGGTGTATTCCTTTTTGAGCAAATCAAGAAAGCCCAACTCCAAACCTTTGATGATAAGTTCGTCATTGATTTGTTCCAATGTTGCACCATCGTTTTTGGCAATAATCCCTTCAACGGTTTGCATAACAATTTGGGCAATGTCCATTCCTAGATTCGCCTTTAGGATTGCTTTGGGGTTTCGGACTTTTCGGAAGTTGATAATGAGCTGTCCGCTCAAAACCGTGAACGGATTTTGCCGTTTTTTAAAACTTGTTTGTCCGTTTTTTTGAGGAACGGCTCCGATGTATTCAAAACCGCAATTTTCGGCTGTATCAATGATTAAGTGCCAAAACTCGGGGTCTTTGTGTGCAAACACAAACGACAGCCAACGGTCGTATTTCAGCACACGGTACATCTCTTTTATGCTTTGTGCGATAAGCTCATTGTACTCGTCTTTGCTCTTTTTCTGTTCGCCACCTTCAATAGCTTCCTGTTGGTAGTCATCTTCGGTAACTTCCAAATCAAGCCAAGCGTTCCACATTGCCGACAAATCCAAATAGGGAATTTTCTTTCCGTAGGGCGGGTCGGTGTAAATGTAATCAACACTTTCCTTTGGTAGAAACATCAAGCTGGTTGCTGAACCCTGTACAATTTGTGCGTTTGAAATGGTTTGCTCATTGATGAAATGCTCCATTTCTTTTTTCGCTTCTTTAACTTTCTTAAAGCGAAGTTCAAAGTAGTACATAACATCGACATCAACGTGGCTTGGGGCAATTCGATACCTATAATAGCGAAAAGCCGAACAGTCGCCCTGTCCTGCTTTGGGTTTGTTTGGGGTTGTGTGATAGGTTAAATTAACCTTTGTTACAAGCCCTGAAAACATAAGCAACAATGACATTCTTATATTTTCATTCTGTTGTTTTAGGATGAGTGATTTTAAAAAGCCCAATTGTGCCAATTGTTTATCGCTAAAAAGTTGGTCTGCTGTTTCTACATCTGAACCTTTTGGCAAGGGTAAGGGTTTGGGTTGCGGATACTTTTTGATTGCCTTTTTTATTTCCGCTTCTGTTTTTGGTTCGTGGGCTATATATTCTGCTTTGATTTTTTCAAATGCTTCTGCTAATTCCGTTTGTTTTACTGGTGCAATAAGCGATTGCACTAAAAAAACAGCCATTGGGTTGATGTCTATATTTATTCCTTTGCGATTACACATCAATGCTTCAATAGCGGTAACGCCACTACCGCCATAAGGGTCAAGCACTAAGTCTCCTGGTTTGCTAAAATTCTTAATGTATTCTTGGACAACATTCCACGTCTGTTTGGTGAAATAGCCGTGAACGCCAAAATGTCGTTTTGCAGATTGTTTTTGAACTACAATTTCTTCAAGTAGTGGCCGTGTTGCATAGTCAAAACCTGTCGGTTTTGCTGTTGCGTTTGTGGTGTCGTAAGTTAGCGTTTTACCAACTTGAAAGCTGCTTGGCGAAAGGAATAGTTCAAGGTCTTTCCAGTGGTGTTCAATTTCGTCAATTTGGAAAAACAAAACAGGTTTTTCGGTGTCGTTTGTCCTGAAAACAGAAAACTCCATGCCGTTGCACAACGAAAAATAATTGCTTCGGATTTCTGGGTGTGTGGCGTAGCTGTACACTTGCTCCACATTGTCGTCATTGATGATTTTTTGGTCGGGCGCTTTTGCGTCTAAAACCCAAGCAAAGTTATTCTCAACTTTTAGTGCGTAGTCGGGAATAAGATTTATCGGTCGTTTTTTACTTCCGATTTTCAGAAAAGGGTGTTGTAAAGTTTTGCTACGAACAATGTTTTCTTGTGAGTAACCAAGTTCCTTAAGAATGGGAAGTATGATTACTTCTCTAACGCTGTCTTCCTTGAAGTCAGGGTTTTGGGTTAGTGTCAGGAAGTCTAAATTTCCAAAGAGTTTCTGTCTTGTTACCGCCATGTATTGCTCCGTTTAGAGCAACAAAGTCAAACGGTTAATGTCGGTTCGTCTGTTTGTTGGTGTGCCGCGGTCCCGTTAACCTTGCTGCTAACTCGCTTATGTGTATATAAAAGTTATACCTATCCAACAGTTGTTTGTCGTATATGTATAGCTTTAGCTATTTAATCCTTTGCAAGTTACAAAACATAATTTGTTAGTCAAGTTGTGTTTATAACTTTTACAAAACTTTTTATGGCATTGGGGGTGTAAATCTCCCGGGCCATGCCTGCCGGTGGCGCAACCCGTGGTGTTTATGGGAAGATAGGGGGAGGGGGTAACACTTTGGGGGAGATAATGAGGCTAAAGCCCTGCCACACACACTCAAGGTTTGACTTAGAGTCAAGCCTTGAGTCTCCCCCCTAAGGCATAGTGCTTGGCTTCGCCGAGCCCTTTGGGGTTCGGTGCTATATGCTCTGCAACTTGAAAGACCTGACAGGTTTCCCAAACCTGTCAGGTTTATGATATGGGGTTTAATTCCGGGTTAAAACCCGGAATGGATTGCTTTCCATATACAACTAATTCAGGGGCTTCAGCCCCTGAGCTGTCCACATTATAATATGAGTTTCTGATTTACATTGTATTGCCGTTTCCCTCAACCCTGCTTTCGGCAGGGGAGGTTTACCAACACCACACAAAGATGGTGCTCGGGATTGACTGATTGCTCATTTGGCTCAAAAACCCATCGGATTTATCATTTATTTCGATTATGGGGTATCTTTGCAAAGATTAAAACGGAAAAAATGTCACTTACGCTGGAATCAAAAAATCTTGACCTCCTCATTGTAGTTGGCGATAGGGTATTGATTAAACCCAAAAATCCGCAAGAAAGGACCAAGGCGGGCCTTCTGCTCCCTCCCGGAGTGCAGGAGAAGCAAAAGGTTCACAGCGGCTACGTTGTTAAGGTAGGGCCGGGATACCCTATGCCCGTACCAAGCGAGTACGAAGAACCCTGGCAAAAGAAAGAGGGCGATGCACGATACTTCCCGCTTCAGGCAAAAGTGGGCGATTTGGCCGTTTACCTTCAGGAGAATAGCGTGGAGATTGAATTTGGAAGCGAAAAGTATGTGATTGTTCCCTTCAACTCCATTCTGTTGCTTCAACGCGACGAAAGCCTTTTTGAATAGCGGTCAATTTAAAACCATTTTTTATATTTGCAGGCAAATTACTATTGTTAAACTATTCCGGTAGCAAACCGGCACAACAACTTTAATAATGAAAAATGTATCCATTATCATCAATATCGTTTTAGCGGTCGCCGTAGCGGTGCTTTATGTATTGCATTTTACATCCGGCCCAAAGCATTTTCACGGGAATGGCGAATCAAAGACAGTTGATTCTGTAGAGTTCGTAAGCGGAGGTTTGGCCATAGCATGGGTTAACATGGATTCGCTATTGAATAACTACGATATGTATTTCGATATCCAGAAGGATATGGAGGCCAAAGGGCGAAAAATGGAGGCGGAGCTAAATGCAAAATCCAGCGCTTTTGAAAAGCAAATGATTGACTTTCAGGAAAAAGTTCAAAAAGGTTTGGTAACCCGTTCGCAGGCTCAAACAATGCAACAGGAACTGGCCGAAAAGGAGCAACAGCTTTACCAGTACAGGGATGAGTTAAGAATGCAATTTGCCGAGGAGGAGCAGGTGATGCTCAGGAGAATTCAGCAGAGCATTTACGATTACCTGAAGGAGTACAACAAGGACAAAGGCTATCACATTATCCTTAGCAGCTCGTTCGGAGGCCCATTGCTTTACGGATATCCAGGAATTGAAGTAACCGGCGAAGTGTTGGATGGCATTAACATCAAATATATCAAAACTAAGCCTGCGCAGAAGAAATAGAAAGGCTTATAGGATATTATAATACCCCCTGCTCTTTTAGAGTAGGGTTTTTTTATGGCACAATCCTATTATTTCGGAAGGCAGCACTATGCCCCCAAGCTATTAGCTAAGGTTAACGAAGCATTGGGAATTGTGGTTGTGATTCCGGCATACTACGAGCCCGATCTTTGGCAATCGTTGCAATCGCTTATGGATTGCCAAACCACAGATTGTGCTGTTGAGGTTATAGTAGTGGTAAATTACCCCGAGGGCTCTCCCGACGAGGTTGTGGCTAATGCCGAAGCTAATATTCAGCTGGTACAGCGGGCTAACGACATTAATAATAGCGAATATTTTCGCCTTTATGCCATTGATGCTTCAAATCTCCCGAAAAAACATGCAGGTGTGGGTTTGGCACGTAAGATTGGGATGGACGAGGCAGCATGGCGGTTGTTTCAATCGAAAAGCCGTTTAAAGGTAGTGGCATGCTTCGATGCCGATGCCACATGTAGCGACAATTACCTTGCGGAGCTGGAGAAACTATGGAGCACATCCCCTGAAACCGAAGCGTGCTCCATACGATACGAGCACCCAATGGAAGGCGATGAATTTGATGGAAAGGTTTACCAAGGTATTACACAGTATGAACTGCATCTTCGTTACTATGTGCAGGCAGGCAGGTATGTAGGTCACCCGTTCTCGTATCACACGGTTGGCTCCAGCATGGCCTGCAGCGCGGCTGCGTACACACGCTACGGTGGCATGAATAGGAATAAAGCAGGGGAGGACTTTTACTTCTTACAAAAAATAATTCCTCACGGGAAGTTCAAAGAGTTGCATGCCTGTTGTATCTTTCCTTCACCACGGCCCTCCTACAGGGTTCCCTTTGGTACCGGTAGGGCTATCACCTCGTACATCAGCAACAGGGAGGACAATTTTCACACGTATAGTTTGGATTCGTGGATGCCCCTGAAACCATTTTTTGAGAATATTCATGAGCTGCATCAGGCCGATGCCACCAAATGTCAAAAAAACCTGTCCATGCAGGAGCCTTGTCTCCGTGAATTTCTCAAATCCAACCACTTCGAGGAGAATATTGCTGAGATCAATGCCAATACCTCTACGACCGAATCGTTCCAGAAGCGGTTTTTTCTGTGGTTCGATGCTTTTTTGCTGCTTAAGTATCTAAATTTTGCCGCTGAAAAGTGTTTCCCAAAAGTACCTGTGACCGCAGAAACTCATCGTTTAGCCAATCTGATTAAAATTTCCCTTCAGCCCAATCCCCTGTCCGACAAATGTTTGCTTCAGGCATATCGCCAATGGGAGTATCGTATGTAAGTCGTAATGACTTTTCCTTCTTTTATCAATCCCTACTATTTAGGAATTTTAAAATTTAACTTTTATAATTCTGTTTTTTGGCACAGAATTAGTTGCATCATTATCGGGTTAACAAAAAGAGTTAAACTTAAAAAAGGGCAATTTTTTAGAGTTTAATTGGAGCGTTGCTCAAACGAAAAAGTCCACGACGATTTGCCGTGGACTTTTTCTTTAATGCTATCTTTGATTTGCTATGCTGGATGGATGGCCTCTACAGGGCATACATCAGCACAAGCACCACAATCGGTACAAGCATCGGGATCGATTTTATAGATATCGCCCTCGGATATTGCCTCAACAGGACACTCATCGATGCAAGTACCGCAGGCAGTACAATCATCACTAATTTTATAAGCCATGTCTCTTATTTTTAAAGTTAAACGTAAGTCATGTATTCAACCACAAAAGTAAAAGCAATTATCCAAACCAAAAAATTAAAAAAGGGTTTTTTCCTATATTTAAAAACAGTTTTAGTCTAAAATGAAATGAGGAATTATGACGTAGTGTTGAATTCGTGCAAAAGGCATTGCAAAGTGCCATTCAAATACCACAATGATTGGTTTGGTAAATATCAGTTTGCGCAACCATTTCGCCAACTATTTACCAAAAATCATTTTTATGGATAGAGCTAAAACCGCTATTCCAAAAATTTTCCTCAATATTTTTTCGGAAAGGTTCACCGACATCAGCGAACCCAGGTAGCTGCCAATGAAGAATGCCAGTGCAAGGATTACAACAAATTTTACATTCACATAACCTTCCCGGTAGTAGTTGTATGCACCGAGAAGAGCCACGGGGAATATCAGCACTGCCAGGCTGGTGCCCTGTGCAGTATGTTGACTTAATCCCATAATGAAAACCAGAGAGGGAACAATGATAACACCGCCGCCCAAACCTAATGCTCCGCCCGTGAATCCGGCAAAAATGCCTATGGCTATAAGAGTAAGAAGTTGAGAAATGCTCATTTTTTTTTCAGATAAAGGTATGAAAAAATAGTTGAAGCATTAGTTAAGGTTCCAAACTGTTAAACTATGCCAAAAAATCGGATTGCTTGGAATAGTATTTGATTACTTTATCCAAATTTTTTTTAATGTTTTTACCTTTGTACATCGATAATAATTGTAGTATCATTAATTTTTCAATATAGTTCAGCATGAAACGCATAGTATTTTTATTAGGATTATTGGTCCCTTGTGCAATTCTCTATGCGCAGGAATCGGGCCCTGTAATGAAATTTTTAAAAACCAGCCATGATTTCGGCACTATTAAAGAGGAGGGAGGCAAGGCTGCCGTTGATTTTGAGGTAACCAACATAGGGAACGCGCCTCTGATTATTACCCGAGTGCAAACATCGTGCGGATGTACAGCCTCTTTCTGGACAAAAGAACCCATTGCCCCCAATGGAAAAGGGATTGTTTCGATAACCTACGACCCAACCAACAGACCGGGTGAATTCTCTCAACTTGTGACAGTTTTTTCCAATGCTTTGCCTACTGGCTTGGCACTTTCGATAACAGGTACTGTTATCCCGAGGACTAAAACACCGGAGGAACTGTATAGGAGGAGGATTGGTGAGTTGGGCATAGCCAATGTGCACCTTTCGTTTAACAGGGTTTTAATAGGACAAGAAGTTACAGATAGTATTAAAGTTTACAACTTTAGCGATAAGCCCATGGATGTCTCTTTCGACCGAACACCCAAGCATATCAGCGTATCAATGAAACCTTCAAAGCTAAAACCCAAGGAAACGGGAACAATAATCATTAGCTACAATACAAGGAATATTAACGATTGGGGTTTTGTTCTCGATAGGGTACGAGTGATGCTCAATAAAGAGAATCACCCGAATAATACCATAAGCATAAGTGCCAACATAGAGGAGGATTTTTCAAAACTGTCAGAAAAGGAATTGGCCAATGCCCCTAGAATAGAGTTTGAGGAAATCAGTAAAGATTTCGGTACGGTTGACGAAGGGGTTGTCATTGAACATAAGTATGTATTTACCAACACTGGCAATAGTGATTTGATAATCAGAAAAATAAAAGCAAGCTGCGGCTGTACCACCGCAGCTCCCGATGTTAATGTGGTAAAGCCTGGCCAACAGGCCTCTTTGACTGCCTCCTTCAGAACTGCAGGTTATTCAGGGCGCCAGAGCAAATCCATAACGGTTATCTCCAACGACCCCAAACAGCCCAGTTTAGTATTAAGGCTTTCGGGAACAGTGGCAAAGAAATAGAAGAATTGTTGCTAAATCACATCATTTCAGGGTGTTGCCAATAGGGTGACACCCTTTTTTACCTTTTACAACCTCTCAATGTTTTAGTATGATGGAAACCAATGTTACCTTAAATGTTCTGTAATCCTTCTTTTTTCTCTTCGTCTAAAAGGATCAGCATTGCCC
>JAKQEF010000093.1 GCA_029558675.1 Bacteroidota bacterium | reverse complement strand
CAATTTGCTCTAAAAACTCGCCTGGTAAGGTAAAATCATTCTGGTAGGTCATGGTCTCTCCTTTTTGGTTTGGTTGCCTGAAGGTTATACCAGACCTACCACTTTTGGGGGTAGAAATTACAGAAAGAATTTTACGCTATTGGGAATTTTATACAACAAGTGGGAAGATGCTTACAAGTGAAAGTATCGAGGATCAAGAAAAGGCAAATAAATACAAGAACTTTTTGCGCTTATGCGGAAAAAGCATTTATGAACATGGAGAGTTGACGAAAGAATTAATAGAAAAAACCGCAATAAATGTTAACGAATATTAGTCTAACAACTGCTTCAACCTGATATTGCGATTGTTACGGTTTGTGCCAGGCATTTTATTCTGCTACTGATAATTTTTAGTGTGGAAAAATCGGCGAGGGCAAACGGTCTCACATATCCAGTCTAATCGGGCATGCGATAGATTGAATTGATAGGGCGCCTTCCTGAAAGAGGGCGCTTTTTATGCAGAATATAAAGCCTTATTACCACACTTTATTCTCAAACCATTCTGGGTACATATGAGAATTGGATATTACCACTTCAGGATGCATGCGCATGAATTGACGCAAGCAGGCATCGTATGGACCGAGAACTAACTTGATTAACCAGGCGGGAGTCTCGTTATTATAGACTGCACCTGCATCAGCGGCATTAAAATACCAACCTTTTTCTGTCTTGATGGCAACCCCACAGTGCCCCCATGAATGGCCATACAATGGCACCAGCCACATTTCCGGCGAGAATGGAAGATGGATGGCATTGAAATCGTACCATTTCTCATTTCCGTCATCGTAAAAACTCCAATTGGCCACATTGGCAATGTGTCGTTGAATATAGGCTACATCAGTCCAGCGGTGCATTTTTCCTCTAAAAGCCTCAAATTCACGGCGGTGAACATGGACCTTTGCCCAGGGAAAATCGGGTAAGCCACCACAATGATCAAAGTGCATATGGGTTAAAACGATGTGACGAACGTCTTCGGGTTGATAGCCCAACTGCTTTACCTGATTAATGGCGGCTTCACGTGGATCAAATGGCATATCCATGATCATCCGGTATATTTTCAACATAAAGTGAGGATGGGTATAATCTTCAGTCCCCGGACCCGTATCAATCAGAACCAGGCCTTGATCTGTTTCAACGAGCATGCACACCATGCCAGTTTTTAGCGAAGATGGCCAACGTGCATTGCAGGTAAATCCATTGAATATGTAAATTGCCATCGCTCTTTCTCCTTGTACCAATCTAGCCCATGCTTTTTTATTTGCGTGTGCATATAGAAATGGGGTTTTAAGAAATTTTTCAAACAGAACCATGTAACTACGTTTAAGGTGCCACTAGGATTATAATGCCAACCAATAACGCAAACCATTGGGCAACCAGCTTTGAAGGAGGAACAGGATTATGGGTTTAGCGCCATCCGTTTTGACCCTGCAAGAAATCGAACATCTCTTTATTGCCAAGTATAGGATGGGCCCTGTTCAACAGATCCACGTTCTGCCAGGTGGCGATAACTACTGCTACAAAATTGTGACACCTGAGCACGAGGTTGTGCTCAAAGAGATGTCAATCAATGCGATGAACCATCCAAAGATGGAGCCTGTAGTGGCTGAGACATTGAACAGCGCAGCGATTCCGACAC
>JAKQEF010000083.1 GCA_029558675.1 Bacteroidota bacterium | reverse complement strand
AATAGTGTATGTAAATCCGTCCTCAAAGGGCATACGCTCAATTTGACCCTGTGCCATTTGCACTATAGAGAAAACAACGAATGACAATAAAATTTTTTTAATCATAGCTTCCGGATTTTATATCTCAAAAAACAAGTTGATAGTTATTAGCTTACAAATATCGTTGCGAAAAATTGATCTCCCAGTTCCGGGTATCGTTTTTCAAATTAAAAATAAAAGTATAAAAAATTTGGTAAACCACGATAAATCTAACGAAAATCTTATCAAATGGTTACCCGTTCCATTTAGGTTTTAATTGTTCTGTTTTTACCAAATAATTTGGTAATCAATTGATACAGAATATGATGATTTGTCGATAACCGCCCGTTCTTGTATTTTTTGACCGATAGACAAAGATTATTATACCACATCTGTTGACGGCACAATGCTTTTTATGAAAACCGGGGCAAATCTCTTAACTTTTATTTTTTTAATCCTTTTGGCTTATTTTGTATCTATAAAAAAACAACAAAATCGCAGGAAACCATGAAAAGAATCGGCATTTACATTCTATTACCTTTTTTCGTTTTCTCCTTTTCGGCCAATGCCCAGGAGCAGAAGCAAAGGATAAGCCTTGAAGACATTGTAGTAAAAGGCACTTTTATGGCACGTTCCATCTGGGGGATTAACTCCATGAAGAATGGTGAAACGTACACTATTCAGGATAGGAACGGAAAAATTGTGGAGTATGAATACCTGACAGGCGATGAGGTGCGCGTTGTTTTCAATGCGGATGATTTTGATATTCCCGAATTGCAGAGTTTCAGGGGCTATACGTTCAGTGAAAACGAGAAAAAGTTGATGGTAGCCACGGAGATGAACCCCATCTACCGCTATTCCTTTTTGGCCTCTTACTATGTGTACGACGTTGATTCGAAAAGCATTACACCACTTTCGGAGAATGGGCAGCAGATGATGCCCGCATTTTCGCCCGATGGCAACAGGGTTGCCTTTGTGCGTAGCAACAACCTTTTTATCAGGGATTTGACCACTGGCGAAGAGGTGCAGATTACTTCCGATGGCGAGTTTAACCATATTATCAACGGCGCACCCGATTGGGTTTACGAGGAAGAGTTTGCCCTGAAAACCGGATTTCAGTGGAGCCCCGATAGCCGCAGGATTGCCTATTACCGTTTCGATGAGGGGCACGTGAAGTTGTACCATATGCCGTTTTACGTAGGCAACCTCTACCCCGAGGACTACTCGTTTAAATACCCCAAAGCGGGCGAAGAGAATGCGCTGGTAACCATCAACGTTTACGATACGCAGAGCAAAACCATTACTCAAATGGACATTGGCCCCGAAACCGACCAGTACATTGCCCGTATCAAGTGGACAACCAATCCCGGGGAGCTGAGCATGCTCAGGCTCAATCGCCTGCAAAACCATTTGGACATACTGATTGCCGATGCCGAAACAGGTCAATCCAGGGTGCTCTTTACCGAGGTGAACGAACGCTACATCGAGGAGCCCACCGACAGCTACCCCATTTTTACCGACGATGGTAAGTATTTCATTATCCCCAGCGAAAGGGACGGGTTTAACCATATCTACATTTACGGCATGGATGGCAAATTGAACAGGCAGCTCACTTCGGGTAAAGATGAGGTGAAGACCATCTACGGCTACGATTCGAAGAACAGAATGGTTTACTACAACGGCTATGACGGTTCACCCCTTCGGACTGCCGTTTTTGCCGTATCGCTCGATGGCAAGAAGCGCAGCAAACTTTCTGAAAAAGCCGCTACGAACAGTGCCAATTTTAGCAATGGTTTCAAATACTACATGCATTTTCATTCAAGTCTGAATCAGCCCTCCTTGGTAACGCTACACAATGCCAAGGGCAAGACCATCAGGGTTTTGGAAGATAATGCCCGTTTAGCGGAAACATTGGCATCGTACGAGTTGCCCCAAAAGGAACTTTTCACCTTTACCACTTCCGAGGGAGTTGAACTCAACGGATTGATGATAAAGCCCATAGGCTTTGATGAGAACCGGAAGTATCCCGTGATGATGTACCAGTACAGCGGGCCGGGCTCGCAGCTGGTTTCCGACAGGTTTGGCATGGACTGGTCCGATTACCTTGCCACCGAGGGTTATATTTTGGTATGCGTCGATGGGAGGGGTACAGGCGGTAGGGGCGAAGAGTTTAAAAAGATGACCTACGGGAATATGGGCTACTACGAGAGTATTGACCAGATTGAAACGGGCAAGTACCTGCAATCGCTTCCGTTTGTCGATTCGAAAAGGATTGGAATATGGGGGTGGAGCTATGGCGGGTACATGTCATCGCTATGCCTTTTCAAGGCACCCGAGGTGTTCAGCATGGCCATTGCCGTTGCACCGGTAACCAACTGGCGCTACTACGACACCATTTACACCGAGCGTTTCATGGGTTTGCCACAGGATAACCCTTCGGGTTATGATGACAACTCGCCCACCAGCCATGTGGATGGCCTCAAGGGCAAACTGCTGCTGGTACATGGCTCGGCCGACGACAATGTGCATATACAGAACACGTTCGATTTGGCCGACAGGCTGATAAAGGCAGGGAAGCAGTTCGACATGATGATTTACCCCGACAAAAACCATAGCATTTACGGAGGCAACACCCGCATTCAGCTTTACAACCTCCTAACCAACTACGTGAAGGAGAATTTGTAATCGTAACGAATGGCTGTGCACGGCTAAATTTTTAAGAAAAGATTCGTTTTTCTAAAATAGCCATTGGTTTGCCAATTCAAAATTTTATTACCTTTGTCGGGCAAAAAAATACCCGCTAACGAAACAGGGGAATATGTTCCCGTTTCACAACCGCAAGTGGGAGATTGATTGTTAAGATTGTTATTTGAAGATTGTTTCGGATATTCTAAGCCCAGATGGCGGAATTGGTAGACGCGCTAGTTTCAGGGACTAGTGTCAGCAATGATGTGCAGGTTCGAGTCCTGTTCTGGGCACAGCTCCGAAACAGTTAAAAACCAGAGTCTTGCCCAGGTGGTGGAATTGGTAGACACACCAGCTTGAGGGGCTGGCGCCCGTTTAGGGTGTGCAAGTTCGAGTCTTGTCCTGGGCAC
>JAKQEF010000078.1 GCA_029558675.1 Bacteroidota bacterium | reverse complement strand
ATCGGTAAGTTTGTGGATAATGCCATGGATGCCATAGAAAAGGAAAATCCTTCGCTAAAAGGTGTTTTACCCAAAGTTTATGCGAGACAAAACCTCGATCCCACCGGTTTGGGTGAATTGATCGACTTGATTGGCAACATTGCCCTTGGCGATACGAAAGCACGCAGTGCCGATATACTGGGGCATGTGTTTGAGTATTTTCTTGGAGAATTTGCCTTGGCCGAAGGTAAGAAAGGCGGACAATTCTATACACCTCGAAGTGTTGTCGAATTGTTGGTTGAAATGTTGGAACCCTATCACGGGCGCGTGTTTGACCCTTGCTGCGGGTCCGGCGGTATGTTTGTGCAATCGGAGAAATTTGTAACCGAACATCAGGGAAGGGCAAACGACATTTCCATTTACGGACAGGAAAGCAACCAAACCACGTGGCGGTTGTGCAAAATGAACCTTGCTATTCGCGGCATTGACAGTTCGCAGGTGAAATGGAACAACGAGGGTTCGTTTCTCAACGATGCACACAAAGATCTGAAAGCCGATTATATTATTGCCAATCCACCTTTTAATGTGAGCGATTGGGGCGGAGAATTACTGCGGAACGATGCCCGCTGGCAATATGGTGTACCACCGGTTGGAAACGCCAACTTTGCCTGGTTGCAGCATTTTATCTATCACTTGGCGCCAACCGGACAGGCCGGTGTGGTATTGGCAAAAGGGGCATTGACTTCAAAAACCGGCGGTGAGGGCGAAATACGAAAAGCTTTGATTGAAAACGGTTTGATCGATTGTATTGTAAATCTCCCTGCCAAGCTGTTTTTAAATACACAAATTCCGGCTGCACTTTGGTTTTTGAGTCGAAACCGGGCTCCCACAGGCTCAGCCAACGGTTCCAGTAAATTCAGAAATCGCAGCAATGAAATACTTTTTATTGATGCACGAAACCTTGGCCATTTAATCAACCGCCGTACCCGTGAACTTTCTCGCGAGGATATTCAGCAAATTGCAAACACCTACCATAATTGGCGAAATCCCGATGGCAATTATGAAGATGTTCCCGGTTTTTGTGCCTCGGTATCCATAGAGAAAGTAAGAGCGCTCGATTATGTGCTTACGCCCGGCAGGTATGTTGGGTTGCCCGACAACGACGACGAC
>JAKQEF010000075.1 GCA_029558675.1 Bacteroidota bacterium | reverse complement strand
ATTGAACTTTTTATGCTTAATGGCATTTAGTATAATAATATGGTTATTATGATTAACTTTGGGGTGATAAAACGCATTTAGATACACAATATCATAACACTTTAAAAATAAACGCTATGTCGAAAATAAAAATTGGAATTAATGGCTTTGGCCGTATCGGGCGTTTGGTATTCCGGGCTGCCCAAAAATTCGATAACGTAGAGGTTGTGGCCATCAACGACCTTATTGATGTTGACTACATGGCCTACATGCTGAAATACGACTCTACCCACGGCCGCTTCGACGGAACTGTAGATGTTAAGGATGGCAAGCTCATTGTTAACGGCAAGCCCATTCGCGTTACCGCCGAGAAAAATCCTGCCGATTTGAAATGGAAAGAGGTTGGTGCCGAGTATGTTGTAGAATCCACCGGACTATTCCTCGATAAGGAGAAAGCACAGGGGCACATCGCTGCAGGAGCCAAAAAAGTTATCATGTCGGCACCCTCAAAAGATGATACTCCCATGTTTGTGTGTGGTGTTAACCTTGATAAGTACACCAAGGATATGCAGTTTGTATCCAATGCATCGTGTACTACCAACTGCCTTGCTCCCATTGCCAAGGTATTGAATGATAAGTTTGGCATTATCGAGGGGCTGATGACAACTGTTCATGCTGTTACTGCTACCCAAAAAACCGTTGATGGTCCCTCCATGAAGGACTGGAGAGGTGGGCGCGGAGCAGGGCAGAATATCATCCCCTCCTCCACCGGTGCAGCAAAAGCAGTTGGAAAGGTAATTCCTTCGCTCAATGGCAAGCTTACGGGCATGTCGTTCCGCGTTCCAACCCCCAACGTTTCGGTGGTTGACCTGACCTGCCGCCTGGAGAAGCCGGCCACATACGCCGAGATATGCGCAGCCATGAAGGCTGCCTCCGAAGGCGAGCTGAAAGGCATTCTCGGTTACACCGAGGATCAGGTGGTATCCACCGATTTCATTGGCGAGACCCAAACCTCGGTATTCGATGCTAAAGCAGGTATTTCGCTGAATAACAACTTCGTAAAAGTTGTCAGCTGGTATGACAACGAAATGGGCTACTCAATGAAAGTTATCGAACTGATACAGCACATGTATAAGGTTGACAATGCCTAACATTGCCAATCGATAGATTGCACGAAGCCCGATGTTGCTCACATCGGGCTTCGTTGTTAAAACTCCTTACAGATACGGTTAATAGCCCTGCCCTCTGATAAATTCTTCAATGGATGGCTCCTGTATCCTGCCAACGTTTTTAATCATAACATCCAGCGTTTTGGTCTCCTGATCAATCAGTTCGTCCTGGTTGTCGGCTATACCATAGGTATAGTTAATAACCCTAAGGGGTTTCCCCTGCCGGTCGAAAATTTTCCATTCCCCATGCTTCAGCCCTTGCAGGTAAGTTCCCTCCATTCGGCTGCTACCATCGGGGAAATAGGTTATTGCCGGGCCATTCTCCAAACCGCCTTTATACATAAGCGTGGTTTTATACATTCCGTTAAGGTAGTACTGGGCAGTTAGCCCATCCTTCTGATCGTTTTTCCAATGCACACACTCATATATCTCGCCGGTAGGGTAATAGGTTTTTACCTCTCCATCCTTCATGCCATGCTTGTAGTTCTCAACCAGAGCCACTTTCCCTGTCTGCGTAAAATATTGCCACTCACCATCCTTCCTGTTCATGTAAAACAGCCCCCGTGCAATCTCTTTACCATTGGGATAGTATAGGGTTGTTCGGGCCGAATCGCCGCACTGGCTGTAAACCATCCGTGCACGCAGGGTGCCACCCTCGTGATACCGAAGGAACACACCCCTAGGCTTATCGTCTTTAAAATATCCCTTATATGCCAACTTTCCATTCTTGTAATACTTTTTCCAGTAGGCCTGTTTCAGATTATTGTTATCCACCTGATTGAATACAGTATCGGACACTGCTGCCTGTTGCGCCGAAAGGCCCGTGGACAGCAATACACAGGCAAAGGTAATAGCGATGATTCTCATAGACTTTACCAAGATTAAGTTATTTGGAAATGATAACGGCAAATATAGAAATTCATTATAAAAAAGCCCCCGGATAATACCCGAGGGCTTTTGAACAGTATATATTATGGTAAAGAATTCTACTTCACCTCTTCGAAATCCACATCGGTAACCTCTTGCTCGTTACTTCCCGAAGGTTCACCCGTAGGCTGCTGTGCCTGCTGCTGTCCCTGCTGAGCTTGCGAAGCTTTGTACATCTCTTCCGAGGCGGCTTGCCATACAGTGTTCAACTCGCTTGTGGCTGCGTCGATAGCCGCTATATCCTGCTTCTGGTGTGCCTCTTTCAGCTTTGCCAATGCCTTCTCAATGGGCTCCTTCTTGTCAGCAGGAATCTTATCGCCAAACTCCTTGAGCTGCTTCTCGGTTTGGAAAATCATACTATCGGCAGCATTGAGCTTATCAACCCGCTCGCGGGCCTCGTGGTCGGCAGCCTCATTGGCCTTGGCTTCCTCGCGCATGCGCTTAATCTCGTCATCGGTAAGCCCGGATGATGCCTCGATACGAATTCGCTGCTCCTTACCGGTTCCCTTATCCTTGGCCGATACGTTCAGTATGCCGTTGGCATCTATGTCGAAAGTAACCTCAATCTGGGGTACTCCTCGCGGAGCGGGTGGGATTCCATCCAAGTGGAATCGCCCGATGGTTTTATTGCCACTGGCCATTGGCCTTTCGCCCTGTAGCACGTGTATCTCAACCGAGGGTTGATTATCGGATGCCGTGGTAAACGTTTCGCCCTTACGGGTAGGGATTGTGGTATTGGCATCGATAAGCCTGGTGAATACACCTCCCATGGTCTCGATACCCAGCGAAAGGGGTGTTACGTCTAATAACAACACATCCTTCACCTCTCCGGTAAGTACGCCCCCCTGTATGGCTGCCCCAATGGCCACCACCTCGTCGGGGTTTACCCCTTTGCTTGGAGTTTTTCCAAAGAATTTTTCAACCACCTGTTGAATGGCCGGGATACGGGTTGAACCACCCACCAGAATTACCTCGTTGATATCCGATGGCTGCATACCGGCATCCTTCAGGGCCTTCCTACAAGGCTCAATGGTGGCCTGAATCAAATGGTCGGTGAACTTCTCAAACTGAGCGCGGGTTAAGGTACGCACTAGGTGTTTCGGAATACCATCAACCGGCATGATGTACGGAAGATTTATCTCCGTTTGGGTTGAGCTGGAAAGCTCAATCTTGGCCTTCTCGGCGGCCTCTTTCAAGCGCTGGAGTGCCATGGGGTCTTTGCGCAGATCGATGCCCACATCCTTTTTAAACTCCTCGGCCAGCCAGTCGATGATTACGTGGTCGAAATCGTCGCCACCCAAATGGGTATCACCATTGGTCGATTTCACCTCGAATACCCCGTCGCCCAGCTCAAGGATGGAAATATCGAACGTTCCTCCACCCAGGTCAAAGACTGCAATCTTCAGGTCTGTGCTCTTCTTATCGAGGCCATAGGCCAATGCAGCAGCCGTGGGCTCGTTGATGATCCTGCGAACTTTAAGCCCGGCTATCTCCCCTGCCTCCTTGGTAGCCTGACGCTGCGAATCGCTGAAGTATGCCGGCACGGTAACCACTGCCTCGTGTACCTCCTGTCCCAGGTAATCCTCAGCCGTTTTCTTCATCTTTTGAAGAATCATGGCCGAAATCTCCTGCGGAGTATATTTTCTATCGTCAATTACCACGCGGGGCATATTGTTTTCGCCTTTAACCACCTGAAATGATGCACGTTCGGACTCTTTAACAACCTTATCGTACGTCTCGCCCATGAATCTTTTAATGGAGAAAATGGTCTTCTTCGAGTTGGTTATGGCCTGACGCTTGGCGGGATCGCCAACCTTTCGCTCGCCATTTTCAACAAATGCCACTATGGAAGGGGTTGTGCGCTTACCCTCGCTGTTGGGTATAACCACAGGCTCGTTACCCTCCATAACGGCAACACAGGAGTTTGTAGTTCCTAAGTCTATTCCAATAATTTTGCTCATCGTTTATGTTTTTAGTCGATTAAATATCCATTTTATTTTCACGACTTAGGGGTTTCAATGATTGTGCCATTGATTAAAAAACAGTCATCGGATGATATATTGGCATACCGCAGGAAAAATGGTACTATGTTTTGTCATATATAAAAAACCATGATGAATTTCAACCTACTGACTATGTGCATGTTATTATTAAATTGATTTTCAAGGCTGCAAACCATTATTGCAAACGCTTGATATTCATACGAATATCATAAATCTATGCCAAAAAGTCATATTAAAGCAATGGGGGAGGTTTCTCTACATGGTTCGGCGAAAACAAAAGGCGTTTTAGGGTTATCGCTTCAACTATTAATATATCTTTGTAACGAAAGATTTACTAATCAAACCGAGTTCTCATGTCAACAGAAGGAAAAGCCAAGGTTGTTACAACCCACGTACTATACGAAATGAAGCTGAGGGGCGAAAAAATTGCCATGCTCACGGGGTACGATTTTTCCATGGCACGCATACTCGATGCCGCAGGCATTGATATCGTTCTTGTGGGCGATTCTGCCTCCAACGTGATGGCCGGGCACGAATCGACGTTGCCCATCACCCTCGACCAGATGATTTATCACGCTCAGGCGGTTGTCCGCGCCACCAAGCGTGCGCTTGTGGTTGTCGATTTGCCATTTGGCACCTATCAGGGCGACTCCAAACAGGCACTTTGCTCTTCTATCCGCATTATGAAAGAGTCGGGAGCTGATGCTGTCAAGCTGGAAGGGGGTAGAGAAATCATCGAATCGGTGAACAGGATTCTCTCGGCCGGAATCCCCGTGATGGGTCATCTGGGGCTAACACCCCAATCCATTCATAAGTTTGGAACCTACACCGTGAGGGCACGCGACGGGGCCGAGGCAGAAAAGTTGATAACCGATGCCCACCTCCTCGAAGAGGCGGGATGTTTTTCCATTGTGCTGGAAAAAATACCTGCTGCACTGGGAGAAAAAGTAGCCCATGAGCTTAAGGTTCCCATTATCGGTATTGGAGCGGGTTCCGGGGTTGACGGGCAGGTGCTGGTTGTTCACGATATGCTGGGCATCACCCACGAGTTTTCGCCCAGGTTCCTACGCCGCTACCACAACCTGTACGCCGAGATGCTGGGAGCATTCCAGTCCTACATAAAAGATGTGAAAAGCCTTAGCTTCCCCAATGAGAGGGAGCAGTACTAAGAAACACAAGGCAGAGTCAGATTGGTTATAAACCTGTAAAGTAGCCGAATATGGCTTTCGACCCACAGCGCATTCTCTACGAAGACAATCACCTGGTAGCGGTGAATAAGCATTGCGGCGACATTGTGCAGGGCGATAAAACCGGAGATACACCTTTGCTCGTTGAGGTACGACAATTCATAAAACAACGCGATTCGAAGCCGGGCAACGTCTTTTTAGAGGCCATTCACCGCATCGATCGTCCTGTGAGCGGAGTAGTGCTGCTTGCCAAAACCGGCAAGGGGTTAAGCAGGATGAATAAGCTGTTCCACGATAACGATGTGGTCAAAATGTACAGGGCAGTGGCGGGCAATAAGCCGCCCAGGCCGGCAGATACACTCACCCACTACATTGTCAGGGATCAGCAAAAAAATAAGTCATTTGCCTACACAGCGCCCAAAGGCGATGCAAAAGAGGCCCGATTAACCTATAAAACCGTTGGAGTAACCGATCGGTACTACCTGTTGGAGATTGAGCTACACACCGGGCGTCATCACCAGATAAGGGCGCAATTAGCAAAAATAGGTCTCTACATCAAGGGCGATTTAAAGTACGGAGCCCCGCGTTCGAACCCCAACGGGGGTATTCATCTACACGCCTTCTCCCTCAGCTTTACCCATCCCGTGTCGGGAGCAAATGTAACCATTGTTGCTCCCTCCCCCGATGACCCCCTGTGGAATGTTTTCAACACTTCGATGACCAGTTGACCCGGTCTTATTACCATCTACATTAACACCATGAAACCGCATAGCCTCATCAGAACAGCCCGACGACCCTATTTTGGTTTTTGGAATATATTTTGCTTATGGCAGTATTTCAATTGTTTTATTATTTGTATTTTTAGCCGTTCGAGAAGTTTTCGTCCATGCACTACTCCATTTTAGCCATTTGCCAATCGCAGCAACTACTTGAAAACATCCAAGAAAACCTTTCAAGCAGTAAGTATTGCTTTACATTTCATGGCTTTATTAAGACAGACGGCATTGAGATTGAGTGCCAACACATTGAGGCTGATTTGATTCTGATTGACTATAACCTTTCCCCTTCATCTGTTAAGGAATGTCTACGGATGTTACGGTATAATTCTCAGTTTAAGAATAAAGGAATTGTAGTGCTGGTTGAGCCAAACAATGGCAATCTCCATGAGATCCTTGAAATTGGGGTGGACGATTTTATTGAGATGCCAATCAATGCCACCACGTTTGCAAGCAAATTAGTGCTTAACATCAATAAAACTAAAGTCTTAAAAGATTTAGAGATTAAATCGAGCCAATTCAGTGACATATCCCTCGCTGCCAGTAAGGCGGGAACATCTCTAATAATGATTAGCAGCAAGGGCGAAATAATGTGGGTTAACGAAGGGTTTGAAATGCTGTATGAATGCACTCTGGATGAATTTCGCAATCGCTTTAGGAGCAACCTTTTTGAGGGTCATCCAAATGCCAACACCATAGAGGCAATGAAACAGTGCAGGGAGGAAGGGATTTACGTGGTGTACGAATCAGTTTGGCAAACAAAATCTAATCAGCGGAAATACATTCAAACTACTCTCACACCCATTTACGATCATAGGGGTCAGTTCAGCAAAATCATTGCCATTGAAATGGACATCTCCGATCTGAAAATGGCCGAATCGGAGCTGAACGATAAGAATGACAACCTGCTTACGTTGACCGAATACCTTGAAGAATCCAATACGATATTGGATCAACAACGTTTGGAAATTGAGCAACAAAAGGAATCGCTAGAAAAGGAAAAACAGAAAACCGATGAGCTGTTGCTCAACATTCTCCCGGAAGTTGCCGCCCATCAGCTTAAAAAGAAGGGATTTGTGCGACCCAAAAACTATAGCCAGGTGTCCGTTTTTTTCGCCGACTTTGTCAACTTCTCCAGAATTTCAAGATCGTACGAGAATATTGAGGATTTCATCACAGCGCTTAGCTTTTACTTCGAAGCATTCGACGAGATTACCACCCGTCGTTTTGTTGAGAAGATTAAAACCATTGGCGACTGCTACATGTGCGTGGGTGGAGTTCCTCAGGTGAATAAGAGCCATGCGTTCGATACCGTATTGGCAGCATTGGAGGTGCAGCAATTTGTGGAAGAGGTTGCCAAGAAGGATAGGGAAGCGGACAAACCCGTATGGCGGCTGAGGATCGGCATCCACAGCGGCAGCGTAATGGCCGGGGTTATCGGGAAGAAGAAATTTGCCTACGATATTTGGGGCGATACGGTGAATGTGGCCAGCAGAATGGAAGCCAACGGTGAAGCGGGAAAGGTTAACATATCGGAAACCACCTACCAGCATATTAAGGATTACTTCCAATGCACCTATCGGGGAAAAATTCCTGCAAAGAGCATAGGCGAAATCAACATGTACTTTGTGGAACGGATACTCCCCGAATATTCAGAGGATGAACACGGGTTTGTACCCAATGCCCTGTTCAGAAAGGAGCTGGCCAAATATTAGGCACTCCTGACGACTTACTCGTTTTCTGGGCTATGGCCAGCATCTCATAGTCTTCATGTGATAAAATGGCATGCTTTTCCGACTAAATCCCTTTGAGGGCATCGTCAATATTGGAAAAAGCAAGCGGCAGCAGAAATGCCACGTCTTCCACAAGCACAATTTTTTCTTCTCCCACCATCAACAGTTGAATGGGACTCCCTCCCATGCGCATGGTCTCCATCATCACCTGCCTGCATCCTCCGCAGGGGGATACGGGTTCATCGGTCGGTTTGCCTTCATATCGTGCAGCAATGGCAATTGCTTTCACGGCTATACCGGGAAATGCAGCCCCGGCATAGAACAGGGCAACCCTTTCGGCGCATAAGCCCGAAGGATAAGCTCCATTCTCCTGATTGCTGCCCATCACAACCTCGCCATTGGCGAGCAGTACTGCTGCCCCAACAGCAAAATGTGAATAGGGCGAATAGCTGGATTTAACGGCCTCCTTGGCCTTCAATGCCAACGACTGAAGTGGCTCCGGCACTTCTTTCAATGCGGAGAATGCCGAGAATTTAAAACCAAACTCTTCTCTTTTTACCATGGGAAACGGTTTTACGTAATGCCAATAGGGATATTCTAACAACCAAAGGTACAAAAATACCCAAATATCCAAGTGGCAAGGGAAAAATTGGGCATGGCCATAGCCCTTTTCAACATTCATGGTCTTTTTGTTATGGTCATTTTTGGTTTTAAATTGTTTGCCAAAATCCATTTTTATTTTTGGCAAGAACATCTATATTTGGATAAAATTTCTCACATGCGAAAAACCATAATTCTAATAGCCTCAATTGTTTGCGCCACAAGCACCTTTGGCCAGAAAACAATGTCACGAGAACAGTACATCCTTGCCTATCAATCGATTGCAAGGGCACAAATGGAAAAGTATGGTGTTCCTGCCAGCATAATACTGGCTCAGGGAATGCTGGAAAGCGGAAACGGGAACAGCACCCTGGCGGTTCAGGGCAATAATCACTTTGGCATAAAATGCCACAATTCATGGTCGGGGCAGAAGATATACCACGATGATGATGCCAAGGGGGAGTGTTTCAGGAAGTACAAGACGGTGGAGCACTCCTATCGCGATCATTCCGAATTCCTCCGGGGAGGACGAAGGTATGCCTCCCTGTTCGACCTTGCTCCCACCGATTTCAGAGCATGGGCAAAGGGCTTAAAAGATGCCGGGTACGCCACAGATCCGCAGTATGCCGATAGGTTGATTAAGATTATCGAGGAGAACAAGCTTTACATTATCGATAGGGGCGTGGACATAAAAATTGAATCGCCCACCAAGGGTACGGGAAGCCTTGTTGACCCGGAGAATTTCACCATCGACATTTTCAAACAGCGCGAGGTTTACACCCGCAACCGCATAAAATACATTAAAGTAAAAGAGGGCGACACATACGAAAAACTGACTCGCGAAATGGAATTGATGCCATGGCAATTAGCAAAATATAACGATATGGAGCGTGGAGGCAAACTTACCGTGGGACAGGATCTATACTTCCAGCCCAAGCGTAGTAAAGCCGAGCCAAACCACCCCATTCATACGGTGGAAGAGGGCGAAACCATGTACGCCATATCGCAGCTGTATGGCATTAAGCTGAAATCGCTGTACAAGAGGAATAGGATGAGCCTTGGCACAAACCCCGAAGTTGGCGAGAAGATCTACCTGAGAGGGCATAGGCCAAAAGATAAGTAGGCAACAACGGAGGTTTACTGAAGTCTATACCCCTCAATCCCTTTGAACCCCATGAGCAGTTCCTTTATGGGCAGGCTGCGCCTGCCGGGCAACTGCATTTCGTCGATGGATACAGTTCCCAGGGCACAATGAACATGCACAAATGAACTGCCATCGGTGTAGATGGATCCGGGAAGGCAGTTGCCCTTGAAAGTGCTTACAAATGTGCTTTTCAACAATCTCACCGTCATGGTTTGACCTTTCCCGTCGGTGAGCTCCGACCAGGCCCCCGGGCTGGGGCTCAATCCTCTAATGAAATTATGTACCTGAACAGCAGGGAAGTTCCAATTCACCCTGCACCTTTCCTTGACCAGCTTGGGTGCCGGTTTTAGCTGGTCGGCGCGAATGCCTACGGTGGACTGATCAATGGGTTTATATTGCCCGGAGGCAAGCAGTTCAATGGTGTTCAACACCAATTTGGCACCCGGTGCCAGCATCCTGTCATGAAGTTGACCTGCGGTTTCGTTTTGGCCAATTTCAATCTCCTCCCTAAGGAGTATTTTTCCAGTATCGATCTTGCTATCTAGCAGAAATGTTGTCAAACCCGTCTTACTATCGCCATTGATAATTGCCCAGTTAATGGGAGCTGCTCCCCTGTACTGCGGCAACAGCGAGGCATGCAGGTTGAAAGTCCCCAATCGGGGGATACCCCATACCACTTCGGGCAACATCCTAAATGCCACCACTACCATGATATCGGGCTTGAGGTAGGTTAAGCGTTCAACAAATTCACTGTTTCTCAACTTCTCGGGCTGCAACACCTCAATGTGATGCTCGAGTGCGAAGGTTTTAACCGGCGATTGTGAAACCCTTTGCCCCCTGCCGGCAGGCCTATCGGGGGCAGTTACCACCGCCTGTACAGGGTACCCCGCATGGAGAATTGCCTTCAAAGGCTCCACGGCAAATTCGGGAGTTCCCAGGAAAACAATCTTGATATGGTTACTATGGGACATGGTGATATTTAGAGACTTATTTAGCTGTTAAATAGTGTTTTCGCGATATGGTTAGTTGCCGATTACAGTGCACTTTCATATCAAGGTACAACTAAAGTTGATAAGGGCTGTGTTGTTAGAATATGCTCTGCAATGGTATCATAATGAATAATAATAGTTTTTAATTTTTTTCGCCATAAGTTTACGGCGTTCCAAAAGAAAATCCTCGTAATGTGATGCATCCATATTCACAATGTTTTCAGGAATACAGTTTATGCTCAAGTTTTCCTTTAACAATGATAGTTCTGAAATATTACCAAATTTCATTTCCTTAGAATCACATTGCTCAAAGACTGTTTTGAAATAGTCATTTGGAGCTTTATCCCCGATTGAAATATTTGTTTGAGTGTCAAGATAAGTATAATTGGCTATTTGATTATATTTTGATTTATCGGTTATTCCATTTTTCTGCAAATACCCTTTCGGAAAAATATGATGTATATCGCCCATAATTGAAATTAAATCTCGGACTTTCGTGCCATTCATTAAAAGTGAATTATCACTGTTATGTACTTGTGCCGCTAGAAACACATTGAAAAAAGGGCTATTAATTGCCGAAGTTTCTAAGTCTTGAACTAATCCAACTTTCCAAAAACTATCAGATAAATTGGCTTCCTCTACCTCTTTGAAATAATCAATAAATCCTTTTTCAGAAATCCTACGAATATCCAAATCCATTACAGTTTCGGGTGAAGTGATATATCGGCTTGTCAATGTTGATAATACATACCATTTTGAAACATAATGTTTTATTTGATTCTTGTCAATTTGATTACTTGAATTAAGTATTAGATAAAGGGTATATGCAAAATCCAGTGTCATTTGTGAGTTTGTCAATCTGCTTGAGATAAATCCTGCTGATTTTATTGCAAGAATGAAGTTTGTAAATGCAAACTCATTCATAAAATCAATTACACCTTCAGTTAGTTTTCCAAATGAAGCTTCTGCAATTTCTTCTTTATAGTCTCGCGTTTCAAAGTCACGACCTCCTAATAAGCTTACCAAGTCTTTCATTTTTCCGCGACTGAATTTGTACATAAAAGCAACACGTAAAATATCGCCATAATTTGGATCATAAATTTCTTCTCTATCGTCTTTTAGCCATTTAATTTTAGGAGCAAATTTTGATTCCATGAACTCCTTATCTTTAGACATTTCATGATACCAGTCTGGTTGTACTGCCAAATGAGAAAAATAATCTATTGCTTTGCGAAGCTCATTGCCACCATATTTTACATTTGCTGCAATTTTTGACATAGCAAAATCAGATTGATTCAGTTTCGCTCCTTGACTATTTATTCTGATAAATATTTCAGTTACTTCATCGATTGTCAGTTCCTTATCCAGTGTAATTACTCCAATTTGGCGGTTTTTTATTCCTATTAAATTGTCTAAAATATCATGTAGTTTGTCAGAATCCATTTCAGGATTTAATTCACAATATTTCGCAACAAAACTACCACGTTTAAAATCCGATTTGAAAACATCGGCAATATCAGCAATCCACTTTTTATCTTTTAATATGGCATTATCTTGAACTTTAAAAATTTCGTCTTCATCAATTGCTAAGGGATTAAATGAGATTTTAATTCTTTTCTTTTCGAAATCAGAGTTAATCACTTCTATTCCCATAATGGCTGTCATTAATGCTGTTACACGTTGCTGGCCATCAATCATTATCTTTTTCCCCTCCGAGAATGTTCCATCTTTTAATTTCATATTTGGACTTTGGGAAATTATCAAATACCCAGTTGGATAGCCCGTATATAGCGAATCTATCAAATCACGAACTTGTTTTGGTTTCCAAACAAAAGGTCTTTGAATTTCAGGTATAGCGATTTCTTCTGATTTTATAAAATTTAAAATCTGTTCGATTGCAATATTTGAAGCATTATATTTTTCTGCCATAATCTGTATATTATTTCATGTTACGTCATTTTTTAAGTTGTCCCCTACATTTTGGCATACTCTCGTACGCACCCCCATGGGCTATTTCTGGCTTTCGGTTTCTTCCGAGGGTGGTACCATCTTCAGAATGTGCCCCATCTTGTCGCGTTTGGTACGCATATACCTCTCGTTGTACGGCGTGGGCGATACTTCCAGTGGAACATTTTCAACCACTTCCAGCCCATAACCCTCCAGCCCTTTACGTTTCACCGGGTTGTTGGTCATCAGCCTCATTTTTGTAACACCCAATTGCCGCAGAATGCTTGCTCCTACGCCATAATCGCGCTCGTCGGGCTGAAATCCCAGTTCAACATTGGCCTCAACGGTATCGAGCCCCTCCTCCTGCAGCTTGTATGCATGTATTTTATTGAACAGCCCTATTCCCCTACCCTCCTGATTCATATATACGATTACACCTTTCCCTTCCTCCTCAATCATCTCCATGGCACGTTGCAGTTGAGGGCCGCAATCGCATCGCTGCGAATGGAAAATATCGCCGGTAACGCAAGAGGAATGAACTCTGACCAGAATGGGCTCTTCGGATTCCCATGTACCCTTTATCAGTGCAATATGCTCAACGTTCTGCGACTTCTGCCGGAAGACGATGAGATCGAAATTCCCAAATGCAGTAGGCAGATGAACCCTAACCCCCGTTTCGATAAGCGTTTCAAACTTCAGCCGATAGGCGATAAGATCCTGAATGCTGATTATTTTAAGGTTAAACTTTTCGGCTATTACCAGCAGTTCGGGTAATCGGGCCATGGTTCCGTCATCGTTCATAATCTCCACCAAAGCCCCCCCGGGTTTAAGGCCTGCCAACCGGGTGAGGTCAACTACCGCTTCGGTATGCCCTGCCCTACGCAGCACCCCTTTTTCCTTGGCTTTCAAAGGAAAGATATGGCCGGGTCGGGCAAAATCTTCGGGTCGGATTTTGGGATCAACCAGAGCCTTAATGGTTTTTGCCCTGTCGGATGCCGATATACCAGTGGTGCAGCCATAACCGATAAGGTCAACCGAAACGGTAAAGGCAGTTTGATGCAATGCCGTGTTGTTGCCCACCATCATCTTCAAATCCAGCTCATCGCACCGATCTTCGGGAATGGGCGCGCATATCAGCCCCCGCCCATGCTTTGCCATGAAATTGACAATTTCGGGGGTGATGAGCTCAGCGGCGGCAATAAAATCACCCTCGTTCTCCCTGTCCTCATCGTCCACCACTATGATAACCTTGCCATCCTTGATATCCTGAATGGCCTCCTCAATGGTATTTAACCTACTGATTTCTTTGGGTTGGTTGCCAGACATTACTACTAACTCCTTTTAAAAATTTTATGAGCCCGTGCAAAAGGGCAATGTTCATGCTAAAAAAGTGCGTTGCAAAGCGCAAAACTAATGAATGGATATTGATTAATCTAAGCAAAAAGTC
>JAKQEF010000191.1 GCA_029558675.1 Bacteroidota bacterium | reverse complement strand
GTTAATCCGGTTTGCAAAGAACGAGAACAGCTCTTTAATCACATCGTCGTACCAGGGGTTGTCCTGCATATTTTGGGGAGTGCCCTTCATATGCATTGCAATGTATGGAACATTCAGCTTGGCTATGGTATTGTGCATTTGGTTATCCATATTCCCTGCCGAGATATCGTTGATTATATCCACTTTAAAATCTTCAACCACGGCTTTGGCTATACCCGACCGGTAGGTATCAACCGATACAATGGCATCGGGAAAATGCTTGCGCACAATGGCTAAGGCTTTGGCCAGTTGTTTCATCTCTTCTGCTTCAGAAACCGGACAGGAGCCGGGGCGGGTAGAGCAAGCACCAATATCGATAATACTGCCACCTTGGTTCAAAATCTCCTTAGCCCGCCTGTAGATACGATGTTTTCCCCTAAATTGGCTTCCGCTGTAAAACGAATTGCGCGTTACGTTGATAATACCCATAACCTTTGGTGTTGAAAGATCTAACAGCGCCCCTTTGCACGAGAGGGTATGGGTTGAGGTAAAAAACGATTTTACTTTTTCCATGCCATGCATTTGCGTTTGATTCCGTAGCTAAATTACGAAACATTTGAATAACATCTAATTTAATAGGCAACCCGTTTTTTGAATGTTTAACTGAAAAACATTGGTTAAAATCAGCGGGTTAAAACAAATTCAACAGAAAACAAGTTGTCATTAACTTTTTTTTAAAGAAAAACTTTCGGGTTTAAAGTGTATTTTTGTAGCGCAAGATTTTTTTATACCTATGAGTTTTATTGTTATCGAGGGGCTCGATGGTGCCGGTAAGTCAACCCAGCTGAAGCTGCTTGGCGAGTATTTTTTGCATCAGGGGAAACCCCATGAATCGCTACATTTTCCCAGAACCGAGTCTCCCTTCTTTGGCGAGTTGATCTCCCGCTTTCTTAGGGGCGAATTGGGTAAGTTGGAAGAGGTTGACCCCTACGTCGTAGCACTGCTCTTTGCCGGCGATAGAAAGGATGCCGCAGGCATTATCCATGGTTGGATTCAGGAAGGTAAAACCGTTTTACTCGACAGGTATGTGTATTCGAACATCGCCTTTCAGTGCGCCAAGTTGGCAAACCATGCAGATCAAAAAAGGCTCCGCGACTGGATTTACCAACTCGAATTTGTTCATTTCGGCATACCCAAGCCCGATTTGAATATCTTCCTCGATGTGCCATTCGAGTTCACTAAATCGAAGCTGACCCAAGGCCGCGATGGACAGGATAGAAACTATTTGCAGGGGAGCAACGATATTCACGAGGAAAATTTGAGCTTTCAGGAAAGGGTACGTAATGTTTACCTCGATCAGGTGAATTATGATTCCAGCTATTTGATAATTAGTTGTACCGATAAGTATGGTGGAATGGAGGATCAGCATGTAATTTTTAACAAAATTGTACAATCCATCGCAAAGTATTTAGCCGTTTAATTTTTATAGCAATGATTATTAGAGTTTTAGTTTGGATTGCAAGATATCTTTTGGCGCTCACTTTTATTTTTTCCGGCTTTGTTAAGGGCGTTGACCCATTGGGTTCGGCCTATAAATTTTCTGATTATTTTGCCGCTTTCAACCTTGGATTTTTAGAACCTTTGGCTTTGGTTTTTGCGTTTTTGCTTTGCGCTGCTGAACTTTACATTGGTTTGCTTTTGCTGTTCAGAGTAAAGGATTTGATAGCCATATGGGGTGCTTTCCTGTTTATGGCTGTTTTCACTCCATTAACCCTGGTTCTCGCTTTATATAATCCTGTCAGCGATTGCGGTTGCTTTGGCGATGCCATTGTGCTTACCAATTGGGAGACTTTTTTCAAAAATATTCCCCTTTTGTTGGCTACAATTCTGCTATTACTTTACAGAAAGAAGTTCAACCCCGTTTACGGACTTCGTTTGAATAACTTTTTGGCAGTGTTTCTCTTTGCCATCTCGTTCCTGCCATCCATTCATGGGTATCGCAATCTGCCGCTATTCGATTTTCGTCCCTTTAGCGTAGGGACGAATATCCCCGAGGCCATGTT
>JAKQEF010000050.1 GCA_029558675.1 Bacteroidota bacterium | reverse complement strand
TCAAGAGTGGCACCAACAACCAGTTTGAACTGTTTCTCCGCCCCGAAAAAACTTGCATGTTGCACACCAAAGCTGAAAGCAATGTCTCGGGCTACAACGCTATTGATTTTACGAATATTAATACAATTGCTATTCTCAGGGAAAACAACTTCCGAGTTATGCTCAAGCCCTCCGAAAAGGTAGGACATATTTATCCCAAACGATAGATTTTTAATGGGCTCTATGGCCGTTCCAAGATAAAACTGCGTAATCCCTCCGTTCCCGATATGGTAGTATTTTATTGCGCCCAGCTGGCTAAGAATTTCGGGATTTGTTTCAACATGCCTGATGCGGTACCCCACTTTGCTGAATGGCTGAATGCCTGCGCTTGCGCCTAACCAGCGGGTTACCGGAAATTGTATTGCCAAATGGTGTATGTTAGCGGTGGTGTTATAGTTGCTCTGCTGACCCGATTTACTTCCTAAGCCATCACCTTCCACGCCAAAATCGAAAACAAAAGACATGGTGTCCTGAGCAGTGTACGAGGCGGGGTTCAGGTAGTTAATCCACTGTTCATTGCGAATTCCCTGCGATAATCCACTCATTGCCTTGGTGTTGGCATATCCACGTACTCTCATCTCGCCAATGCCAAATTTTGAATAGGGCGAATAGGTTACGAAATTTTGCGAATTGGCTGAGATGAATGAAACAAGTAGTAAAACTGCAATTGCAACTAATTTACTGCGATACATTATGCGTTAGAATTCGATTTAATCCAAAAAGCAAAAGATTTGAATCTACAAAGATGGTATTTTTTAATTTTTTATCAAAAAAAAATGATTCGCCACCGGTAAAAACAACTTTAACATCGCTGTATGTCCTCCTGATTGCGTCGATATAGCCATCAACCTCGTTTATTATTCCGTTTAAAACCCCTGATAGTATGCAGTTTGTGGTATCGGTTCCGATGAGCGGATAGTCATTGTTAAATTGTACTAAAGGTAGTTTGGCTGTGAAGTGGTTCAGCGCTTTAAAACGTGTGCTTATGCCGGGCGAAATGGCCCCGCCAAGGTATTGGTTTTTGCAATTCACAAAGTCGAATGTAAGCGCCGTTCCGCAATCAATGGCCAGTACATTTTGGTTGGGGTAAAGACTATTGGCTGCAACGGCCAGTGCCAGCCTGTCTGCCCCCAGCGTATCGGGGGTTTGATAGCAATTCTCAATGGGAATTGGCGTTTTTGATGTGAAATGTAAAAGGGGAACCCCCTGTTCTTTAAAAAGTGAAAACCCAGCGGGGGCATTTGTTACGTTCGATACAATGGCCTGGTCAATCCCATACTCTTGGGTAAACTCTTCCAAAATGCTATCCGTAAGGGTTTCGTGCTTTTCGACAGCCAATAGCGTATTGTCTGCGAAAATGGCGATCTTCGAAAGCGTATTCCCTATTTCTATCACCAGATATGTTCCTATCCGTTTATCCATAGGTTGTGGATTAGTTGCTTCAATCCTTTTTTTGGTTGGTTATGCTATAGCTTTACAAAGTTATCAATCATCTGCATTATAGGCAATATTACCTCCAAACCAAATCGCTAACGGGATAAACCCCCTAAAAGTTGTAAGGAACTGATGGCCTGATCAACTTTTTTTACGTTTTTGACAATTATGGAGAGTTTGTTTTGCCCCTCTTTAAGTTGAAATGTTGAGCCATGCTGCTGAATTGCTGCAATTATACCGGCAAAGGTATCGGAGCGGTAAAAAGGCGACAGCTGGTTTGAAACAAAATGGCCGATGAGAAGATCGTTTTTCAACATAATCCTTTCAAACCCCAGGTTAACCGCCAATTGGCGTAGGGAAACAATGTTAAGCAGTTCAGCTAATGGTTCCGGGATGGCACCAAACCGATCCTTCAACTTATCTTCGAATCCCTTAATTTCTTCGCTGCTCTGCAGCGTGTCGATTTCGCGGTAGAGGCGCATGCGCTCCGTTGTGCTGCTCACGTAATCTTCGGGAATCAGCAATTCCATATCGGTTTCAATGTGGCAATCGGTACCCTGCGGATTCCAACGGTTTTGAACTACAGCCAATTCACCTTGTGAATGGTCGGCCATTGTTTCCTCCCTAAGCTCTTGCAATGCCTCATCCAAAATCTTGTGGTAGGTTTCAAACCCTATTTCGGCTATGAAGCCGCTTTGTTCGCTCCCTAAAATGTTGCCAGCCCCCCTGATATCCAGATCCTGCATGGCTATGTTGAAACCGCTGCCCAGTTCCGAGAATTCCTCAATGGCTTTGAGCCTGCGCCGCGCTTCCGAGGTCAGTTCATCTATGGGTGGGGTAATGAGGTAGCAGAAGGCCTTCTTGTTGGAGCGCCCAACCCTGCCCCGTAGTTGATGCAGGTCGCTCAGGCCAAACATATGCGCATTGTTGATAATAATGGTATTGGCGTTGGGGATGTCGAGCCCCGATTCGATAATGGAGGTGGAAATCAGCACATCGTAATCGCCACAAATGAAATCGAGCATGGTTTTTTCCAGCAACGAAGGCTCCATTTGCCCGTGGGCAACAACCGTTGTAATATTTGGGCAATGCTGCTCAATCATCGTTTGCACGTGGCTTATCCTGTCCACCCTATTGTGGACAAAGAATACCTGCCCTCCTCGATTGACCTCGTATTCAATGGCCTCTTTAATGATCTCCATGTTGAATGGGTGAAGTTCGGTAACAATGGGGTATCGGTTTGGCGGCGGGGTGTTGATAATGGACAAATCGCGTGCTCCCATCAGCGAGAATTGAAGTGTTCGCGGGATAGGTGTGGCCGTAAGGATAAGGGTATCCACATTCAGCTTCAGCTTTTTCAACTTCTCCTTGGCTGCCACTCCAAACTTCTGCTCTTCGTCAACAATTACCAGCCCCATGTCCTTAAACACAACGTTGTTGCCCAGCAGGGCATGAGTCCCAATGAGAATGTCTACTTTCCCTTCGGCCAGCCTGGCGAGGGTTTCCTTTTGCTTTTTGGCCGATTTCAAGCGGCTGATAAAGTCAACTGTGCAGGGAAAGTTGGCAAGGCGTTGGCTAAAAGTTTGGTAGTGTTGGAGTGCCAGTATGGTGGTGGGTACCAGAACAGCAACCTGCTTGCTATCGGTTACCGCTTTGAAAGCGGCGCGTATGGCCACCTCGGTTTTCCCAAAGCCCACATCGCCACAAACCAGCCTGTCCATTGGAACAGGTTTTTCCATATCCTCTTTCAACGCTTGCGTTGCCTTCACCTGATCGGGAGTATCCTCGTAGATAAACGAGGCTTCCAACTCTTCCTGCAGGTAGGTGTCGGGTGAAAATGCAAAACCCTTCTCGGCATTCCGTTTGGCGTAAAGCACTATCAGCTCTTTGGCAATGTCCTTTACCTTACGTTTGGCGTTCTGCTTGAGCCTCTGCCATGCACCCGACCCCAGCTTGTATATCTTCGGCTTTTCCGAATCTTGCTCCCTATACTTCGATATTCTGTGAAGGGCGTGGATGTTCACAAGCAGGGTGTCGCCATCTTTGTAGGTAATCCTTACCGCTTCCTGAACTTTGCCGTTGGAATTGGTCTTAACAAGCCCCCCGAATACGCCAATCCCATGGTCAATGTGCACAACATAATCGCCCGGTTTCAGGCTGATCAACTCCTTGATGGATAAACCATCCCTTTTGCTCAGCTCGTTTTTAAACCGATACTTTTGGTACCTTTCAAATAGCTGATGGTCGGTGTAAAGGCTGATTTTTTGCGAATGATCGGTGAAACCTTCGTGCAGGGCGCTGACAATGCCGGAAAATGTAACTTTCTGATTGATGTTTTCAAAAATATTCTTCAGGCGCTCCAACTGAGCGGGATTTTCTGCAAGAATACAGGTTTGATACCCCTGATCGGCATATTCGCTAATGTTTTTCCCCAGCAGTTCGAAATTCTTTTTGAAAGAGGGTTGAGGAGTCATGTTAAAGTCCACGGTTTGACTCCCGCTTAAAAGCGGCCTTATGCCAAACTCAACGACGCTATGCTCGAGAGCCAGGGCTAGAAACTCTTCCCCCGACGACATCCGATCTGATTTTCCGGCCAGTTCGTGTATTTCATTCATCCTGCCCTTTACCACTTCCCAATCGCGTATCCAAAGAATGGTATCTCCGGGCAGCTGCTCAATGAAGTGCGACAGCGTTTCATCCTTGGGCTCCACCTGCAGATTGGGAACGATGATAACGCTCTCCAGCGATTCTTTAGAGAGTTGGGTATCAACATCGAAAGAGCGGATTGATTCTACGGAATCGCCAAAAAAATCGATCCTGTAGGGCAGATATGATGAGTATGAAAAAATATCGACAATGCTCCCTCGAAGCGAGTAATGGCCGGGTTCGTAAACGAATTCAACGCGTTGGAATCCCATGTCGTCCAAAAAATCCACAAGGAATTCCTGCGATATCTTTTCGGAAAGGCTAATGGTTACAGTATTCTTTTCAAAACTTGTTTGCGATACAACCTTTTCGCATAGCGCATCGGGATATGTAACAACTATAGCCTTGCCGCTACCTTCGTGCCCCAACGCGGGAAGGGCAGCCAGCGTATCGGTACGCTGAACAATGGCATCGGGCAGTGTTTGGCCATACTGTGCCGACTTCCTGTAGGCCGAAGGGAAGAAAAATGTTGATACCGATGGCAGCAGTGCCATAAGGTCGGTATATAGGAATGCGGCCTCCTCTTTATCGTTGGCAATAACAAGGTACGTATGCGAAGCATTGGAAAGGACGGTAGCAATTATTACGGCATGCGCCGATCCTGCAAGGCCCTTTATCCTTACCCTGCTTTTTTCCGTTGACGAGAGTAGATGGGTTAGCGCTTGAACGGAAGCATTGTTTTTGTATATCGCAATAATATCTGACAGCAGAGGATAACCCGCCATTTTTGATTTTAAGTGTGTTGATTTGAAAATGCAAAGGTAGAATGAAAGGCGAAAATAATCCCGAAGAATGGGAGAATCTATTTATATAAATATTTTATCACATGATATAATAAAGAGATATTCAGCGGTTTACTTAAAAATAATCAATGTGGATAAATGAAAAAAACCTTTTTTTGGAGCAGTATTGTTAAAATTGATTTTTACTTTTGCGAACTTTACTAAAAAGTTCGGCATATAACTAAGGTAATGATTGAAAATGGCTGAAGTCAATAAATATATTGATTTGGAGAAGGTTATCGCAAGTAAAAATCCAAAATTGCTTAAAATATTACCCCGATTTTTGTTGCGATACCTAAAGCGGATTATCCATGAGGATGATATCAACAGGGCTCTCAACGAGTTTGGCCATAAACAGAACGATGAATTCATTGAAGAGGTGCTGAAAATGTTAGGCGTAACTTTTACCATTGAGGGCTTGGAGAAACTCGATTCAAATCAACGTTACCTGTTTGTTTCAAACCATCCTCTGGGAGGGTTGGATGGCATGATACTGATGCTTGCGCTCAATAAGCAATTTCATTCGCTGAAGGTTCCCGCCAATGACCTTTTGATGAATATTAAGCAGCTGGAGAGTTTTTTCATTCCGGTCAATAAGCACGGGAGCCAGCTGAAAGAGAATGCCTTGATGACCGAAACAACATATGCGTCGGAAATTCAAATGCTTAGTTTCCCCGCTGGCCTGTGTTCCAGGAAAAAAAGAGGCGTAGTAAAGGATTTGGAATGGAAAAAAAATTTTGTAAAAAAAGCCATTCAGCACAAGAGGCTGGTTGTTCCCATTTTTTTTGAAGGCAAAAATTCCAATTTCTTTTACAACTTGGCCCGTTTAAGAACATCACTGGGAATAAAGGCCAATATCGAAATGCTTTACCTTGTGGACGAGATGTTTAAACAGAAGGGCAATAACTTTGTTATAAGGGTGGGAACACCCATTCACTATACTGCATTCGATGCCTCGCAAACCACCCAGTGGTGGGCTAGTTGGGTTAAAGCTCAGGTATATACCCTTGGAGCGGCAATGGCATAGGAAAGTTTGCAGACGAAAAACGACTTGTCAAAAAACGATTAGAAGATGGAACAGATTATTGAACCGGTTGACAAAGTGCTTCTCGAAAATGAACTTACCGACGATAAATTCATAAGAGAAACAAACAACGGCGGGAATGTGCTATACACTTTTACCGCGCACGATTCACCCAATCTTATGCGCGAGATTGCCCGTTTGCGCGAACTGTCGTTCCGAGCGGCGGGTGGCGGAACAGGGAAAAGCATGGATATTGACAAGTACGACACATCGGAAAATCCATATAAACAGCTGATAGTTTGGGATCCGAAAGATAGAGAAATCCTTGGCGGATATCGTTACCATACAGTCGATTCCAGCAATGGCAACGAGATGAACCTTTCCACCACGTCCCTTTTCAACTTTTCCGAAAAGTTTACTGCCGAGTACGTTCCCCATTTAATTGAGCTGGGGCGATCCTTTGTTCAGCCACGATACCAATCTTCGAAGAGAAGGGAAAAGGGGCTCTACGCTTTGGATAATCTGTGGGATGGGCTTGGTGCACTGGTTGTTAGTAATCCGGGAGTTAAATACTTCTTTGGCAAAGTTACCATGTACCGCAATGCCAATCGTAAGGGGAGGGATATGCTGCTATACTTCATGGAGAAATTTTTTTCAGATCACGACAAGCTGGTAACGCCGAAGATTCCGGTACCCGTAGAGATTAATCGCGACGAAATGGCTGCCATCTTTTGTGGGAAGGACTACAAGGAGGACTACAAGATTTTATCAAAGGAGATCAGGGCATTGGGCGAGAACATCCCGCCGTTGATTAACTCGTACATGAACATCAGCCCATCCATGAAAATGTTTGGTACGGTAATGAATCCCTACTTCGGCGATGTGGAGGAGACCGGAATAATGATAACCATATCCGATATTTACCAGAATAAGATGGAAAGACACATTCTGTCGTTCATTAAACGGAAATTTCCCATTCTGAAGCGATAGCCAAAAAACAGCCTCGGAATTCAAAATTCCGAGGCTGTTTTTTCTATATTGGAGGAAAATGTAGGCTGCTACTCAATTTTCTTGTCAAAATCCTTGCGAAATTTTTCCATGTCGGAGCCAACTCTTTGGTAACTTTCGCATTGCGATTTTTCTTTCGAGAACTCTTTTTCCTGCTCCAGGTAGTTAAAAAGTTCCTTAGTGCTGAGTACTCCCGCATTCCTAACCTTGCTAATGTTGCTGAAATAGAGGTTTAGGTTTTGACATGCCTTCTCAAAGTTCACCGATTTGTAGAAGTAAATGTCCACAAGTTTAATCAGTGATTCCAAACGTATCACTATATACTTGCGGGAATCAATCCCTTCGGGGATGCTGCTGACCACAATTTCAAATTTGTTGGCCGCATCTTGGTAGTTGCCCTTTTTCAGGTCTTTCTCTGCGGCGTTGTAGCTAAGTTCGGCCGCCTTTAATGACCGTTTATCCTGCGAAAAAAGGGTTGACGGTGAAAGTAAGCATAACGCTAAAAGAATAACTGCTGCTCTTTTCATGGTTTGCGTTTTTTTTATGTGAACAAAATTAGCTAATTGCCAAGCAAGAACAATGCCATTCATAAAAATAAATAAAACGAAAGATACCCCGTTTCGGACGTGTTGTTGGAAGAAGGGAAAACCATATCCTAACGCCATTCTTCGGAATCGGACACGAATTTTCCCAACTTTTCATTATTTCCAATCGGTTTACAACATTAATAAACGAAAAACGCCTACCTTTGCGCCCGCTCTTTTAAAGAATTATTGATAAAAACCGAGAATTTGAAAAAAAATATTTTGGTTTTCAATAAATAAGAAATACCTTTGCAAGCCTTTTTAGGAGAATTTCATAATCAAAATTTAGTTTATATATGCCTACTATTCAGCAGTTAGTAAGAAAAGGGAGGACAAAGTTTGTCGATAAAAGCAAGGCGCCTGCTCTCGATGCTTGTCCCCAGCGAAGAGGTGTATGCGTGCGTGTTTACACCACTACTCCTAAGAAGCCGAACTCTGCCATGCGGAAAGTTGCCAGGGTTAGGCTCACCAACGGTAAGGAGGTAAACGCTTACATCCCTGGCGAAGGTCACAACCTTCAGGAGCACTCCATTGTGCTTATCCGGGGGGGTAGGGTAAAGGACTTGCCGGGAGTACGTTATCATCTTATACGTGGCACCCTCGATGCTTCCGGAGTCGAAGGTCGTAATCAGCGTAGATCCAAGTATGGAACCAAGCGACCCAAGAAAAAAAGTTAATTAACTTCTAATGAGCAATAAGAAATGAGAAAAGCTAGACCAAAGAAAAGGATTCTGCTTCCCGATCCTAAATTTCACGACGTGTTGGTTACGCGTTTTGTGAACAACTTAATGCTGATGGGAAAGAAAAGCGTTGCTTTTAATATTTTTTATGATGCCCTCGACATTGTTGAAAACAAGATGAAGGATTCGGAAAAGAGCCCCCTCGAGATTTGGAAAAAAGCCCTGGAAAACATTACCCCACAGGTTGAAGTGAAAAGCCGTCGGGTGGGTGGGGCTACATTCCAAGTACCCATGGAGGTGCGCCCCGATCGCAAGATCTCCCTGTCCATGAAAAACATGATCCTATACTCGCGCAAGCGTTCAGGCAAGGGGATGAGCGACAAGCTGGCCGCCGAAATAATGTCTGCATACAACGAGGAAGGAGCAGCATTCAAGAGGAAAGAGGATATGCACAAAATGGCTGAGGCCAATAAAGCATTCGCCCATTTCAGGTTCTAAAGATACCTTAATATATAAGGAGCGATATAGATGAGCAGCAATTTGATATTTACCCGGAATATAGGCATCATGGCACATATTGACGCCGGTAAGACTACCACTACCGAGCGGATGCTTTTCTATACGGGTAAAACTCATAGGATGGGAGAGGTGCATGACGGAGCTGCTACGATGGACTGGATGGTTCAGGAGCAGGAAAGGGGGATAACCATTACCTCTGCTGCCACTACCACTTTCTGGAAATATAACGATCAGCAATATCAAATCAACATAATCGATACTCCCGGTCACGTCGATTTTACCGTTGAGGTTGAGCGCTCTCTTAGGGTGCTCGACGGGGCAGTGGCCATTTTCTGTGCTGTGGGAGGAGTTCAGCCCCAAAGCGAAACCGTTTGGAGGCAGGCAGACAAGTATCGAGTACCCAAATTAGCGTTTGTAAATAAAATGGATAGGCCCGGAGCCGATTTCTTTTCTGTTGTTTCGCAGATAAAGACCAAATTGGGAGCAAGGCCTATTCCTATACAAATACCAATAGGGTCGGAAGACAACTTCATAGGTCTTGTCGATCTTATTGAAAATAAATCGGTGGTGTGGTACGAAGACGATAAGTCGAAGTTAACACAGTACCGTATTGAAGAAGTACCCGTTGAAATGGTGGAGGAGGTGAAGGAGTGGCGCGAAAAGCTTTTCGAAGTTGTGGCTGAATATAATGACGAATTGCTCGAGCGCTTTTTTAACAACCCCGATGCCATTACAAAAGATGAGATTCTTGAGACAATCCGCAGGGCAACCATCGACCTATCCATCGTCCCGGTTCTTTGCGGAGCTGCATTTAAAAACAAAGGGATCCAGCGCTTACTGGATGCGGTGACTAACTTTATGCCCAGCCCAATTGACATTGGAGCTGTTAAGGGCACGCATCCATTTACAGGTAAAGAGATTGTCCGAAACCCTGACCCCAACGAGCCCTTCTGTGGGCTGGCTTTTAAAATAGCCACCGACCCATTCGTTGGTAAGTTGGTTTTTGTTAGGATTTACTCCGGAAAATTGCTCAGTGGCAGCTATGTGTACAACCCTCGGAGCAAGAAGAAGGAACGTATAAGCCGTCTTTACCAGATGCATGCCAACAAGCAGAACGCTGTTGAGTATTGCGAGGCTGGCGATATTTGTGCGGTAGTCGGTTTTAAAGACCTGCGTACTGGCGATACCCTTTGTGATGAGAAGCATCAGGTTGTCCTTGAGTCTATAACCTTCCCCGAACCTGTAATAGGTTTGGCAGTTGAACCTAAAACTCAGCAGGATTTGGATAAGCTTGGGGTTGCGCTCAGAAAGCTTGCTGAAGAAGATCCTACTTTTCAGGTTCACGTTGATGAGGAAAGTGCCCAAACCGTTATTTCGGGTATGGGAGAACTTCACCTGGATATTATTGTCGATCGGCTGAGGAGAGAGTTCAACGTTGATATCAACCAAGGCGCTCCTCAGGTAGCCTACAAAGAGGCTATTACCAAAACCGTTGAACACCGAGAGGTGTTCAAGAAGCAAACAGGTGGTAGAGGAAAATTTGCCGATATTGTCGTAGAAATAGGCCCGGCTGACGAGGGAGTTACCGGCCTTCAATTCATCGATGAGGTTAAGGGGGGTAATGTCCCAAGGGAATTCATTCCGTCAGTTGAGAAGGGTTTCAGCTTAGCCATGAAGAATGGCGTTTTAGCCGGCTATGCCCTCCCCAGCCTGAAGGTTACCCTCAAGGATGGCTCCTACCATACGGTAGATTCAGATGCTCTATCATTCGATATTGCGGCACGCCAAGCTTTCCGCCACGCTTGCCCAAAGGCTTCACCCATTCTGCTCGAACCGATAATGTCGGTTGAGGTGGTTACACCCGAGGAGTATATGGGCGACGTGATAAGCGATTTCAACAAACGCAGGGGGCAAATCACAGGAATGGAATCCAAGGGCAGTGCCCGTGTAATTAAAGCTAAGGTTCCGCTATCCGAACAGTTTGGATACGTTACCGTACTACGAACACTCACCTCCGGTAGAGCTACCTCAACAATGGAGTTCTCTCACTATGCTGAGGTTCCTGCTAACATTGCGATGGAGATTGTGGAAAAGTTTCGTGGTAAAATTGCAAAAGTATTCGATTAATCATTTACCATTAGTTGTAAAATGAGCCAAAAAATCAGAATTAAACTAAAGTCGTACGATCACAACCTGGTGGACAAGTCGGCTGAAAAGATTGTAAAAACTGTAAAGTCAACCGGTGCAGTAGTAAACGGGCCTATCCCTTTGCCTACCCACAAGCGAATATTTACGGTGAACCGATCCACCTTTGTGAACAAAAAATCAAGGGAGCAGTTTCAGCTTAGCTCCTTTAAACGGTTGCTCGACATCTACAGCTCCACTCCCAAAACAATTGATGCGCTCATGAAACTCGAGTTGCCCAGTGGAGTCGAAGTAGAAATCAAAGTATGAGTAAATTAACTAATTATTTAATGCAATGGCAGGAATAATAGGACGCAAAATCGGAATGACTTCCGTTTTCAACGCCGATGGGAAGAACATCCCATGTACCGTTATCGAAGCTGGTCCCTGTGTAGTTACACAGGTGAAAACAGTGGAAAAGGACGGATACTCGGCTTTGCAACTATCCTTTGATGACATGAAGGAGAAACATTCCACCAAGCCCTTGATAGGGCACTTCCAGAAGGCAAAAACCGGCCCCAAGAGGAAAGTGGCTGAGTTTAAAAATTGGGACAAGGAGTACAATTTGGGCGACGTGATTACGTCCGAAATCTTTCTGGAGGACCGTTGGATTGACATAACCGGCATTACCAAAGGAAAAGGATTTCAGGGAGTTGTTAAACGACATGGTTACAGTGGCGTTGGAGAACAAAGCCACGGACAGCACGACAGAGTACGTGCTATTGGATCGCTGGGTGCTTGTTCTACCCCCGCGAGAGTTTTTAAGGGGACCAAGATGGCCGGAAGAATGGGCGGTGAAAAGGTGAAAGTGATTAACCTGCGCCTGATAAAGGTAATTACAGAAAATAACATTTTGATTGTTAAAGGTTCCATCCCTGGACCCAAAGGTTCATACTTAATCATTGAGAAGTAATGGAAATCAATGTACTTAACATAGAAGGAAAAGAAACCGGACGGAAGGTTGAACTTAAGGAGGAAATCTTTGGCATTCAACCTAACGATCATGCCATATACCTCGACGTAAAACAGTACCTGGCCAATCAACGCCAGGGAACCCATAAGTCGAAAGAGCGCAACGAGGTTTCGGGTAGTACACGTAAGCTTAAGCGCCAGAAAGGTACGGGTACAGCAAGGTCAGGGTCCATCAAATCGCCCCTGTTCCGTGGAGGCGGAAGGGTATTTGGCCCTCAACCGCGCGATTACAGTTTCAAGCTCAACAAAAAGTTGAAACAGCTGGCCCGTAAAAGCGCACTTACCTATAAGGCTAAGAACAACTCAATTTTGGTACTGGAGGATTTTAATGTAGAAACTCCAAAAACTAAAGAGATAGTAAACATTTGCCAGAATCTCAACCTAATCGACAAAAAGTCGGTTTTTGTACTGGGCGAGCCAAATAAAAATATATATTTGTCGTCCAGAAATTTACAAAAGCAAAAGGTGTTAATTGCTTCATCGATAAACACATATGAAATCATGAATGCAAATGCACTGGTGCTGGTCGAGAGTTCTATCGATGTTTTAAATAGAATGTTTCATATAGCTTAAAACCTGTAACTATGAATATTATACTAAGGCCAGTTGTAACCGAGAAGATGGAGCATCTCAGCGAAAAGTTGAACCGCTACGGTTTCATCGTTGAGAAAACTGCCAACCGGTTGCAGGTAAAGAAAGCTGTGGAAGAGGCCTACGGAGTAAACGTAGTGTCTGTTAATACCATGCGATACGGTGGTAAACGTAAATCGCGTTACACAAAGGCAGGCTTGATTGCCGGAAAAACCAACAGCTTCAAGAAAGCTATCGTAACGCTTAAGGAAGGACAACAGATTGACTTTTTTAGCAACATTTAAATAAAATGGCTGTAAGAAAACTTAAGCCTGTTACCCCAGGACAAAGGCATAAAATTATAGGTGCATTCGACGACATTACAACCTCGACACCTGAGAAATCGCTACTGCGCCCTCTGAAAAAATCCGGCGGAAGGAATAATGCCGGAAGAATGACCATGCGCTACATTGGGGGAGGACATAAGCGAAGATATAGGCTCATCGACTTTGCCCGCGAACGCGACGGTGTGGCTGCTGTTGTGAAAACAATAGAGTACGATCCCAACCGTTCGGCACGCATTGCGTTGGTTGTATATACCGATGGCGAGAAACGCTATATTATTGCACCCGCTGGCCTCCAGGTAGGTCAGACCATTATGTCGGGTACAGGAGTTGCCCCTGAGGTTGGCAACGCCCTATATTTATCGGATATTCCCCTTGGAACCGTAGTTCACAACATCGAGTTGAAACCGGGGCAGGGAGGAATCATGGCACGTAGTGCCGGATCGTACGCACAGCTTTTAGCCCGTGAAGGCAAGCATGCCATTCTTAAGCTGCCCAGTGGCGAGATTCGTATGGTACTCACCAGTTGCAAAGCAACCATTGGAACGGTATCCAATTCCGATCACGCACTTGTTCGCTCGGGTAAAGCAGGACGTTCGAGATGGTTAGGACGGAGGCCAAGAACTCGTGGTGTAGCTATGAACCCGGTTGATCACCCAATGGGAGGAGGCGAAGGACGTGCCAGCGGAGGAATTCCCCGTTCACGTAAAGGCATCCCTGCCAAGGGTTACAAAACTCGATCGAAGAAGAATCAGTCGAATAAGTTTATTGTTGAACGCAGGAAAAAGTAATTTGAAAAAAATTGTACTATGAGCCGTTCGTTAAAAAAAGGTCCATTCATAGAGTATAAGCTGGAGAAACGAGTTCTGGAAATGAATTCGACCAACAAAAAACAGGTCATCAAAACCTGGTCGAGGGCCTCTATGATTTCACCGGACTTCGTTGGTCATACAATAGCCGTGCACAACGGGAATAAGTTCATCCCCGTTTACATCACCGAGAATATGGTTGGGCACAAGCTGGGTGAGTTTGCCCCCACACGTATATTCCGTGGTCACGCAGGCAGTAAGAAGTAATAACTGAACCGATTAAACCTTGAAATAATGGGTGCAAGAAAACGCATAAAAGCTAATAAGATAAAGGAGGAGAAGAGTAAAAAGGCATTCGCCATCCTGCGAAATTGCCCAACCTCTCCCCGCAAAATGCGATTGGTTGTTGACTTAGTACGCGGTAAACAGGTTAATAACGCTTTGGACATCCTTCGTTTTACCCCTAAGGAGTCTGCATTGAGAGTAGAAAAACTTCTGCTTTCGGCAGTTGCCAACTGGCAGGCCAAGAATGAGGGGGTTAGGCTTGAGGATGCCAACCTGTTCGTGAAGGAGATCTATGTTGATCAGGGTAGAATGCTAAAGCGCATTAGAACAGCTCCTCAGGGCCGCGCCAACAGGATTAGAAAGCATTCCAACCATGTTACCGTAGTGGTTGACAGCGCAGTTAATAATGAAACTCAAAACACGCAGAGCTAGATGGGACAAAAAGTTAATCCAATAGGAAATAGGCTTGGAATCATCAAAGGATGGGATTCCAACTGGTACGGTGGCAACGATTACGCTCAGAAACTTGTTGAGGATAGGCAGATCCGCGAATACCTCAACGCCAGGTTATCCAAGGCAAGCGTTTCGAAAATCGTCATTGAGCGTACACTTAAACTCATCACCGTTACCGTTCACACAGCTCGTCCCGGAATCATCATCGGGAAAGGCGGTCAGGAAGTGGATAAGCTGAAAGAAGAGCTTAAGAATATTACCGGGAAAGAGGTTCAAATCAACATCTTCGAGGCAAAACGCCCCGAGCTTGATGCTACCATCGTGGCATCGAACATAGCCCGCCAGGTTGAAGGCCGAATCTCGTACCGGCGTGCCATTAAAATGGCCATTGCTTCTACCATGCGAATGGGAGCCGAAGGGATAAAAGTGCAAATCTCCGGCCGATTGGGAGGTGCTGAGATGGCCCGTTCCGAAACCTTTAAGGATGGCCGAATACCCCTTCACACGTTCCGTGCCGATATAGATTACGCGCTGGGCGAAGCCCTCAC
>JAKQEF010000009.1 GCA_029558675.1 Bacteroidota bacterium | reverse complement strand
GAGTATGCCAACCACAAGTGTAACGAGTACCTCTCGGCAGCAAAAGCAGGTTGGGCAGGTAAGGATTTGAACAGAGTGGAAGAAAACCTTGGCAAGATTACTCCGGATATGGCTTGCTATCCCGATGCCATGCAGTTTGTCGAACAAATTACCGCAGCCGTTGAGGCAGAGGGAGCCAGCTCATGGACCTTTAAAATGAAAAGGTATGATGATAGCATCGATTTACAAAAAATGAAGATTGAAGCTGGTCGAGATGTGGCCAAATCGTGGGCCTATTGGGGCGCAGCGTCGCATTTTGATTGGGGTTGGCTCTATAAAAATTAACAAATAACTACTTTTTGTTTTTTTACCAATACACATTTACTAACTTAAATTTTACTGTTATGAAAAAACTTGAACTGACAAAGATGATTATTGCAGCAGTTGTAATTGTTGGTGCTTTTACATTGGTTAGCTGCGGTGGAAAAAAGAAAGCAACTCAGAGCGTTTTGGGAACCGAAATTGAACTTCCCTGCAATGATGTTGAGTACCATTCCACCAAAACTCACTTCCGTGGAACCGGACAAGGCGAAAGTACAAACCAGTCCATGTCCAAGCAAAAGGCCAATACCGATGCAAACGCCAACCTTGCTGCCGGAATTAATCGTACCATTAAAACTGTATCGGATCGTTACAGGCAGGATATTACCGTTGGCGAAGCCAGCGAGTTTGCCGAGAAGTTTGAATCCATGACACGCGAAGTTGTAAATCAGGAGTTGAACAATGTTGCCATTGTTTGTAGCAAGACCTTTATGAAGGAAGGCAAATACGTTACTTATGTTGCCGTTGAGGTGGCAAAAGATGAGCTGCTGAACAACATTAGCAACAAGATCAGCAAGGACGACAGGCTGCGTTTGGACTATGACAAGATGAAATTTGAAAACATCTTCAACCAGGAGATGGAAAAACTGGCCAACGAGCGCCCGTAGTTCTGCACTAAAGCACAACCGGCAACCCCCAGGGGGTTGCTGGTTGCTTTTTCACATGGTATAACCGATAAGTTTTACATAAGTTGTACACAATATTCGGGTACCTTTTACCCATAACATGTTTCAATATTTTAAGTTATTAACGATGAAAAGAATACTAGCAATACTGCTTTTGATACCAATAGCATGCCTTGCTCAAAAGCCAACAGAAACAAGCAGCAAGAAACAGCCAAGTTGGGTTAACGGACTCGAAAAGGATTATATAATAGCTGTGGGAACGGCTCCCAATATTCAGGACGCCCAGCAGAATGCTCTGAAAATGGTGAAAGAAAGGATTGTGAGCGCAGTGGCCGAAAATGTTAAAACTTCAACTGAGATGAAAGTACAGGAAACAACTGTCAATAACATTTCGTCGTACCTTGAAAATTTTGCCACCACCACTACCACCACTTCAGGCCCGGTTCCCTTTTTGCAAGGTATTTCGCTATCCAATGTGGAGGAATTTTACTGGGAAAAGATTGAAAACAAAGCGAACCGAACAGTACAGTACAATTATCACATAAAATATCCATTCTCCCAAGTCAAGCTATGGGACCTTGTAACCGAGTTTAAAAAACGCGACCAGGAGATGACCAAACAGCTGGATGATATACTGGAAATGGTTGATAAAGTTAAAAGCGTTGAAGAAATTGAAAAGAATATCGGTGACTTAGTCATTCTGGCAAATTACTTCATGGACGGCCGAAAGGATAAGGCCAATCTGGGCATTTCGCGCTATCGCAATCTATACAAGGGTATCGAACTTGTGGAATTGGAAAGTGGACTTGGAGAGTTGAAGTATGCCCTACGCCTTGGGAACAAGCATATTGAAACAAGCCGCAAACCTCAGGTTAAGTCTGATTGTGCAAGAATTACCAGCACCGTTAACAATAAGGATTATACAGTGATTAAGTACGATTACTTTAACTGTTATGAAGATCCTGAGAATCATATACTTGTTTCATACAGGTTTGGTAATGAGAATGTTCAAAAACCATTTTACTTTGATATTACTGCCGATAAGGCAGCTATCTTCGTTAATGAGCCTTTTCACTTTGTGGCAAACTCGAAAAGTGAGAGTACCGTGGAGAATGCCACGCTCGATATAACCCTAATATCGAAGTACCAGGCACCGTTTACCATCAACAAAGTAGTGTTTGAATGGCCAGGTCAGCCCCCCGTAATTATCGACAACATTGAAAGGAGTTACGCAGGAAAAGGGAATCATTCCTTAGTTCTCAATATAGATCAGCCAATTAACATTGAACAAACCTCAACAGCAGGTAAACGTATTTCTATGCTATCGGGCTATATACATTTTACTTCCGATGCCAAAGGGGAGAAAAAAACCTATCGTATATATAACCATAATTATACAACCAGTTGGTAATAAAAAAACCGGCTTAAGAGCCGGTTTTTTTATTCTTTGTAAGATTCCAACTGGAATGGAATTTTAATACTTTCCGATAAATCTTTACCTGCATCCCGCATATCAATATCATCCTCCGGATACTTCCAGATTACTTTTACAGCACTCTGCTTCAAATGAATAGATTCAAATTTCTTAAGGATTTGAAAGAAAAATTTTGAACTTGGAGTATTGTAATATGTCATTTTAAAAGAGATGGACGATTCTAAAAGGGGGGATTGAATATAGTTATCAACCCAGTCCATAATAGGCTCAAAAAAACCTTTTGCATCTTCAGGCAAGGAGTTGCCGGAGAATTTCAGAATCCCTTTGTTCATGTCAAGGAGAATTTCCGGAAATTGATTGGTCCCTTTTATTGATAAAACTTCCATATCGCACCTATTAAAAGTTAATTTTCAAAGTATAAAAATATAAAAAAATAATTAAAAACAGCCCTTAATTACATGTTTTTATCTTTATTTTAATTCAGCACCATTTATTGCAAATAAAATGTTCGTTTGAACCATTGGATAAATCTCGTTTGTAGGTTCGAAATATGCCAACAAGAATTTTTGTAAAAAGTTCAATTTCTAGAAAAAACCAACTATACGTATAAATACTTATTCGTCGATGAGTGTTAATTCTATTAAAAGGGAGCCAAACGCTCCCTTTTTTCAGTATTAACTGTTAGAATTATTGTAACCTCTCACAATAAATTTGTTAAGTTAAAAAATACCTTTTGGCATGGCCAAATTATTAGACATGATATCCACTGATATACGCTATATTGATGGATTGAAGGCATGTATGAATTGTGGCGTATGCACCGCAATATGCCCTGCAGCAGAGTTTTACAATTATGATCCTAGGGATGTTTGTAATACTCTGATGTCCAAGGATGAGGTTGCCATCGCAGAATTGCTTAAAACCGATAAAATATGGCATTGTGGTCAATGCCTGTCTTGTAAAACCCGTTGTCCCAGAGGCAATGTTCCGGGTTTGTTAATATCACTACTTCGCGAAGTGTCCATTCGGATGGGGTATTTTACCGAAAGTGAAGAAGGGCGAAGGCAATACGCCATTAAGAAGACTCTTGGCGAACACATAGTCGATTCCGGTTACTGCGTGCATGTGATGCACGTTAAGCCCCATCTTCACCCTGAACAGGGACCTGTTTGGGAGTGGTATTATAAAAATTCCGAAGAGGTGGCCGATCGGCAGGGGGGGAATTATAATAAGGAGGGATCCGGTGCGCTTCGGAAAATATCGGAAGAAAGTTTGAAAGATTTAAGAAAAATATTTGAGGTTACCGGCGGGAAAGATTTTTTTGAACAGATAGACAAGCAGTCGATGAAAAAAGCTTCCGAGTTAAAGAAGAATATCACTGACAACGTGGACGACAACGAGTACTTCTACCATGTTTACAGAGAGAAGAACGAAACCCAGGAATAATGAAAAAACAGTACTGGACAGAATACGAGAGCAAGGTTGCCGACGACCATTACTACTACGAGAGGAGTTGCATTCGCCAATCGTTTTTTACCGGCTCCGAGGAGGTTTTTATAAACATAGTCAGGGATCTGCTGGGTAAAGATATTGCTGACGACATGAACCTGCATACATGTTCGGGTATTGGTTACTATTCGGGCGTGGTACCTCTCGATACCACAATGACGGTAGTTGCGCGTCTGTTTGCATTGATGACTGAAGCAGGTTACAAAAACTTTGTGCCTTCGTGCATCACATCCTTCGGTTTGGTTAACGAGGTGGTTGATATGTGGCATCACTTCCCCGAAAAACTTGAGCAGATTAGGGGTTACCTGAAAGAGGCCAATGGAAAAGAGTTTGATGTGCCGGAAAACATTGCTCACCCTTGCGATATCATCTACAAATATCGCAAGGAATTGAAAGAGAAGATGAAATACAGCCTTACCAACGTGCATACCGGCAAACCACTGAAAGTGGTGGAGCATATTGGTTGCCATTATGCTAAAATATTCCCGCGGCAGGTAAAGGGAGGTGCCGAATTTCCCCAGGTGCTGGTGGGCATGATACAGGAGTGGGGAGGAGAGGTGGTGGACTACCCCGAAAGGAGGCATTGCTGCGGTTTTGGATTCAGCCAGTACATGGTTTTGGCCAACAGGGGTTACTCGGCTGCCAATTCCAAAAAGAAGTTGGAATCGATGCAGCCGTTCAAACCCGATTTCATTTTAGCCAATTGCCCCGGTTGTACCATGTTCATGGATAGGTGGCAATATACCATTGCCGAAACCGAGGGTATTACCTACGGCGAGAACGGCATGGGCATCCCGGTGTTGACCTATGAAGAGTTAGCGGCAATATTGCTGGGATATAACCCGTGGGATGTGGGATTGCAGACACATCAGGTGCAGGTTGAGCCACTGCTTGATAAGATGGGCATTAAGTACGATCCAAAGGATAAGTATGTTGGTAAGTCGGGAGCATTCCTTGGCGAGCCTGAGAAACCTACCCACCTGAAAGTAAAGGCTTATGAATAAGGCAGATGTTGTAGTCATAGGCGGTGGCCCGGCAGGTATTGAGGCAGCATACAATCTGGCCCGTGATAACCATAAGGTTGTCCTTGTTGAAAAAGAGGAAGAGATTTTTGGCCATATGCAAACCGCCTACACTCTTTTTCCGAATTTTCAGGATGCTTCGGAAATCAGAAGTTCCCTGTTGCAGAAAACAAAGCATGGCAATATCACCCTTTACAATAATGCGGAAGTAACACAGGTGTCAAGGGAGAACGACTTTTGGCGTGTGCAAACCATAAATGGATTGGATTTTATCGCCCCGGCGGTGCTGCTTGCTAGCGGATTCAAAACTTTCGATGCCAGATACAAGGAGGAGTTGGGGTATGGAATTTACAAGGGCGTTATCACTTCGGTGGAGTTTGAAGAGATGCTGAAAGTAGGAAAAATACAGACAGCCAACGGAGAAAAACCACGCCGCATAGCCTTTCTGAACTGTGTAGGTTCGCGCGATGAAAAAGTAGGAAATCACTACTGCTCAAGAGTTTGTTGTATAAATGCCGTGAAACTATCCATTGAGGCAAAAAAACAACTTCCTGAAGTTGAGGCCTACTGCTTCTACATGGATATCCGCATGTCGGGACAATTCTATGAAGAGCTTTACCGCAAATCGCAGGAGGATTTCGACGTGAACTATATAAGAGGCCGAATTTCAGAGGTTGCTCCCACCTTCGACAACCGTTTGCAGGTTAAATGCGAAGATACCCTTAGCCAAACTCCATTGAAAATGACGGTGGACCTTTTGGTGCTGATGATAGGTATTGAAGCCTCTGAGGGCACTGCACGGATTGGTGAACAGGTAGGTGTGAATGGTGAATACAACTTTTCAAAAAGCATAAGCCTGCATACAGCAGATAATAAAACAAAGCACCGGGGTTTCTTTTTGGCAGGGACTTGTAAAAGGCCGCTGACCGTTCCCGAAACCATGGCCGATGCACGCGCTGCGGCATTAGAGATAGATCTGTACCTAAAGAGCTTGTCACAATGAAGGATTTAGGATTTTCGATATCGCAATCGCGTACCATTGATTTGGATAAATCTGACCTCTCGGCATATCGAAGGGTGGTGGAGAAAGTCCCATCGGCAAAACTATGCCTAATGTGCGGGGCTTGCACCGCAACCTGCACTGCGCGGAATCATACCGATTTCAACTTTCGGAAGGTGCACCTGCTCTTTCGTCGCGGACAATTTGAAGGGTTGGCAGAGGAACTGGATAAATGTATGCTTTGCGGTAAATGCAGGCTTGTCTGCAACAGGGGGGTTAATACCCGTGCGATTATTTATAACATGAGGATTATACTGGAAAATCTTAACTATAAAAGCATAAAATGATGAACTATCATCCATTTGTCATCCCGTTTACCGTCGGGGCCCTGTTCCTTTTCGGCGTGGTGTTCTACAAGTTTTACGCTTGGATTGCTGCTTTGGACAGGAAACAGAAATTTATGGTTAAGCAGAACATTTTTAGCTTTAAAACCATTCGTGCCATCGGAGAGATTTTCAGAGAGGCCCTGGTTCACCGTAATATATACAGGAAGAACCCTGTTCTTGGCTATATGCACATGAGTCTGGCATTCGGATGGTTTTTGCTTATCGTTGTTGGAAAAATAAAGGCGTCGCTGTATGCGGGAACCTTTTTTGAGCCTCCTTGGCTGGGCATTTTCTTCAACTTCTTTGCCGTTGATGGTCATGCTTTTTCGCATAGTGAAATGCTCACATTTACCATGGATTTCTTGCTCCTCATCATACTCTCTGGCCTTGCACTGGCCATTATCAAACGGGTTAAATCGTCATTGCTGGGGATGCGAAAAACAACAAAACATAGCCGATTCGACAGAATCGCCCTGTCATCGCTTTGGTTTATCTTTCCGCTAAGGCTTATGGCCGAGTCCACAACAGCATCGTTACATGGTAATGGCGGATTTTTAACCAATTCGGTAGGTCATTTAATCCCTTCGACCATTGCCCCATACGCTGAACTGCCGTTATGGTGGGCTTACTCCATTTCCCTTTTCGTCTTTTTTGTGGCCTTGCCCTATTCAAGGTATATGCATATCCCAACGGAAGTAGTCTTAATATTCCTTCGGAATTGGGGAGCCGACACAGGCGAGCAGCTATCGGGGTACACCGATATCCAGTTGAACTCATGCTCAAGGTGTGGAATTTGTATAGATGCCTGCCAGCTAAATTTTGCTGCCGGTATCAGCAACGTCCAATCTGTCTATTTCGTTCGCGATGCACGGTATAAAACCCTAAGCGATGAGGTTGTTAATAACTGCTTGATGTGCGGCAGATGCTCAAATGAGTGCCCGGTTGGCCTCGAGCTTACGTTAGTGAGGCAGCAGTTCAGAAATAAGCAGGAGATTCCCGGGAAATTCTACTATGAGTACACCGAACCCGTTGAAAGCAAGGCAGGTGTAGATGTGATTTATTATGCAGGGTGTATGACTCACCTAACGCCAAGTATAATCATCTCGATGAAAAAAATATTTGAGGCGGCCGGCGTGAACTACTGGTTTATGGATGAGGACAAAGGGGTATGCTGCGGACGACCGCTCAGGCAGCAGGGTTTCATTCAGCAGTCGAAAAACCTTGTTATCAAAAATTCGAGGATAATCAACTCAGCCAGGGCAAAACTGCTTGTAACTTCTTGTCCTATTTGCTATAAATCGTTCAGAGAGGAGTACAACCTTAACCTACCGGTAATGCACCACACCGAATATATTGAGGGGCTGTTAGCCGACGGACGGATTACTTTGAACGCTTCGAATGTTACCGTGGTTTACCACGATCCTTGTGAATTGGGAAGAGGAGCGAATATCTACGAACAACCCCGAAACATCCTGAGAAATTTCTCCCTCATTGAATCAAACTACGAAAAAGAGAATAGTCTTTGCTGCGGCGGGAGCCTATCCGATGCCATACTCGACCTGAGGTTGCAACTGAAGATTCGGGATCATGCTCTTGGTGAACTTACAAAAGATAAACCTGATGTGCTGGTTACGGCCTGCCCCCTGTGTAAAAAATCGTTTGTGCATGGCAATAAGGCCCGGGTGATGGACATAGCCGAGATAGTTGCCGGAAATCTCAAGGTAATTGCCAGCAAAAAGCGACCGGTCAGGAAAGAAGAACTTCAACTCGTTTGATTTTAAAATACCACCATTCAACTCATTTAATAACAACTAATCATTTGCTCTAAAGAAATGGAAGATATTTTTGACAGGCTTAAAAAGGCCAGAGGACCTCTTGGAAAGTATCAGGAGAAAGCCGAAGGCTATTTTATGTTCCCCGAATTGGAGGGAGAAATTGCTCCCAAAATGATGTTTAGGGGGAAAGAGGTACTGACATGGAGTTTGAATAATTATCTGGGGCTTGCCAACGACCCTGAAGTAAGAAAAGCCGACGCCGAGGCTGCTGCAAAATATGGAATGGCATACCCCATGGGTGCCCGCATGATGTCAGGGCAGACCAAATACCACAAACAGCTCGAAAACGAGCTGGCCGCATTTGTCAGCAAGCCGGCTGCCTACCTCTTAAACTACGGGTACCAGGGAATGGTTTCCATAATCGACTCATTGATGACCCGAAACGATGTTGCCGTTTACGATTCCGAATCGCATGCCTGTATCCTCGATGGCCTTAGACTCCACATGGGCAAAAGGTTTGTATTTCCGCACAACGACATGGAAGGCCTTAGAAAGCAGTTGCAAAGGGCAACTGCTTTGGCAGAAAAGCAGAATGGCGGAGTATTGGTAATAACCGAAGGTGTTTTTGGCATGGCCGGTGATTTGGGAAAGCTGGATGAGATCGTGGCCATGAAAAGGGATTTTAAATTTCGCTTGCTTGTTGACGATGCTCACGGATTTGGTACCATGGGGAAAACCGGGGCAGGAACGGGAGAGCATTTGGAGGCGCAGGATCAAATAGACGTGTTTTTCGCAACATTTGCCAAAAGCATGGCCGGAATCGGAGCTTTTGTGGCTGCCGAAGAGGAAATCATTGCCTACCTTAAGTACAATATGCGTTCGCAAATATTTGCCAAATCGCTGCCAATGCCCATGGTCTTTGGGGCATTGAAACGGTTGGAACTGTTGAAAACCAAACCGCAATATAAGGCAAAGCTATGGGAAATAACCAGAGCACTGCAAAATGGATTAAGAAAGAATGGGTTCAATATTGGTAATACGAATTCTCCTGTAACTCCGGTCTTCTTTAATGGCACCGTCGATCAGGGAACTAACATTGTAGTCGATTTGCGGGAGAATTACAATATTTTTTGCTCTATCGTTGTATATCCTGTTGTTCCCAAGGAGGTTATCATGTTGCGCCTTATCCCGACGGCTGCCCATACGCTGGAAGATGTTGAACGCACCATCAAAGTATTTAGCGAGGTGAAAGATAAGCTGATGTCGGGGTTTTACGATGCATATGAGATGCAGAACATGAGGGTTGTCTAACATTTTTGTAATTTAAGATACCCGTTCCTTGAGCCGTAGTTAATTAAAAAGATAAAACCTGAATACTAACAACTTGCATCATGCAAAATTCAAAGTATTACCTTGAGTGTACCAATTGTAAGCGCATAACCCCCCATTTTGCGCAGTGGTTTCGGCAAAATCAGCAATGCCCTGAATGTGGAAGCAAACATTCGGAGGTGTGGTATAGCAGTGATTATGGTAAGCTATCAGCATTACTTGCAGGGAATCCTGAGAGCTTTTGGCACTATTTCGACTATTTACCCCTATCCGATAGAAAAAATATTATTTCATGCAATGAGGGGGCTATACCACTGGAAAGGTGGGGTTTCCTTGAAGAGTTTACAAAAAAACACTATGGTTTGAACTGCGAGGTGTGGGTCTACAGGAACGACCTGAATGGCGGAACCGGTACATTTAAGGATGTTGCGGCCTCGTTGGCTGCCAGCTTATTCAGGGAGGAGGGTATTAAGCATTACATAGTGGCTTCAACAGGAAATACTGCAACTTCGTATAGTAAATACCTGGCTCTTGGTGGGATACTTTGTTCGGTTTTTATCCCCGACAATGCCCTTAAAGCGTCGGAAGCAGTGATAAGCGCCTTTTCCCAGAAGGTTTACAGAATAAAGGGTGACTATGCCCGGGCCAAAGAGGTTGCGGCCGAGTTTGCGAAGCAAAACAACATACTCATCTCATCGGGGAATATTGATCCCATACGGGTTGAAGCCAAAAAAACCATGGTTTTTGAATGGCTCCGAATAATGAAAAAAACGCCTGATGTTTACATTCAGGCAGTCAGTGGTGGCACGGGCCCCATTGCCATCGATAAGGGGGTGAGGGAGATTGTCAATGCTTTCCCACAGGTAAAAAACCCCAGAATGATTATGGTGCAACCCGATAAGTGCGATCCCATGGTGCGAGCATGGGAGAATGCCGAACGCAACAATTTCCCCGAAGGGTTTGAAAAGGATTACCCCATACTAAAATCGCCACAAACGGAAGTCCCCACATTGGCCACAGGCCATCCGGCTACATATCCATTGATTGCCAGGCTGGTAAGGCAAACCGGTGGAACGTTTCTGAGAATTAGTGAGAATAAGCTGGTGGATTTTGCCCGATTAGTGGCTTTCGAAAGAAAAGTGCTGTTGGGTCCGGCTTCAGCAGTTTGTATGGCAGGATTCTTTAAAGCGCTTAAGGAGGGTAAGATTAGCAACAACGAAACGGTTCTGGTAAATACAGGTGAAGGGACCAACCGTGCTCCCGATTTTTTAGAGCAGATGATATACACCACCGATCATGTAAGCGGAATAGAGGATTGCAAACCATATGATAAGCAATTGATTGAGAAACAGCTTTGGAAAGCTGTGGAGGGGTAAAGGCGTGGACCCCGTTGGTTGAGAAGTGCCTGACAGCCGATGCTTATATCTCAACAATGCCATTTTTAATGGCATATACAACAAGTGCCGCAGTATTCTTCGAGTTGGTTTTGAAAAGGATATTCGAGCGGTGCTTTTCCACTGTCCTTTTGCTCAGCGAAAGTTTCTCGGCAATCTCGGAATTGGAGTTTCCACGGCAAACCAATGAGATAATATCAATTTCACGTTCGGAAAGATCGTCTGTTTTGTCGGGCTTTTGTGGGCTGTTTTTAATAAGGTTAATGAGATTTTGAAGCAACATCTGGGAGAAATAGCTTTTCCCTTCCATAACGCTTGACAGGGCAACGAACACCTCGTCTATATCTGACTCCTTAAGGAGAAATCCGCATGCTCCCGCTTCAAGCATTTTGAAGTAATAGCTCTCGTCGCCATACATGGATAGGGCAATGACTTTTAAATCAGGATGCTTGCTCAGTGCAATCCGAGTAGTTTCAACGCCGTCCATTTCGGGCATGGAGATGTCCATAAGTGCAATGTCAATGGGTATAACATCCAGTGTTTTAATAAATTCAATGCCATTGGAAGCCTCGGCTATCACATTGAATGATTCGTGGGAATTGATGAGCAATTTCAATCCATTGCGAAAAAGGGCATGGTCATCAACGATGGCAATATTTATTTTCTTCTCGTTTTTCATGCTTATAGAGGAATGGAAATTATTATCCGCGTGCCTTTTTCGCTGGAAGAGTTGGTAACTACCTCCCCGTTAATGGATTTAATCCTTGAGAAAATGCTGTAGTAGCCCATCCCTTTAGCCTGTGGCTTAAACAGCGAATCCACTTCGAAACCTACACCATCATCCTGATAATCCATGTACATACTTTTCCCGTCATGATTGAGAGCAATGTAAATATTCTTGGCCTCAGCGTGCTTCACCGTATTGCTAATCAGTTCGCAAATCACGCGGTAAAGCACAATCTCAATATCGTTGTGTGGTCTGTAGTTATTCAGCTTATCGGCGAAGTGTATTTTAATGGTTTTGGTGGCGTTTATTTTTTGAATAAAGTTGTTCAAAGCTTTTACCAAACCAAAGTTTTCTATAACATGAGGGCTTAGGTTATCCGAAATATCCTTGATTGATTTAATGGCCTCGTTGGTAATAACATCAACGTTGTCAAGTATTTTCGCGGCATTTGGTTTGTCCCATCCCTTTTTAAGTGCCGAAATGGACATTTTAATGGTGGAAAGCAGTGGCCCCAGCCCGTCGTGAATGTCTTTCGATATTCTGGAGCGTTCTCTCTCCTCGGCCTGAATGGTTACAGCCAGAAACTTCTTTTCCGTCTCGCGCTTTTCGGTTTCCATCCTTTCCATGTATTTGAATATTCGGCCAACCAGAATCAGCCCTACGGCAAGGCAAAGCGAAGAGAATATGCCCAGCCAAACATAGGCCATTCTGTACTCTACAGGGTCGAATTCGATGAGGAAAGGAAGTGCTTCTATAATGCGCCTGGATAAAAGGATGGCAAAGCCGATGGTTATGAGAACCCACGAAACATTGTACTTTGTGCGGCGGGTAAGCCTCAATGAAACAACAGTTGCAATGATGTGCAAAACTATTGTAATGAAGACCATCGTTTTAAAAACCATACCACATCCTCGTTTTGAGTTAACGATTGTACTAAGGCTTTCTGCAAATATAAGCTACAATTTGGTTCCATCAAAAATCATGGTAGGCAGAAATACTTACTACAAAAGTACTTTTTACCCGTAGCAAATCATCGTTTGCCACATAAATATTGGTTAGTCATCGGTTGATTCCGATTAAGTTAATTAATTGACTGAATGTAAGGTCTTTGCACATCGTAAAAATCTTTCTCTCCCCCTTTACTCTATGCCCTTTTCTGGCAAGAAACAAAAAAGTTATTAACAAAGTGGGAAAAAGTGGGAGAAAGTGGTTGAAAATGGAAAAATTTGATTTAAATTTACTTTTTGAAATTTTTAAGCATGGTTACCTCATTCATTGGAGATTACGTTTGCAGGGTTGATGACAAGGGGAGGATGCTTTTCCCTTCGGCCTTCAGGAAGCAGAGCAAATCTGCCTCACCTGATCGCTATGTGCTAAAGAAAGACATATTCGAAAATTGTCTGGTGATCTACACTATTGAAGAGTGGAATAGGCAGAATGAGCTGATTCGAAGGAACACCAATCCCTATAACAGGGAGCACAATCAGTTTTTGAGAGAATTCTATCGGGGAACGGTAGAGTTGCTCCTCGACGCCAACGGGCGACTCCTTTTTCCCAAGCGTATGCTTGAGATGATCGGTGCCATTAGGGATCTGGTGCTAACGGGGCAGGATAGTAGAATTGAAATATGGGCAAAAGAGCGATACGATGCTCACCAATTCGATGAGCAGCAGTTTGCCCAGCTGGCAGAAAAGATTTTGGGTTCATCTCCTTTAAGCGGTGAGTAATGGCCTACCATGTGCCTGTGCTTTTGGCTGAGAGTATAGAGGGTTTACGCATTAAACCCAAAGGCATTTACATCGACTTGACTTTTGGCGGAGGCGGCCATTCGCGTGCGATAATCCGAAACCTGTCTTCTAAAGGCAGGTTGATTGCTTTTGATCAGGACAAAGAGGCACTTACAAATAGGATAGACGATCTCAGGTTTAAACTGGTACATGCGAATTTCAAATATTTGTACAACTACCTTAGGTATTTAGGTGTAGTTCAGGTGGATGGGATTTTGGCTGATCTTGGGGTATCATCGCATCACTTCGATTCGCCCGACCGTGGCTTTTCGTACCGCACGGATGGCCCTTTGGATATGCGGATGAACAGGAGTGCGCAATTAACGGCTGCTGAGGTGGTAAACTCTTATCAGCCTGAAAGGCTGAAGGAAATTTTGGAACAGTATGGCGAGGTGCCCAATGCCAAAAAGGTGGTTGGGGTGATATGCAGGGAAAGGGAAAGAAAACCCATAGAAACGGTACAGCAGCTAAGGGATTTGGTTAGCCCGCTTTTCCCTGTGAAAACTTTAAACAAGGAACTATCAAAATTTTTTCAGGCCATCAGAATAGAGGTTAACCGGGAGATAGAATCGCTACAGCGAATGATAGGTCAGGCAGCCGATATGCTGGTTCCCGGAGGACGATTTGTGGTGATATCGTACCATTCGCTGGAGGATAGGTTGGTAAAGAATTTTTTTAAATCGGGGAATTTTGAAGGGGAGGTAAGCAAAGACTTCTACGGAAATGTAACCTCTCCTTTCAGGCTGGTGAACCGGAAGGTAATAGTGCCATCGGATGCGGAGATAGAAGAAAACCCGAGGGCAAGAAGTGCCAAGTTAAGAATAGGAGAGAAAGTGTGATGAGCGAACAGGAAAAAACGGTTGAATTTGTTGACGCCACTTCCGGCAGGAAGGATGGAAAAAGGACGAATGTCATTAGAAATATCCTCAACGGGAATGTGCTGAACAGGGAATCGGTGACGAGTCAAATACCGTACATCTTTTTCCTGGCCTTTTTGGCCATAACCTACATTGCCAATCGGTATCGGTATGAAAAGTTGGTCAAAGAGGTGCAAACGCTTCAGGTTGAGGTAAAAAACCTCAGGGCCGAATCCATTACAACGGCATCGCAACTTATGTTCATCAGCACACAGAGTCAGGTTTCGCGCCTTGTTGAGGAGAAAGGGTTGGGCTTAGAGGAGTCGGTTGTACCGCCAAAAAAAATTAAAGCAAAACTGTAATCGAAGAAGAGATGTCGGTTAAGCGAGAAATACTATTCAGGTTTGGCCTTGTGTACGTGCTGTTCATCCTATTGGGATTGGCTATTCTGGGTAAAATTCTGCACATTCAGCTGGTTGAGGGGAACCGGTTGCGTTCGTTGGCAAAGACAATAACCTATAAGGACATTACCATTGAGCCAAACCGGGGGGATATCTGTGCCATTGATGGCAGATTGCTGGCCACATCGGTTCCCTATTTCGAAATCAGGATGGATTTGCGTGCTGCAGGGCTAACCGACGAGCTGTTTAATGCCAACATTGATTCATTGGCCATATCACTGTCCGATTTCTTTGGCGATAAATCGCGGTATACCTACAAATCGCGGTTGACCAATGCAAGGAAATTTGAAAAGAATAACAGGTATTACATGGTGGCTCCAAGGCAGGTAAACTACCTGGAGTTGAAAGAGATAAGTAAGTTCCCCATTATTAGACTTAGCGCCAATAGCGGAGGATTCATACCAGTACAGGTGAACAGAAGGATTAAGCCGCATGCAAGCTTGGCATCGCGAACCATAGGTATGGTGAATGAGGATGGAGCGGCCGTGGGAGTTGAAGGAGCGTATGACCATGTTTTGAGGGGTAAGGCCGGACTTAGCCTAAGGCAACGGACATCGGGTAATGCGTGGGTTGAGGTAAGCAGTTCGATGCAGGTAGAGCCCGAGGATGGGATGGATGTTATCACCACCCTCGATGTTACCCTGCAGGATGTGGCCGAGAAGGCACTGCGAAAACAGCTTGCCAAGCACGATGCTGAGCACGGCTCAGTGGTGTTGATGGAGGTTAAAACCGGTGAGGTCAAGGCCATAGCCAATCTTCGCAGAAACAGCGATGGTACATTTACCGAGGCTTTTAACTATGCCATAGGTGAAGGTGCCGAACCGGGTTCAACCTTTAAACTGGCATTGCTAATCGCTCTGCTTGAGGATGGCTATGTTTCCATTACCGATACCATCGACACCCGAAAAGGGCAGATGCAATATTTTGACAAGCTGATAACGGATACCAAAGAAGGGGGTTATGGGAAAATATCTGTAAAGGAGGCATTTGAATACTCTTCCAACGTGGCCATGACGGAAATGGTTACCAAGTACTATAAGGACAAGGAGAAGCACTATATAGACAGGCTTTACTCCATGAACTTAAACCAACCCCTTAATATTTCCATAAAAGGAGAGGCTGCGCCATACATCAAGTATCCCGGCGATAAGCTATGGTCGGGGATATCGCTTCAGATGATGAGCATAGGTTACGAAGTCAAATTAACGCCTCTTCAAATACTTACTTTTTACAATGCCATTGCAAATAATGGCAAGATGGTGAAACCCAGGTTTGTACACTCCATTCGTAGGCATGGACAAACGGAACAAACATTCCGAACCGAGGTAATCAACCCCTCAATCTGCTCGAAAAGAACACTACGAGATATCCGGGAGGTGTTGGAGGGGGTGGTGGAGAATGGTACAGCCAAAAACTTGCGTAACAGCAATTATAAGATAGCAGGTAAAACAGGAACGGCTCAGATTGCAAGGGGTGTTTCGGGCTATAGAGGCGATTCGGGGGTGAGCCATCAGGCATCTTTCGTTGGGTATTTCCCCGCCGAAGACCCAAAATTCTCCTGTATTGTGGTGGTTAACTCACCCTCAAGAAACGTGTACTACGGGAACGTGGTAGCCGGTCCGATATTCAAGGAGATTGCCGATAAAGTTTACTCCACGTCCCCACAGTGGTTTCCCGAAGTGAGCCGGAGTCCTCAATTGGCAGAATTGCCCGAATCGAAAAATGGTTTTAAGCCCGAGTTGCTCACCGTATTCAAGTCATTGAAAATTCCTTCCGATGATATGGCAACCGATGTGGAGTGGGTTAGCACGCGCAGGGGTGAAGGAGTGATTGATATTGTAGAGAAAGAGGTGATCGATAATCTAACGCCTGATGTTGTGGGTATGTGCCTGAAGGACGCCATATTTCTTCTGGAGAACGTCGGTCTAAAGGTGGTGGTGAACGGAAGGGGAACCGTAAGGAGGCAATCCATTCAGCCCGGTACCAGGGTGAGGAGGGGCGAAAATGTTGTTTTGGAAATGAGCATGGGATGATGAGAAAACTTTTGAACATAGTACCTTCCAATCGGATTATTGAAGTTAAGGGAAGTTTGGATACCCCGATCAATAATCTGTCCTTTGACTCAAGGCGCATTGAGAAGGGAAACCTATACATAGCCATAAAAGGCACTCAGGCAGATGGTCATGATTTTATTGCCCAGGCCATGGAGCGTGGAGCCGTGGCGGTTGTTTGCGAAAGATTCCCGGCCACCATTTCACCCGAAATAGTCTATGTGAAAGTTGCAGACACCTCAGCCACTCTGGGAGAAATGGCTTCGGCCTATTTCGATTTCCCCTCAAAAGCCCTCAAGGTAGTGGGCATCACCGGTACTAACGGCAAAACAACTACTGTTACCCTACTCTATAGGTTGATTAACATGATGGGTGGAAAAGCCGGGCTCATTTCCACGGTGAGCAATTATATAGGCAACGATCCTATTCCTGCTACTCATACAACCCCCGATGCCATTGAGTTAAGCCGCTTGTTCAGGAAAATGGTTGACAGCGGGTGTACCCACTGTTTCATGGAGGTGAGTTCGCATGCCATAGTGCAGAAGAGGGTTGAAGGGGTACATTTCGCCGGAGGCCTGTTTAGCAACATTACACACGACCATTTAGATTACCACAATACTTTCAGCGAGTATATCACTGCCAAAAAGATGTTTTTTGACACGTTGCCCCCTGAAGCATTTGCACTAACCAATATCGACGACCGCAATGGCAGGGTCATGGTACAGAATACAAATGCACGGGTTTACACATATTCTCTTCGCAGCATGGCCGATTTTCGTTGTAAGGTAATTGAACAGCAGATGAACGGAATGTTGCTAAGCATTGATAATACAGAACTTTGGTGCCGCCTGATAGGCGGGTTTAATGCCTACAATTTATTAGCCGCATACGCGGTAGCAAATCTGCTTGGATTCGAAAAACAGCCAACCCTTACAGCATTGAGTGCCATGGAACCTGTACGGGGGCGGTTTGAGCATTTGGCTGCCGATAATGGGGTTGTGGCAGTGGTTGACTATGCTCACACTCCCGATGCCTTGGACAATGTTATTTCGACCATTACAAAAATCAGACAGGAGGGGCAAAGGCTGATTACTGTTGTTGGCGCCGGTGGCAACAGGGATAAAACCAAGCGCCCTGTAATGGCCCAGGTTGCGGTTCAGGGAAGCGATATGGTAATCCTTACGTCCGATAACCCCCGAAATGAAGAACCTTCGGACATTATTAACGATATGAAACAGGGAGTTGCTGCATCGCAGGTTGGGAAAGTGCTTTCCATCGTCGATAGGAGAGAGGCAATCCGAACGGCTTGCCTGCTGGCCACCCCGGGAGATATTGTGTTGATTGCCGGGAAGGGTCACGAAACGTATCAGGAGGTCAAGGGTATTAGGCACCATTTTGACGACAAGGAGGAGGTAACTGAAATATTTAAATCCCTTAAAGCATGATTTACTACTTGGTTGATTTGCTGGAACGTATCAATATGCCCGGAACGGGAATGTTTCAATACATATCGTTCAGGTCGGGATTAGCGCTGATAACGTCGTTATTCATATCGCTGCTTATCGGCAAGCGAATTATTAAGTTTTTGCAGGTTAAGCAGATAGGGGAGGAGGTGAGGAACCTTGGACTGGAAGGGCAAATGCAAAAGAAGGGAACGCCCACCATGGGGGGAATTATCATCATTCTCTCAATTATTATCCCCGTTATCTTGTTTGGCCATTTGAAGAATATCTACGTAATAGTGATGCTGGTTACTACCGTCTGGCTGGGTCTGTTTGGTTTTGCCGACGATTATATTAAAGTATTTTTGAAAGACAAGAAGGGCCTGTCGGGGCGATTCAAGATTTTGGGACAGGTTACGCTTGGACTGTTCGTAGGCCTTACCATGTACCTGAGCCCCGATATCGTAGTGCGGGAGAAGGTTTTAAAGAGCCAACTTTCCGAGAGTACCGAAATAGTTGAAGGCACAGCCCCAACCGCCCGGCAGCAGTACACCCTAACCCCCAACCAGAAAACAACTAAAACGACCATTCCCTTTCTAAAGAACAATGAGTTTGACTACGCATACCTTATTCCGGCTAAGGGTGAATGGGCGCAGAAACTTGCCTGGGTCGTTTTTGTTATCGTTGTAATTTTTATCGTTACCGCTGTTTCCAATGGTGCTAACCTTACCGATGGTCTGGATGGATTATCAACGGGGGTGAGTGCAATTATCGGAACGACCCTCGGCATTTTTGCATACCTCTCGGGTAACGTCATTTATGCCGATTACCTTAATATCATGTACATCCCCTATACCGGCGAGTTGGTGGTATTCATGAGTGCATTCATTGGTGCTGCCATAGGATTTCTGTGGTACAACAGTTTCCCTGCTCAAGTATTCATGGGAGATACCGGAAGTTTAGCCATTGGGGGAATCATTGCCGTTTTCGCTATCCTAATCCGTAAGGAGCTGCTAATCCCCATTCTGTGCGGGATTTTCTTTGTGGAAACTCTTTCCGTGATGATACAGGTAAGCCATTTCAAACGGACAAAAAGAAAATACGGAGAGGGCAGGAGAGTGTTCCTCATGGCACCGCTTCACCATCATTATCAGAAGAAGGGATTCCCTGAACCCAAAATAGTTATTAGGTTTTGGATTGTTGCTGTTATGCTGGCTGTGATTGCCGTAGTAACCCTTAAAATACGTTAACCATGGAAAAGCAAAGGAAAGAAAAGCGGATTGTGGTGCTGGGCGGAGGCGAAAGCGGAGTTGGTGCTGCCATATTGGCCACTAAGAAAGGCTTTGATGTTTTTCTTTCCGATGCAGGCAGTATCAAGGCTAAGTATAAGGAAATGCTCCGAAAGTATAGTATTGCATGGGAAGAGAATAGTCATAACCTCGAACTCATCCTTACGGCCGATGAAGTGGTGAAATCGCCCGGGATCCCCGATAGAGTGCCTGTAGTTCAGGAAATTCTTAAGAAGGGTATCCCTGTTATTTCTGAAATTGAATTTGCAGGGCGTTATACCAATGCGTACAAGATTTGCATAACCGGAAGCAATGGCAAAACCACCACGACAACCCTTATTTACCATATGATGAGGAAGGCGGGGCTTAATGTGGGGTTGGCAGGTAATGTTGGGAACAGCTTTGCCTTACAGGTGGCCGAGCATGAGTTCGATTACTACGTAATCGAGCTAAGCAGTTTTCAGCTCGATGGCGTACACTCCTTTAAGCCCGATATAGCCATTCTGCTGAACATTTCACCCGACCATCTCGATAGGTACGACTATAAGATGGAGAACTATGTCAATTCAAAATTCAGGATAACGAAAAACCTATCCGAGGATGAGTATTTCATTTTTTGTTCCGACGATGAGGTTACCATGGATCGTGTGAATCAGATAGTGTTCAAAGCGCAGCTTTTACCCTTTTCGCAGCAGAGGGAGGAGGGGCAAACGGCTTTTCGGAGAGACAATTCAATGTTTGTAAACTATAACGATAGCGATTTCAGCATGTCAATCAACGACTTGGCGCTCAAAGGGCGCCACAATGTTTACAACTCCATGGCGGCAGGTATTGCCGGTCATGCTTTGCATATCCGTAAGGATGTAATCCGCGAGAGCCTATCCGACTTTCAGGGGGTTGAGCACAGGCTCGAACGGTTTCTCAAGGTTCGTGGCGTACAGTACATCAACGACTCTAAGGCCACCAACGTAAACTCAACCTGGTATGCCCTCGAGTGCATGGACACGCCTGTGGTATGGATTGCCGGAGGAACAGACAAAGGCAATGACTATACGGAACTTTTCCACCTGGTGAGAGATAAAGTAAAAGCGTTGATCTGCTTGGGAGTAGATAATGCAAAGCTGCACATGGCTTTCTCCGATAAGGTGCCGGTAATAGTGGACGTTAGGTCGGCTCAAGAAGCTGTTGCCTATGCCTACAGGCTTTCGGAACCGGGCGATACAGTGTTACTATCGCCTGCATGTGCCAGCTTTGACCTGTTTGAAAATTATGAGGATAGAGGAAGGCAGTTCAAGCAGGCAGTAAGAAATTTATAATTAAACTTTTAAACGAATGGGGAACTTTTTTAGCAGGTATTTCAAAGGCGATAGGGTGATATGGTTGATAGTGGTGCTGCTGTCAATCTTCTCGCTATTGGCCGTTTACAGTTCTACCGGATCGCTGGCATATCGTTTTCAGGGAGGGAATACCGCCTACTATTTTATCAGGCAGTTGAGTTTTCTTATAGCAGGGTTGGCCATTGTTTTTCTCACCCACCTTGTTCACTACAGGGTTTACTCTCCGCTATCCCCCATTTTTCTATACATTGCCATACCCCTTTTGATAGTAACGCTGTTCTTCGGTACTTCCATCAATCAGGCTGCCCGATGGCTGGAATTGCCGGGTTTGGGGGTAACCATTCAAACATCCGATTTTGCCAAACTTGCTCTGATAATATATGTTGCCCGTGTCCTTTCGCTGAGGCAGAACGATATGAATGATTTCAAAAAAACATTTCTTCCCCTTGTTATCCCCATTGTGGTTGTTTGTGTTCTCATTCTACCTGCAAACTTTTCAACTGCATTCATGCTGGCAATCATTTGCTGGATTATGCTTTTCATTGGGCGAACCAGTATGAAACAGCTATTCGGTTTTTCTTTTATAGCCATTGCGATAGTTGGAATTTTTGTGTTTATTGCTCTAAATACGAACACCCTGAACAGGGTGCAAACATGGAAAAACAGGATAGAAAATTTTGCGAAGTCCGAGGGAGGCGAGAACTACCAATCGCAGCAATCCAAGATTGCCATTGCTACCGGAGGGTTGATAGGCAAGGGCCCGGGGAATAGTACCCAGAGGAACTTCCTGCCACATCCCTACTCCGATTTTATCTATGCCATTATCGTTGAGGAATATGGAATAATGGGTGGGTTTGTGGTGCTGTTTCTATACCTTATTTTACTTTATCGGGCAGGACTGATTGTCAAAAAGGCAAAAAGGACATTCCCCGCCTTTTTAGCCGTTGGCTTAACCCTGTCCATTGTGATGCAGGCAATGGTTAACATGGCCGTGGCCGTTAACCTGATTCCCGTTACCGGGCAAACACTCCCCTTGGTGAGCATGGGTGGAACTTCCCTGCTGTTTTCGGGCGTTTCTTTCGGAATATTACTAAGCATAAGCAGAAGTCAGAATAAAGAGGAGCTATTCGATGGAGAAGAAGAGCCTAAAGGTGATAATTAGTGGCGGAGGTACAGGCGGGCATATCTTCCCCGCCATATCCATAGCCAATGCGCTCAGGGAGATCAATCCCGGGGTCGATATCCTTTTTGTGGGCGCCGAGGGCAGGATGGAGATGGAGAAGGTTCCGGCCTCAGGCTATCCGATAGTCGGGTTGCCCGTGGTGGGATTGCAGCGTAAGCTGACGCTGAAGAATATCAGCTTTGTTTTTAAATTGCTGAGAAGCACCAGAATGGCCTCTTCTATTGTTGCCAAATTTAAACCCGATGTGGTGGTTGGAGTGGGAGGCTATGCCAGCGGCCCAATCCTACGGGTGGCTCAACGGAAAGGGGTGCCTACCCTGATACAGGAGCAGAATTCCTATGCCGGCATCACCAATAGGTTATTGGCCAAAAGGGCCAAGGCTATATGCGTGGCATACGAGGGTATGGATAAGTATTTCCCGGCAAACAAAATTGTGATTACGGGAAACCCCGTGAGGCAGGGAATTGACAGCGTGGAGCCCAAGACTGAAGAAGCCATGAAATTTTTTGAAATCCCTGCAGGCAACAGGGTAATCCTGGTGGTGGGCGGAAGCCTTGGCGCAAGGACCATCAACCAAAGTGTCCTTAAAGGGGTTGAGGAAATTGAAAAGCAACAGGATATTATTCTGATATGGCAAACAGGAAAGCTCTATTACGATGGGATCAGGGCTGAAATGGCATTGAAAAAATTGAAAAACGTCAGGTTGTTCGATTTCATCAATCGTATGGATCTGGCCTATGCAGCAGCCGATTTGGTGATATCCAGAGCAGGGGCTTGCACCATTTCGGAGTTGTGCCTTGTGGGCAAGCCGGCCATACTGGTCCCTTCGCCCAACGTGGCAGAGGACCATCAAACCAAGAATGCCAATGCATTGGTGAAAAAAGGAGCTGCTGCTCTCGTGGCCGACAGCGATGCGCCGGACAGGTTGGTGAGCAAGGCATTGGAACTGGTTAATAATCCCGATGCGTTGAAAGGGTTGGCCCTCAATGTTAAAACAATGGCTCTGCCCGATGCTGCAGCCTCCATTGCAGGAAAAGTATTGGAGATAGCCAAAGGTAAAACAGATATACAGCCATGATACTAAGCGATATTGAACGGGTCTATTTCCTTGGCATAGGCGGCATTGGCATGAGCGCTTTGGCCCGATATTTTAATCGCATGGGAAAAATCGTGGCAGGATACGACAGCACTCCCACCAACCTCACATCAGAGCTTACCGGGGAGGGTATCAATGTACATTTTGAGGATGATATTAATCTGATACCCAAAGATTTTCTGGATAAACCCAACGGAACGCTGGTAATCTACACGCCGGCCATCCCCGCAGCTCATCGGGAGTTAAAATTCCTGTCGGAGAAAAAGTATAGGCTGATTAAGAGGGCGAAAGCCCTGGGTTTGATTGCCGATGAATATGCCACGGCAGCAGTTGTCGGCACCCACGGCAAAACCAGCACTTCGTCATTGCTGGCCCACTTGCTGACCCATACCCCACAGAAATGCAACGCCTTTTTGGGAGGGATAGCCAAAAATTTTAAAAGCAATCTGGTGATGGGCGACAAGGGTGCAGGGCGTTTGGTGGTGGAGGCCGATGAGTACGACAGGAGTTTTCTGAATCTAACCCCGCAGTTGGCAGTGGTAACATCGGTGGAGGCCGATCACCTAGACATATACGAAAATTATGGCAGGGTTAAAGAGGCTTTTGAGGCTTTTGTGGAGAAAATTTCACAGGGAGGAGTGCTTATCGTTAAAAAGGGATTGGAGTGGCTGACCTCGAAAAGGGAGAACATTACGGTGTACTCCTATTCGGGAGATGGAGATGCAGATTTTTACCCTGTTGAGGTGGATAATGAGAACGGGTTCTATTCATTCAATCTGGTTACTCCCTACGGAATTTTCGAAAGCATTGAATTGGGAATTCTTGGTAGGCATAACGTGGAAAATGCCATTGCAGCTTCGGCTGCAGCGCTTATTTGGGGCATTACGCGGGATGCGCTTAGCGATGGGCTGAAATCGTTTACCGGCGTTGCCCGCCGCTTTGATTTACGCTTTAAGGGGAAAAACACGGTTTATATTGACGACTATGCCCATCATCCAACGGCAATAAAGGCGGTAATTGGATCACTGAGAGAAATTTACCCCGATAGAAAAATTACGGGAGTATTTCAACCTCACCTCTATTCCCGCACTAGGGATTTTGCCAATGAGTTCTCAGAGAGCCTAAGCCGGCTCGACGAGTTGATCTTGCTACCCATTTATCCGGCAAGGGAGCTTCCCATTGAGGGGGTTGATTCAGAGATGTTGCTGCGCAAAGCAACGGTTAAAGAGAAACAGGTTTGCAAACCTGAGGATTTGGTGGAGGTGTTGAAAAATAGGGAACAGGAGGTGTTAATCACTCTGGGGGCAGGCAATATCGACAGGTTAACAGGCGATATTGTTGGCATGCTGAAAAGGAAGGAGGGTGTAAAATGAAGCAGGTCAGATTTGTTTTGGGGGTTATAAAATGGCTGTTGGTAGCTGCCTATCTGGTAGTGGCGCTATCATTCGTCAGCAGCAGAAGCCAGCAGGTGGTGTGCTCGGATATCAGCATAAACATCTCCGATAGCTTGGAAAATGCTTTTATAACCAAGCAGGATGTGAAAAATTTGATAGCAAAGCAGCATAAAAATTTGGTGGGTATCCCATTGCACATGATCAATACGTATGAGCTGGAGCAGGCGTTGCGAAACTTTCAAACGGTTAAAAATGCTGAGGTTTACAGCGTAATTGATGGAACGCTGAACATTAAGATTAATCAGCGTAAACCCATATTAAGGATTATCAATAGCAAGGGACAAAACTATTACATCGATTCCGAAGGGCAGGTTTTGCCTCTCTCGGGTAATTTTGCGGCCCATGTACTGGTAGCCAATGGCAATATTGTGGAACCTTTTTCCGTCAGTTCAAAAGTCAAAATAACGGAATGGTGTGATGAAGCCAATAATAGCATCCCTTTAATTTGCAAATTACTGGAGTTTGCCAACTACGTTACCCGTGATAAATTCTGGAATGCGCAAATAGCGCAAATATACGTTGACAGCCCTTCGAGAATAGAGCTGATACCCAGGGTGGGGGCGCACACCATATTGATGGGAAGTTTGGATGATTACGAATTGAAGCTCAAAAAGTTAAGATTGTTCTACGAAACGGCATTACCCGAAGAGGGATGGAATAAGTACAGGCAGATCAACCTAAAATATAGCAATCAAATTGTATGTACTAAAAAATAGATAACTATGGGAAATAATAATTATTTAGCGGCAATCGACTTGGGAACAACGAAAGTGGTTGCCATAATCGGAAAGCGGAACCCCAATGGCAAGTTGCAGATTACCGGCTGCAGTACGGCGCAATCGACAGGCATTAAACGGGGTGAGGTACTCAACATCGAGGAGACGGTTAAGTCCATCCAGAGCACCATTGAAGAGGTGAAGATGAAATCGGGGGTAATTTTCGATGATGTTTACGTTGGCATTGCGGGACAGCACATACGCAGTGTACGGAGCAGCGGCTACATCACAAGGGATAACCCCGATGAGATGATTGGTACAGAGGATGTGCAAAAGCTCATCGATGATATGTACAAAATCTCAATCGATCCAGGGGAGGAGATCCTTCATGTGCTGCCTCAGAATTTTATAGTGAACAACGAGAATGGCATAAAAAATCCCATTGGGATGTCGGGGCAAAGGCTTGAGGCCAATTTCCATATAGTCATCGGAAAAACCATGTCGGCACGCACCATCGAAAGGTGTATCGAAAGGGTTGGACTTAAGGCCAGCGATCTAATTCTTGAGCCATTGGCTTCGGCCGAGGCTGTGCTTACCGATGACGAGAAGGAAGCGGGGGTTGCCCTGATTGATATAGGTGGAGGAACTACCGATTTGGCCATATTCTACGATGGTATCGTTCGGCATACTGCTGTTATTCCATTCGGTGGCAATATGATTACCAATGATATAAAAGAAGGATGCCAAATACTCCTTCGTCAGGCAGAATCGCTTAAACTGCAGTTTGGCTCAGCGCTGGGCGATATTGCACCCGAGGATAAAATAGTAACCATTCCGGGCATAAGCGGCCGCGAACCGAAGGAGATTTCGTTCAAAAATCTGGCATATATCATTCAAAGCCGGATGGAGGAGATAATTGAGAGGGTAGCATTTGAGATTGACAACTCGGGGTATGCCGAAAAGTTGGGAGCGGGAATAGTGCTAACGGGCGGTGGTGCACTGCTAAAGCATCTGCCACAGCTCGTTAAGTTTAAAACCGGATACGATGTGAGGATTGGCTATCCCAATGAACACCTGGTGGCCGATACACCGGAAGATATCAATGTGCCTGAACTTTCTACTTCCATTGGGCTGCTGTTGAAAGGCTTTGAACAGGTTGAAACCATAAAAAGGTTAAGGGGTAGCGAGAACGAGTTTGAAGAGGTTGAAACACCTCAAACCGAAACGCAAATAAAGAGAGAGGTTAAAAAGGTGGGAATGATTGAATCGTTCAAACGCAAGTTTACGGCAATATTTGAGGAGAATGATGCAGAGATGTAGCATGAACACGATGATTGAGAAAAATACTTGTTAACAAAAAACTTATAACCATGATGGACGAATTGATGCCATTTGAATTGCCAACACAAAAAAAATCAATAATTAAAGTTGTTGGCGTGGGGGGTGGCGGTAACAACGCCGTGAATCACATGAACCGCCTGGGTATTAAGGATGTCGATTTTGTTGTTTGCAATACCGATGCACAGGCATTGGCCAACAGCATGGTTGACACAAAAATCCAGCTGGGTTCGTCGCTCACCGAAGGGCGTGGTGCCGGCAATAAGCCCGAAATCGGGAAACAGGCAGCCATCGAAAATCTGCAGGACGTAGTTAGCGTGTTGGAGGATGGAACAAAAATGGTTTTTGTTACCGCAGGAATGGGCGGAGGCACCGGCACCGGCGCAGCACCTGTAATAGCCAAAGCGGCTAAGGAAATGGGTATTCTCACGGTAGCCATTGTAACCATTCCGTTTCGCAACGAGGGAAGAAGAAGGATTGAGCAGGCTTTGGAGGGAATTGAGGAGTTGCAAAATCATGTGGATTCGTTGCTGGTAATCAACAACGAAAAGATTAGAGAGATATACGGCGACCTTAAAGTTTCTGAAGCATTTGCCAAGGCCGACGATGTGTTGGCCATAGCTGCCAAGGGCATTGCCGAGATAATTACAGTCCACGGATATATCAACGTTGACTTTGCCGATGTGGAAACGGTTATGGTGGATAGCGGTGTTGCCATTATGGGTTCGGCCATGGCCAGTGGCGAAGACCGGGCCATAAAAGCCGTTCAGAACGCCCTTTCATCGCCGCTGCTCAATAACAACGACATCTCCGGAGCAAGGAATATACTGCTCAATGTTACCTCTGGTCACGAGGAGATTACCATGGACGAGATAGGTCAGATAATAGATTACGTTCAAACGGCAGCCGGTGAGGATGCCGACCTGATTTGGGGCAATAGCACCGACCCAAGGTTAGAGGGCAACCTGAATGTCACCATAATTGCCACAGGATTTGGGACCAACAGCATTCCCGAATTGTACTCGAAAACCCGAAAGGTGGATGTCATTCCGCTCGATGGCGATAAAACGCAGAATAGGGTCATTCAGCAGTCTATCTTTACGGTAAAGGATAAATCGGAATCATCGTCCAGGGGAAGGGGCACCGCCGATAGGCGGCAAAGGGTCATAGAGTTCGATTTGACATCATCCGATATATTCTTCGAACATCCCTCGCCTGCTGACAGAAAGGAGGATAACAGCACCAATTTCGTTGTCAAAACGGTAAATCCCGAGGTAGAGAGTAACAAAAAGGATGAAAAAACCGTTGCCCGGACAGAACCCCAGCCCTTGCCTTCGCAGGAGTACCTTGACCAGATGGAGCGTGTACCGGCGTACATTCGCAGGAATGTGAAATTGTCCGACATGAACTATTCCAACAAGCCCAATATCTCGAGATACACGTTAAATCAGGAGGATGGAGACATCTTTTTGAAAAACGATAATGCATACCTGCATGATAATGTTGATTAACTTTATTGGC
>JAKQEF010000006.1 GCA_029558675.1 Bacteroidota bacterium | reverse complement strand
ACATTGGCGTTCATCATGTTTGGAGTTGCGCTGAATATGAAGGTGAAAGAGTTCAAGGCAGTTTTCGTAAAACCCAAATCGGCCATCCTTGGTTTCATTTCACAATTTGTAGCTTTGCCCGCTCTGACCTTTGTTTTGGTTCTAATCATCCAGCCAACACCCAGCGTAGCATTGGGAATGATTTTAGTGGCAGCATGTCCCGGGGGCAATATTTCCAACTTTATGTCGTCCATAGCCAAGGCCAACGTTGAGCTATCGGTCTCTCTCACAGCCATTGCAACCATGGTAGCCATTTTTATGACGCCCCTCAATTTTGCCCTGTGGGGCAAATTGTATTCCGGGACATCGAATATGGTCATCCCCATATCCATCGATGCTTGGGAAATGATGAAAACCGTGTTTATTCTTTTAGGAATACCCGTTATCCTTGGCTTACTGTTTGCCTATAAATTTCCCAAAACCACTGCTAAAATAACCAAACCCTTCCGCATTTTCTCATTCCTGGCCTTCATAGGGTTTGTGGTTGCCGCTTTCGCTTCAAATGTGAATTTTTTCCTCGAATACATTCACATTATCTTTCTTATAGTATTGGCCCACAATCTGCTTGCTCTTCTCACGGGATTCAGCATAGGTACCCTTTTCGGCCTTCCACGACCCGACAGAAGGACTATAACCATCGAAACTGGAATACAGAACTCAGGGTTGGGACTTGTGCTGATTTTCAACCCGAACCTTTTCAACGGGCTTGGAGGCATGGCGTTTATCGCTGCATGGTGGGGCATTTGGCATATTATCTCCGGTTTAATAATTTCGAGCATTTGGTCGAAGAAACCCTTGTCGTAAATAGCGGATTCATTTATTTATAAGCCTTAATAATAGAATATGCCAACCAAGAGGGAGAACATAGAGAAATGGTCGAATACTTACCAGATTCTCAAGTATTACGTTGATTTTTGTTTCAGATTCTATTTCCCCACAACCATATCGGGTTTGGAAAACATTCCCAAAGGGAAAACGGTGATTTTTGCTCCAAATCATCAAAATGCTCTGATTGATGCCCTGGCTATTCTCAGTGTCAAAACATGGCAGCCCGTCTTTCTTGCCCGTGCCGATATCTTTCAAAAACCACTGATAAGCAAAATACTCACATTCCTTAAGATTATGCCCGTTTACCGTATCCGTGACGGGTATGGCAGCCTTCATAAGAATGATGAGGTTTTCAACAAAACGGTGGACGTGCTAAAAAACCAAAACGGGCTTTGCCTAATGCCCGAGGGCAATCACGGCGATAAGAAACGGCTTAGGTTACCTCTAAAAAAAGGGCTTGCACGCATCGCTTTTCAGGCCGAAGAAGCCTGCAAAGGGACTCTTGATATCCACGTTGTACCCGTGGGGCTCGATTATACCCACTACTCCAGGGTGGGCAGTCCACTGCATATCCGTTTTGGCCCGCCCATACGGGTTAAGCCCATGCTGTCCGCGTATAAGAAAAATCCTGCCACGGCATACAAAGAGCTACTCGACCTGGTGGCTCAGGGAATTAAAAATGAAATTATCAACATCGAGGATGAGCAGTTTTACGATAACTACACGATAATCCTTAACCTATTCGCTCCCATCTTCTTAGACAAAAAGGGGGTGGCAAACACTCAACCCAACAGGGTTGAGGCTCAAAGGATGATTGTTGAGACTATTGATCACCAGAAAAAAAAGAGATCCGATGATTTTCTGGTTTTAATGGCCTGTGCCCTGGAATTCAGAAGGCTGATTACCGAAATGCGGTTGAATCACGTTATATTCCCCATCCCCTTTAACAAACGGATGGGATTAATATCCCGCATCATTCTGCTCACGGCTTCTTTCCCTATTTTTATTTACTCGCTGATTAACAACATTTTTCCGCTATCATTTATCCGCCTTATCGGCAAAACCATTAAAGACCCCCAATTTGTCAGCAGCGTTAAACTTGCAGCAGGGCTTGTACTATTTCCTATTTTCCATGTAATTCAAATTGTTACTTTTGCCCTTATCGTTAAACACACATATTTCACCCTGGCGTATGCCGTTAGCCTTCCTCTCGGTGTTTATCTTTTCTTTAAATGGCTAAAACTATTCAGGAACATTCTCGATATCATTCGCGAGGTTTACTGCCGATTGTACAAAAAGGCAAGCGTTAAACGTGCCGAGGAGCTTAAGCAGCAAATTGAAAAAAGGGTATGGACTGAGATTAAACGCAAGGAAGGGGTTAACTCATTGCCATCCTACCTTGACGAGTAGTACGGGGCCCGGTGTTGCTATGGCTTTCTTTATCAGGATTCTTACGCTAAAGGTCAACATATATTACTCATACAAAGATAGCGGGGCTAACGCCCCAATTAGTTGATTAGTTGATGTGACAATTCGTGAAACGTGCCCTTCGGCAAGCTCAGGGGCCGTGAATCGTAAAACGAGGTGCGGCAGTTGGCGGTTGGCTTTTGGTTATTTGCGAATCTACGAATCTGCGAATTTGCGAATTTGCATCCCGACTCGGGAGTCGGGATTGCGAATTTGCGAATCTGCGAATCTGCGAATTTGCGAATCTGCGAATTTGCGAATCTGCTAATCTGCGATTCCCTATGTTTTTTCACCCTTTCAGGGTTTTGTTTTGGGCTGTTTTGCATTCTCTATAATCTTGTCATCCCTTCGGGATTTTTTTATGCCGTTTAGGTTTCTAACCCCGAAGGGGTGTTAGGATTATAGAACAAAGCGATGGCATAAACCATTAAACCCCAGAGGGGTGATATTATTAATCCAACCGCCACCGAACAGGATGTTGGATTCAGAAATCGGTCAACTATGGTATTGCTCAATCCCGGTTTTATTTGCATATTTACCTTTTTACACATAACCGCTTCCATATGTTCAAAGGCATCACCATACCCGATTCCATAGGCCTGCAGGAGAATTACAAGCGCAAATATAATTTTTGGGAGATGTATGTGGCATTCTCCCGCATTCCCGGAGCAGCAATAAAACTGGCTAAAAACAAACGCAAACAGTTACTGTCCAATCATTTCGTCGAACGAATACAATTGGCGGTAACCGAAGTGAACGGCTGCGCTGCATGTTCATACGCCCATACTGCCATGGCATTGAAAATGGGGATGAGTTCAGAAGAGATCAGCAGCCTGCTGAGCGGTAACGATGCCATGGTTGACCCCTACGAGGCCAAAGCCATACTCTTTGCCCAGCACTTCGCCGAAAGCAGGGGTAAACCCCGGAAGGAAGCAAACATATCCATTGAGGATGCCTATGGAAAGGGAAAGGCTAAAATTGTTCTTGCCGCCTGTAGGGTTATGATAGCCGGTAATATTTATGGATTGCCATTCAGCGCCTTTCAATCGCGCCGAAAAGGAAAGCCATACAGAAACAGCTCGCTGTTTTTTGAGCTGTCAATGCTTATGGGGGGTATACTCATATTGCCCCTTGCCTTGGTTCATGGGTTACTGAAAGCATTCTTTTAGCCCAATCACATACCCTTAAAGATTAGCTTTATTTCAAACTTTGAGGCTAATGCAGGCAACCGGCTGAACAACTTTTTACCTATTCTGTCTGTTTTTATAAAAAAATAAATAAAATAGCATAGGGTAAGAGATCGGTAAAAGGTCTTATTAGTGAAAACAAAAATCACTCTTATGTTCAACCACAAAAACGCAATTGCCATGAAAACATTAGTAAAATACTATTTAAACATTATCCCCATTGCCCTGGCCATATTTCTGGCAGGATCGTCCCATGCACAAAATGGCAACGGCTCCTACTCTTCCTATTCAGGCTCGTTGAAGGATGCCAAAACCAGGCAGGATATAGTGTTTGCTTACATCACAGTGCCAAACTCTCACATCGGTACGGTATCTAACAGCGAGGGTGAGTTTACCCTTAAGATTGGCAATGATGTGAAAGCCGATGAAATTGAAATTTCACATATTGGCTACAAGAAAAAAATTGTAGCCCTTTCGAGCCTAAAGACCAACGGGAACATCATCTTCCTCGATCCCTCTTCGATTGAGTTGGAAGAGGTTACCGTGAGACCGATTGACCCCAGGCAAATTGTAATTGATGCCCTCCAGAAAATTCCGTACAATTACAGCGAGTCGCCCAATATGCTCACCGGATTTTACCGCGAAACCATTAAGCAAAGGCGCGAGTACATTTCCATTTCCGAGGCGGTTGTGGACATTTACAAATCATCCTACAGGCCATCGGGTGGAAACGACAGGGTAAAAATATACAAGGGGAGAAAGAGTGCCAATGTTAAAAAGGCCGATACGCTCACTGTTAAGCTGCAAGGCGGACCCAGCGTTTCGCTACTCCTGGATATCGCCAAGCACCACGATTACCTCTTTATGGGGGAAGATATCAAAAGTTACGATTTTATTCTGGAAGATATGGTAACCATTGACAACCGAATCAACTATGTCATTGGATTTGCCCAGCACAAATACATCACCACGCCCCTGTACTACGGCCGCCTTTATATCGACACACGCAATCTGGCCATTACTCACGCCCAGTTCAGCCTAAATCTCGACAATAAGGATGAAGCCGCCAAACTTTTCATTAAGCGCAAACCGGCAGGCGTTAAATTTGTTCCGGTATCAACCTCCTACCTCGTTAATTACAACGTGCAGGATGGTGTTTACTACCTTAACTACGCACGCAATGAGCTTACCTTTAAAGCAAACTGGCGGAAAAGGCTTTTCAACACAACCTATACCATCAATTCCGAACTTGCCATAACCGACAGGTCGTTGGACAATATATCGCGCTTCCCCTACAAGGAATCGTTTAAGCAAACGGATATACTCAACGAGTCGGTAGAGGCTTTCAACGACGAGGACTTCTGGGGAGAGCACAACTACATTAAGCCGGAAGAATCGATACAAGAGGCCATTATAAAATACGGAAAACGGTTAAAAAGACAAAGCAGGTAATACAACAGGCTGTTAGGCATCCTACATTGACCTTATTGAGTACCTTTGTTTGTAAAAGCTATCTTTATGAGAATCCTATCTTCTCATTCGCATAGAAAGATTCAGCAAGGCGATATCAAGGAATTTGAAAAAGTTTTCCGGAAATTCTACTCGTCCCTGTGCCGCCTTGCATTTCATTTCACCAGGGATAGGGATACAGCAGAAGAAATCGTTCAGGATATGTTTTACAACTACTGGAAGAAGAAAGAGAACATTGATATAACCGGCTCCATCGAGGCATACCTATACCAAGCTGTGAGAAACAGATGCCTGAAACGGATTGAGCATATCAAGGTTCAAAATCGGTACACCAAAGAAATGGAATTGCAAAATCGGAACATAGAACCGGGGAATCACACCGAAATGGAGACAGCCGAACTCAACCATATCATTGACGAAACCCTGAGGCAGCTACCCGAACGGTGCAGAGAAATATTCATCCTCAACCGTTTCGAGGGGCTAAAGTACCGGGAGATTGCCACCAAGCTGTCCATATCAATCAAAACAGTGGAGGCCAATATGGGGAAATCGTTAAAAATATTTAGGAACAGGCTAAATCTTTACTACAAGTTTACCCGCTAAAACTAAATTTTTTATGAATTTACTGAAAAACAGCTCCAGAAACAACCGCATGATGGCCAAATTCCTTGCCAGCGAAATGTCTGCAGGCGAAAGGGCAATCTTTGAAAAAGAGGTTGCAGATTCCTCTGACAATGGGCTGTTACTAAACGAGATAACAAATTACTGGGAAAGAATGGAATACACGGATAGTCACACAGAATTTAATACGGAAAGGGCATGGAACAACCTGCATGCAAGGATACAGGAAGAAGCACACGTAGCCGAAAGTCGTACCTTGCGACTGTCGGCAATCAAATGGTATGCCCGGGTAGCAGTACTGGCTCTGCTAATCGCTCTGGGCGGTGCCATTGCTTTTACCGATGTGTTGTTCACAAAGAGTATTGTGGTTGCCCACAGTGCTGGCGACCCCACCACTTTGGTTTACCCCCTGAGCGATGGCAGCGTTGTGTACCTTTCCAATGGCACTACCCTAACCCTATCGAAAAAATTTGGGAAGAGGGTTCGTCACGTTTCACTTCAAGGCGAAGCCTTTTTTGATGTGATGCCCAACCCCCAAAAGCCTTTTACCGTTGAAACCGGCAATGCCATCATCCGGGTGCTGGGCACATCATTTTCTCTGAAATCTCATCATCGTAACGACTTTGAGCTTGCTGTGGAATCGGGAACCGTGAGCGTTGTTGACAAGGATAAAAAGAAGGAACCCCTTATTGCCAAAGCAGGCGACATGGTAAAACTGGTGGATAACAACTTTCGAAGAACGATGTATGCCGCCGACCCCTCCCAGAGGTGGTACAACAAGCGACTGCAGTTCAAGGATGAAACAGTTTTTCATATCATCCGGGTTATCAACAAATGTTACGGTGCCAACATCATCGTGGAATCGCCAACCATAGGCGATAAGCGGATTACAGTTACCTTTGACAACAGCAATATCAACTCCATGGTTACCATAATCAGTGCTACCCTTAATTTGGAGCCAAAATATCTAAACGATACCATACTGTTGACCACTCCCGACCATGGACAATGAGAAATCAACCGGTAGCAGCTTATCCCCGAATCACCTGCGGCGATATGGCGGTATTCTGCTGTTGGCAGCAGCACTCCTATGCGCTAACAGGCTAACTGCTCAGGAGGCCGATGAGATTTTTCAGCAAAGGGTAACCATCCCCACGCATAAAACCACCGTTTTCAACGCCCTCAATCAGCTATCGGATAGTACCGGATTTCTCTTTGCTTACAACAGCCAGGAGGTGAAAAGCGATAAAACCATTCGTCCGAATATTATCAACCTTCCCCTAAGGGATGCCATCTTTCAGATTCTGGGCGATACGCTTTTCAGCCTCAGGTTGATTGACAGGCACATCCTTATCTACAAGAAAACCCCGCTGCCTGCAGAAACCACAAGCAGTGAACCCTCTGGCGCAGCCGAGTTTCTTAACATCAAGGGACGTATCCTTGATGCTCAAACCAGGCGTCCATTGGCCTACGCTACCATTGGGTTACCCCTTTACGGCGTAGGAACAGTTACCAATCAGGATGGCTTTTTCTTCCTAAAAATTCCATCGCGGCTGAAGGATAACCGGCTCACCATTTCGTATTTGGGCTACGAATCGAAAGCTATCCTGCCGGATGTGCTTTCCCCAAAAAACATCGACATATACCTCGAACCCAGTTTTATATCCATACAAGAGGTGATCATTCGCAATATCGACCCTGAACTTATTGTAAAAGAAGCAGTAGCAAAAATTCCTGATAATTTCAATGCCAAACCAACCTATTACACTGCCTTTTACAGGGAAGGCGTGGTAATGAACAAAAAGTACCAAAACTATTCT
>JAKQEF010000190.1 GCA_029558675.1 Bacteroidota bacterium | reverse complement strand
AATCCAATTTCTCATCGATGGTCGCAGCCTCTTCTATGCTATGCACAACTACTGTTTTTGGAAATTTCACTTTTATTCTTTCGGCCACTTCGTACAACAAACTCTTTTTAAGCAATGTTTGGGAAATATTCCAATTGGGCTGAGGTACGAGAAATAAATCATTCAGAACGTTATAATTATCGCCAATAAACTCTACATATCTGTCTGTTGTTGGTATAATAATAATCTTTTGGGGGCTAAGCATCTTTTGAATATTGTGTAATACTTCCAGCAAATACGATTGATGTTCATCGTTCAAAACCAATTCAACGGTATGCTTAGAATAGTAAACAAAGTCTTTTTTCTCGCTTATTACCAAAGGAACTATTTTCTCCCGACTAAAACTACGTACCAAGCCGTATCCGTTTATGCCACCTCCGAGAATTACAGGTATAGCCAACTGCCCTCTTGTTTTTTTTTCTATTTTATAAATTTTTTTTTTGGTCGGGCTCATAGTGTATAAAATTGGGACATTAGTCAATCCAAAAAACCTCAAAATTAATTGCAATTCAATTTTTTATAATCAATCCCTTTTATCTGCTTGGGGTAGAAAAAGAAAAAGCCCATAAGCAGCATCAAATCTCTCAAAGGGTAGTAAATCAGATTATGTAAAAATGGTTTTATCCTTCCATCGCTCGATTTAGCAGATTTTAACATGATGATAACGAAATAAATAATATATAGCAAAAAGCATTTAAATGAGAATGCAAGTATGGAAACTATAACAAGGCTCATCAAGCAATAATCTGATTTTATTAGTTTTGGAAAAAGGTATTTATTAAAAAAATGCTTTCGGTATAAAAAAGATCTTGCATAGAAAAGCCGGCCTCTCATTATCATTTTTATAGTTTTATCGCCATCCTGTTGTAAAAAAGTATAGTGATTGGCAATGATTTCCTGCTTACGCAAGATTTTAAAGCCTTTTTTGGCCAAACGCAATCCCAGTTCTAAATCCTGACCCCGTTTAAACCTGTTGTCCATGCCTCCAACCCCCACCCATAGCTCTCGTTGGATGAGAAAAATACCACCGGTTGTTGCGTAGCGTTTATCGCCATTAAGCACTTCCCGATATTGCCATGTATTGCTTAGAAATTGATTTTGGCTGTCGTAATTATAGTTTTTGAGTTGACCCGAAACAAAGGGGTATTTTAGTCCACTCTTTTCATCGTAAACCAATGGTAAAAAGTCGGATGTTATTTCCATATCCCCATCAATAAAAAAGAGCACCTCTCCCGACGACTCTTCTACACCCACATTCCTTGCTATGGCTGCATTGCACACATTACCAAGTTGAAAGATTTTTACCTGACTAAAGGATTTCGCGCGTTGGATGCTGTCATCCGTTGATTGAGAATCGACATAGATTACCTCATAATCCTTTATGTTGTTATGCTCAATGGCCCTAAATACTCCCTCAAAGCATGTGGTTAACTTCCACCCTTCGTTTTTCCCAATAACAATAAATGAAATCATTCGTTGATTATTTCTTTAAACTCAATATTTCCTCAATATACCCGTCCGCTCTTCTAATCTGTACTCCTTCGCTGGTCGTTATAAATTGTATAAAACGTAAAAAACCATTGTAAATATGCCGTTCTTCAAATAATATCCAGGGATGAAATCCTATCCCAAAAAGTTGCCCTTTCTCTATCTGTTCGTATTTCTGTAGTAAAAAACTGAATGTTTCGTTTTCAGATAGTTTCTGGGTATATATGCGCCAATCATCTGTCAGGGAGTTTAACCTAACAATTGAGCACCCCCCATATTCAACAAAAATTGGAGTTCCTAAATATCTATTGGTATTGGCCATATCATAGGTATAGCCGTTATTACATAAAAAACGGATCAGGCTTAGGCTCCATCTACCCTGAGGAGAATGGAAGCCTTTAATGTCGTCCAGGTGATTGGAAGATTGACAAAACAATTGGAAGTCCCTATCCAACTCGTTATTATTCATCTTCCTAGGAGCAATGTGCCCGTATGAGTGAGAGGCCACCTCGTGCCCGCTGCCTACGATAGACCGGATTGAATCGGGATATTTTTCGAAGACCTGACCCACGGTAAACCAAGTTGCCTTAATCTTAAATTCCTTTAATTTGTTAAGAATCTCAAGTATAAATCCATCATCTATGGTTGTGGCGTGTCCCCCAAACTCCCTTTCGTAATCGAAATATATAAACACATTTTTTTTCTCAGCCATTGAAGGGGGTAATTGGGCTTTCGTTTTTTTTACTGCCAGGTTTGCATAGCGGTAATAAAGCCTATGGATTATCCTTTTAACTATGCTCATAACGTTTTATACCGTATAAATTTGAAAACCTGCCCCATAAGGGGTTTGATTGCCTTGCCATAGGTGGGCAGAAACTGAACGTGCATACCCCCAAATCCATGCTTAAAACGCCACATATTGTAGTTACGATGATTAAGTATCGGTATTGGGCCGGGGCAAAACGCCATATCAAATAAACTATGCCCTCTCTCTTTTAAGTGGTTAATCATAAGCCACTGCATATACTGCCCCGGTGCTGGGCAGTTTTCAATACTTTTATAATCATGGTTTAAAGCACCATGGTAGTATGAGGCAATACCAAAGGTCGTGGTTAAGCCAACGTTAATTACCACATTTTTGCATTTAATAATAAAAAGTGTAGCTCCATTATTCATCAAAACTTCAATACTTTTCAAAAAGTAATCCTCCGTTAAAGTATCAAAAGCTTTTATTTCCCCCAATTGATGATATAGCCTATAAAACAATTTGACTTCTTCTACTGAAAAACTCTCTATCACCTCAACCTTCAAGTTGGCTTTTAATGCTTTATGAATATTCCGACGGGTCTGGGTGTTCATCCTTTTTAACAACTCCTCTTGCGATAAAGTCAGATCAATCCAATAAGTATGCCTCCCCTCATTTATTTTATTAAACCCCTTATTAAATAATACCCTATTAAAAACTAACTCGTAAGGAGTTGTAACGCCGTCAATAATCATTGGCAACCATGGCGAAATACGCATATAAGCCACCCCTTTTGATTTTGCATAGCTAATAAAATGATTTATCAGCATGGTCAACAATTCCTCCGCAGGTTCCACTGTAAGAAGTATTCCTGAAAGTATATCGGCAGTTGAAAGGAGATTAAATTTGGAGCGTTTTATTGAGTAGTGAAATCCTGCAATATCAGCACTATCCTGTTTAACAATGAAAGTAGCTATTTCACGTCCTTTTTCCATAGTTAAATACTCAACATCTATGGTTTGCCGATAGGAGGGGTAAAGCGATGCGGAGAGCAATCGGTTCCAGCGCTCTTTATCATTTATATCAAATGGTTCAATCGAATAGCCCATATTAACCAACTATTTTACGATATGTTTAAATGGTTTTTTTAAAAACCCTTTTAAAGCACGATAGGTATTGAATATTGGCCAATGTATAACTATGTTCTGTTGCACGAGCCTATAGCCGTTGTCTAACACCGATTTAATGCCCTTTTTGTTGGGGTTATGAATTTGGATGTACATTGCCGTGGCTCCGCGATTAACACAGTAGTTAATGCGTTCCTGCTCCATACGGGAATGGAGCCCTAGGTGACGATAGTGGGGAACGCAAAAACCGTCCTTTAACAGGAATTCATTGGGTTTTAAGAAGATTCCAAACTCTTCAAGGTAGGGAATGGTTTTGTCAATTACCCAGGCCAAATAGGCAATATCTTGTGTTTCCCTGTCTATTACAGCCAGCCCGTGCCAAGCAGGGGAGTTTAACCTGGGAATTATTTTCTTTTCAAACGCCTTTGGATTGCGATACGATTCATGTTTTCTCAACTCCTCAATATCCTCCTTATTCACTTCCCGTATGAAAAATTTTTCATTTATAGGAACCAGTGTTTTAATCTGCTTTTCTCTTGTGAGCACGTAAGTATTCACTTTGTGAAATTTCGGTATGGATCTATATATAAACTTACGAATTGAAGCAGGGATAAATATTCGTGTAATTCTCTTTATACCTTTCATTAAGTCAGTGTTTTAATAGCATTAGTAATGCCGGTTTGGTATCTATCCATGTAGTATTTGTTAAAAACCATCATCATCACTAATCCCGGTTCAAAAAATTCTGCACGTGGTGTGGTAAATGATGCGGCCAAATAGCATATCAAGCCAACAAATGGAGGCCAATACCCGGCAAGTTTGCCTGTTGTATAGGTTCTCCTAAACAGGTATAGCAGAAAAATACTATGTGCCAAAAAAGCAAAAATTCCAAAGTAGTAAGCAATGTTCAAATGCACGTTATGCATGCGGGCTACCCCTCCGAAGCCTTCGAAAAGTTCTTTCTCCCTTTCTCCTCCAGTTCCAAAGTAGGGCTTCTTGGGAAATGCATAGGCAAAGGCTTTAAACGCATCTATTCTGGTAAAGGCTGTTTCTGATTTTAGCCTGCTTTCGACAAAGTAATTTTTGTCAAAATTTAAAAACGATAGCGAAACATTGATGAGTATTAATGTCATTGCTATTGCTAGGGCAGATTTTATGGATAATCTTTTATAGTATAGCAAAATTGTTGTTATTAAAAATGTTAGCATACCTACCCTGTAACCTGATAAAAGCATGACTAGGCCAACCATTATGGGCATGGCAACTGATAAAATCCTCCTCCTTTCATTTTCCTTAATCAGGATACCATAAAAAATGGCAAATCCTATGGCCATGTATTGGGTATTCATTAAATCGCCCCACGAGAAAATGGAGACAATTCTTCGCTCAAAACCTTCAAGGGCAATATTGCCTGCTCCTGAATATTTTTCAATATTTAAAAAAAAGACTGGGTAATAATACTGCACAACGCTAACAAGGATAGCAGCGATTACCACTAACATCATTAAAATCTTACTGGTTTCAATAAATCTTCCCGAAAACCGTGTGTTCTCAATTATTATAAAAAGCATAACGGCGTTGGCAATCCACACGAGTTGAGCCAAATCGGTGTTAATTTTAAATCCCTTACCATTGATAACATAAATTGATATAAAAACCAACAGTAAGTACACTATCTGATATCTTATGTATTTCGGTATGGTAAATTTTTTAATCGTGATTAAAAATACTATAAAAACAGATAATAGCAACGGCGTATAAAGATAAAATGCAGGTAGTCCGACATAGGTAATCGTGATAAAACCAAACAACGGATATAAAATGAGAAGATAAAGGATTGTGGGAAAGAACCGTGGCATACTACCTATCGTTTTTTTCGTTTGAAAAGTACCCTAACCCTATCCAATAGAATGTTTTTCAACACTTTGTACTCATGCAGCCTAATAATCTCAAACAACGCAATGGCCAAAATTGCATAAATAGTTAGCTGCAACAGAAGCGTTACCCCCGGCGAATATTTAAACGGAATAAGTAGTAGGAAAGCGATTAAGGCCGAAAAGGCACATACGATGAAAGAGGTGGCAATGTCACCAATCTGTTTTGATAAGTGATATTCTATTGTTCTGCCTGAGTAAAAGCCAATGGCCATATACGAAATAAAGGATATCAGGATTAACCCTGTTACCAGATAATTTATTCCCAAAAAAACTCCCAAAATAATTATTGGAACCGAAATTATTTTCAAAACAATCTCTAATCGGAGAATGGTGGACGATAACCCTTTTACTTTCAGCATGTTTTTATTGATCTCCTGGATTGGGAAAAAAATTCCGGCAATACTTAAAAGCCGAACAAACGGAACTGCGGGCAGCCATTTTTCGCCAATCAGAAAAACGATTAAAGGTTCGGCTGTGGAAATTAATCCTAGGGACAGAATGAAAACGATAAGCATATTGGACTTAATCAATATGCGATAGTATTCTTTTAATCTCGTCTCATCATCCTGTATTGACGCCAATGTGGGATAGCTTACCCTTTGAATAACTGAGGTGAGCTTTTTGGCAAATAAATCTTTAAACTGCACCGCTCGTGTGTAGTATCCCAGCTCAGTGCTTGAAAAAAACTTTCCTATAACCAACAGGTAAATGTTATCATACAGCCTGTTGATCAGGTTGCTTACCAGCAATTTTGACCCAAAGGAGAACAACTCCTTGAATGAATCACGGCTAAACTGCTTTATGGGCCTCCAACTGGTAAAAAACCATAGGAGTGTGGAGATCAATGTAAGGTTGAGCAAATACTTCGCCACTAGACTCCACACACCAAAACCACGATAGGCTAAAAAAATACCTACCATACCCGAACCCAATGATGCAATAACCGAAATTTTGGTTTGAATTTTAAAATCAATCTTTTTAATAAGTATAACGGACTGTATTATGGAGAATGATTTAATTATTAAACCCAGGCTGACAACCTGCAATACTGGCTTGAGATGATTTTCATTAAAAAAATGTGCTATTGAACCAGCCGAAACGAAAAGAAGTGTTGCCAAAGCAATACCAACCACAAGGTTGAAGTAAAATACGGTGGAAAAATCCTTCTGTGTACAGTTTTGTTTACGTACGAGAGCCTGACCAAAGCCGCTATCAATAATCGATTCCGATAGGGTCATGAAAATAGTTGTCATACCAATAAGACCAAACTCGCTGGGGGTTAAAAGCCTGGCCAGTATTATTCCAATAATAAACACCAATACCTGACCCGAAATAACATCTATGAAACTCCAGGTAAATCCGGAAATCGTTTTTTCTTTTAAACTCAAGTTAATTGGTCTTTTAGAACAGGTTGTCCTTTAAAAGGATTTCGGCCAGCATGTTGTTATATATTTCAACCCCCTGTTGGTTCAAGTGGTTTGCATCTAGAAAATGTAGCGAATCGTTTAGGGTGAGCAGTTGGTTGAAGTTGTAGTAACTCCCCCTTTTTTCCAAAAAACTGTTTATGAAAGAGTTATTGGCAAATGAAGCATATAGTTTTGGCGTTATTGGAGTTTGAACAATTATATATTTAACTCCAATGGTATTTAAATATTCAATCATTTTATCAAATGCCCTCAACTGTATCTTTCTACATTCCCACTCCTGTTTCTCATAATTAATATGCTTAAAAAAAGCCAGTTCGTGCTCAACAAATCCACCGTTAATATATTTATCGCCATTGCGTACTGTATCTATTGGGAGCTTATCTTTGCCGAAAGCACTTGCATACCAAGCATATAGCAATGTGTGATAAACTTTTAAACTATTTATGGAAAGCGCCATGTCAACCATTCCCTTGTTAAAACTATCGTTAGAAATAATATCCAGTGCCGATTCCGTTCCATCAATGGAAAGCATCAATGGATTGGCATCAATAACCAATAACTTGGGGTTTATTTCCATTAAATATCTTTTCAACAAGTAAAGTGTTTGAATGGGTGTTTGCGCACTTGATCCCAGATTGAAAGAATTGATGCCATACTTTTTAAATATTCTGGTATCAAACCCCCGATATGCAGTAGAAGAACCAATAAATAAAATGTCAACGTTTTTAATCCGTTTAGCTTCCTGTAACCTTAACTGCATCTGTCCTATAGAGCCAATCTTGTAGCGAAGATTATTTATATACCTGGAAGGAATAAATTCTCCCCATACAACTATTCCTATTAAATACAGGGCGAAACAGAATGGAACAAAAAGTAAGATTTTTTTGAAAAATTGCTTCATACATCAAAATTGAAAGTAAATGAAAGGCGTCTCGTTAGTTTGCATATGCATGCCTATCATAAAAACAATCAGGGAATAAAACGACCATCGATATAAAGTCGTTCGATTTGCTCCAAAATTCGATAGAGCAAACTCTTTCTCCCGGTTAAACCATTCTAAAGCAATCATAAATGTTAACAAAAAGGCAATGGGTACTGTCCTGCCAATTCCGGAAAAGTGGGGTAAAGAAAATAGGGAAACCGAAAACATCCCCTTAAGAAAAACAAATGCGTGCATTAACGACTCGGAACGGAAAAAGATCCAGGCCACTAGCGTTAGTAAAAATGTGAGAAGTATTTGAAAAAACTCCTTCAAAGTGGGGAAAAGTGATTGCTTTGCAACAATTTCAAGATTGATCCTATTTTTATCTGTAAGTATTAAAGGGAGAAAGTAAACTGCATTTAGGAAACCCCAAACAATAAAGGTCCAATTTGCTCCATGCCAAAACCCGCTTATAGTAAAAATGATAATAGTATTTTTGATTTTCCTCCATGTAGTTCCCCTGCTTCCTCCCATAGGAATATAAATGTAATCTCTAAACCAAGTTGATAATGAAATATGCCAGCGCCTCCAAAATTCTGCAATATCCCTTGAAAAATACGGATAAGCAAAATTCCTCATTAAGTTAAAGCCAAATAATTTTGCTGTTCCTATGGCAATATCAGAATAGCCAGAAAAGTCACCATAAATTTGAAAAGCAAAACAAATAACACCCAAAAGCAATGTACTGCCGGAATAATCGGCGGAATTATTAAAGACAAGGTTTGCAATCTCTGCACAATTATCAGCTATTACAACCTTTTTAAAAAACCCCCAGAGTATTTGTCTTAACCCTTCTTTCGAATTGTCGAAATCAAAACTCCTTGTCCTGTAAAACTGAGGTAGCAGGTTGGTAGCCCTTTCAATGGGTCCTGCCACAAGCTGTGGGAAAAAACTAACATATGCCGAAAATGCTATGATATCTTTTGTTGGGGTTAACTTATTCCTATAAACATCGATGGTATAGCTCATCGTTTGAAAAGTGTAGAAGCTAATCCCCACAGGTAGTATTATTTTTAGGGTATTGGCCTTGATGCTGAACCCCAAAAACGTAAATGCCGTAACAAAATTCTCATAAAAGAAATTGTAGTATTTAAAAAAACCAAGTATGCCGATATTGGCAACTATGCTAACTAAAAGCAACCTTCGTCTATTACGTTCTATATCTGTTTTAGAAAGTAAAATACCTACAAAAAAGTCGATAAAAGAACTAAGAGCAATTAAGAAAAGGAAACGCCAATCCCACCAACCGTAGAAAACATAACTTGCAACAACCAAAAAAAGATTTTGAATTTTTATGTTTCTGTTAAAAACAAACCAGTATAAAACAAAAACGATGGGTAAAAAAATAGCAAAGTCAATGGAGTTGAAAAGCATGTTATTACTAGATTTTATTTTTTAAAAGCTTTGATATATAAATACCCAATTCTTTATACCCCTTTTTGGTGTAATGTACGTTGTTGTCCCCTTTGCCATATTTTAAATGGATCTCTTTTGAAATGTCGTAAATATCAATTATCTCAATCCCGTTTTCGTCCATTACCCTTTTTGCAATTGAGTTGTATTTTTCTACATCTTCCATAAACATACCCAGTTCGGAGTTGGGTACATAAGTAGTAGTTACGAAGTATAATTCGGCATTGGTTGACTGCAAAGAGGCTATTATTTTTTCCAGATTATTTTTGTAGGTTACAGAATCTGTTTGCTGAATACCTCTGCTTTTATTCTTTTCCCCATAGTTACCCTCTGCGGGTAGGCGATATACCAAATCCCACAGACCCCAGTTGAAAAGGATAATATTTATGGAGTCGTTTTTTATCCATCTACCAATATTCTTGTAACCATATGTGCTGTTTCTTGCATTTTCGCCAATATGTTTAACCACTGCATTGCCTTTGAGTTCTTCTTTCAAATAGGGTGTATAGCCCAATGAAATGGAATCGCCAATCACTAATACAGTAGGCAAGTTGGAACCACATGCAAAGAAAACAAGTGGGAAGGAAAGAAGAAATAGTACTCTGAAATATGCCATTTAAGAGGAAATTTACCCTTGATCTTTATATCATTTTTTAAATACTCTATTAAATAACTCCATCGCACCCACCCATCCCACTATTATAAAAAATGCGTCTAGGGGCAATCGATACCGCCAGTTGGTATATGGAATGGTAATAGCGTGAATCAATGCATAAATTATGATTATTGCGAACATTAAGTAGAAAACTTTTCGGTTAATTTTGTGTAGGTAGTAAAACCCATGAATTGAGAAAAAGAATAGCACGCCATAAAAGAGGAATGTGGCCAGATTGTTTCTCAATGATTTTTTATAGTAATAGTAGCCATTCTTTTCAAATCGTCCCTTGATTTGAAAAGGTTCAAACATGGCCAACAACCTTATTCCCGCCGCTCTAATTCCTGTCAATAGTCGAGGGCGGTTCCCTTTGCGTATGGCTTCAACCATAGTAGGCGGAATTTTATATCCCATGTCCGTATGGGTTTTAAGACCTGCCGCCACCGAATCTATCTGATTTTCCTTCAAATAGTAAAAACCGAAAACATCATTATACTTATCCAGCATATGCCCTCTGGATTCATACCCAAAAATGGGGTCGGTAAATTTCTCTGTACGGGTGGAGAGAATAACCACCTTGCCATGCTTATGGTAATTACGGATAGTCCACGGAACCATAAGGAGCATGGTAAAAAGAACCAAAGTAACCGACTTTCTCCATTGAAACTTCTTAAAGCCCTTGTTTTCATAATATAGGATAAGAAAAAACAGAAAGGGACTAAATATAAAGAAGCGCTCATCCAGATGAAACGAACAGGTGAACATAAAGATAAAGAGCAGGTATCGCCACCACTTAAAATCCCTGTTTATAAAAAGGACTATCAGTTCATGAACCAAGAAAATCATAAAAAAAGCCATCCACGTATCCTTGCCAGGCGAGGGGGTAAAGTAAAAGTAAAAGAAGTAAAAAGCCGACCAGAGCCCAATAACCACCGATAGGGGTTTATCCAAAAAGAACCGTGCGGTTTTGTAGGTGAAAAATGTTACCAATGCCGAAGCCAATGCCGTCACCAAATAGAGCCCCAGATAATTTTTACCAAAAATCAGCATGGTTAATGCGTTCAACATTGGAAGGAAAGGACCTGCAGATTCGTAATAAGGACTACCCGTGTAATAGAAAAATTTTTTCTGCTCTAAAATTATATTGGCAATCTCATAGTACGCATTGGTGCTTGGTATTGGATGCGTGAAATAGAAAATTAAGGCATAAACAATTCTTGAGAAAAGGGTTATGAAAAAAAGGTATGATGCCATCTGATTATCAGAAACACTCACGATAGAATGCTTTATCCTCTTGAATAATTCGAAATTTCCCAAAGAAAAAGTCATAGCAAACAGTTATTAAAAATTAGTAGGCATCAAAATCAATAAGTTCAAATAATACATCTTCAACTTTAAACCCCTTATTCTCATCTTTTAAATCTCTATATATGAAGTTTAAAGGAACCGGTTTAAGTATTGGAGGCAGATACATAAAAATCCCTTTTTTCTTTATATTACCCGTTAATCCAATCCAAACTCTTAGAGTTGCAGTTTTTTTTCCTTTTTCAAACAATAATTTTTCACATTCTTTTCTTCCTGTTAGTTGGGCATATATTCCAAATACACCGGTTGGAACAATAGCAATAGATTTGCGCGCTAAAAAGTATTCAAAAGAAGGATTTCTCAATCGCCATTGAAGAGATTCCTTGTTCCATACAGGTTTTAATTTATAAGAAGAGTTATAATCGGGAATAATGCTACCAATACCCACAAGCACCTTTAACTGACCTACCAATGTAAATCCAAGCTTATTTATTAAACCATATGAACTGTTTTGATTGGAAACACCTATCACAAAGTCATACCCTTCCTTTTTTGCACAGTCCAATGTTTCACTTGCAACCCTAATGAAAAGACCCTTGCCTCTATGATTGGGATGTGTCACAAGATTTAAGGCTAACAAACCTTTTCGGAGAGTACCCTCTACCTCATAATCTACCGGGATAGTGGCAAAATGAGAAACCATCTCCCTTTGATAATAAGCACTAAAAGCAATTGCTGAACCTCGAGGATTCTCAAAGTAAAGCCAATTTAAGTAGTCAGAAGTAGCTTTATTCTGTTTGGTAAACCCACTGGATTCCGAGAATTCCGAATTTAGAAATAAAGCACACTGTTTTAAATGTTCCTCCGAATTAGACAGCCGTTGTATACTATACTCTCCCATTATATTCTATACTTAGGTACTCCTTATAGGTTATTACCTTATATCCATAATCGAGGATTGCGTCCAATTTATCGAAAACAGAACCCCTATTATAATACATTAACCAATTGTAAAATCTGCTGTTATTTATCCCCCCTTGCATGAATTTTTCTTGCTCGGTATCTATATCGTATGGATGAAAATAACCAATTAATGGTTCATTATGTCGTTGTTTTCGAGCAAAATAGCCGATTAGTTTTTTAGGCAATAAGCGAAAATAAATTCCTCCTGAAAAAGGAACTGAAATGAGCCCAAGACTCCTTATGGTTAGGGGTAGCTCAATAATACCCTGATCTGTGATTTTTGGAGATTTACCAAATTGTGGCCATCCTGTAAAAAGCGGGTTTTTGGTTGGTAAAACAGAACTGGAGTATAAAAATCCCAACCTTTTAAGAATATCATATGCCCACTGTGTTTGCAAAGTTAAAGAGTAAGAAGGAGCCCTAAATCCAATTATGTCTTTTGCTCCCAAATCTTGAAGAATAGCCAGATTATCTTCCAAATCTTTTTCAAACTCTGCCGGGGTGTAACAAGAAATCAGTTTGTGATGCATTGTATGACATGCAATCTCATGGCCTTCAGATATTATTTCACTTATTATTGACGGGTAAATGGCAGCTGTTTCCCCAACAATAAAAAAAGTACATGTAAATCTGTTGTGGTTCAACCATTTCAAATATTTCTCAACATTTTGGATAACTCTGGGCTCATAACTTAATCCATTTGTTGCTCCAAGCCTGACATCCTCTAAATCTATACTAAACAGAAAATGTTTAACAGGGGTCTTCATGGTTAACCAATTGTGTTTTTTCTTTATTCCTTATCTCCTTTTCCAAAATGGCGGTGTAAGATATCAACTCCTGAACCTTGTTGCTTAATTCTGATATTTTGATGGAAAGGTATAGAACATAAACAAACAAAAACGATATCAATCCTACAATAACAAATAAGGTTGCACTCTCAATTCTCAACAGTTGCGATAACCACTGATAAAAACTCTCGAACAAGATGAAACTAAACATGAAAAGGGAAACAATGAGCCATAGTGTCGTGTAAAATGGCTTAATCCCTCGTTTTCTTGCCATAACAATAAACATGGCAAAAAGTAACAGCCCATAAAGCGTTGCCAAAATTTTTACTGCAAGTCCCATCTTCTACCTGATATTTTGGATTACTGTTCCTATCAAACTTATGATATTGTAAAACGGAAATTTAAGGGCATTGGTAAAGTTAATCTCCGATTTGCCCGTTTCTCGGGGCCTCATTAGTACCGGTACATCTTTCCCTTTGAGCCCTGCATAGTGCATCACCAGTTCCAGCTGTACAATGGTGTCTATCTCCTGCTTAAACCGAAGGGCAAAGAACTCAATGGCCTTCCGGTTATAGGCTCTAAACCCCGAGGTAATATCGGTATAGGGTCTTTTGGTTACCCAACTCATCATCTTGGAGAAGGACCTTATTCCCATGCGTCGGGTAAAGCTGGACTGAAATCCCTCCTTGGTAATAAACCGAGAACCGGTAACCACATCCACCTCATTGTCTAAAATGGGTTGTACTATCTTATCCAGCTCTGAGGCCATATGCTGGTTATCGCCATCCATATGACAGTATATGTCGTAACCGTGGTAATGGGCATAGGCAAAGGCTGTTTTAATAACCCCTGCACTGCCCCCCGTATTTACCGGGTGTTTAAGATAATCTACCTTTAGCCTTTTTAGCTGCTCAATGCTACTATCGGTGGAGCAGTTGTCAATGACAAGTAAATCTGCTTCAATGGAGCCATTTTCAATAACATCCAAAACTGTCTTTGCAATGGATTCGCTTTCATTATAATTAGAGATAACCGTTAAGATTTTCATTCTATAATCCTATCAATTTTGATAATTGGTGGGTTGATCTTATTAATGGCATCCCCTTTTTTATGAATGACTTATGAACTGGAAAATTCCCTAAGTACGTTCCCATCTCTGTAAAATCGGAGTTATCTGCAAGCCAATTTAAAATAGTATTGTCTAGAGCCGTAAACACGCCTCGTCCCCTATATTTACTGTCAATTGCGGAAATTATTCCTTCTCCCAATGTTCTGTCAAACTCTTCAATATAATTCTTTTTACCAGTATAATAACCTGCAATCCTTCCATCTATCTCAGCCACAAATACTACGTCCACAAATTTTTTTTCTACAGCATTTCTTGCTGATAACCCTAAAAGATAATTCCCTTTTGTATCATCTAGAAATGGATCAAGCTTAAAACGACTCAACTTAAATGATTCAGCAGCAATTCTAGATAACTCTTCAGAATCTTTTTTAGTAGCGGTACGTATTGTAATACCTTTATTAAGTCCCAAGCTTTCATCAAATCTTAACTTAATGGAACTGAATGTCAATAGGGTATGATAATAGTAAAACCCATTTGAGGTTAATGAGTTAAATATTTTATCAAAACCCTGTGTATTATTATTTAGTCCTATTGAAATATGGCACTTCCCCTCCTTTTGTATGAGGGTGTTTTCCAGTCTTTGAAGTAACGAACTTATGATTAATTGTATTTCCTTTGGATCAAAAGAGAAAACCTGTAAACTGGTAATTCTGAAACACCCAAAACCAAAAATATCACTATCAAAATGGTCTTTACTACAGCTCAAAAAACCTGTAATTTTATCGCGGTTTAAGGCTACAAATTGAAATGCACCCTCGTTGGGGAAAAGATTCCGTTGATTATTTTCAAAATATTTCCAAAGCTGCTCGTCGGAGAGGAAAGAGTATTCCGAATAGATTAACTGATCACGTCGAATTATATGATTCAATTTGCTCAGGGTATCCTCATTTAATATCTGAACGTTCATCTATTTGAGTGTTTTGTTTAAACTTTCGTAGATGTAATATATATCTTGCTGTTTCAAACCTGCATACATGGGCAATGTTATCAGGTTATCTGCCACATAATCCGTTCGGGGCAACGGAGTGTAAAAATCTTTATAGATAGAGAAACGGTGTACCGCCGGGTAGTGGACACTGGTTTGTATTCCGGCTTTGGCCAACTCTTCCCTTACATAATCCCTTTTCTCCCTTGTACTGTTATTGAGAACTACAGGAAAAATATAGTTGGACGAGAAGTGGGGGTAAGCCGTAAATGGAATGGTTATCCCCTCAATGGAACCCAGCGAATCCTCATAGTTTTTCCTAACCCCTACCCTCTTTTTCAAATCATTCTCCAGCTTTTGTAGCTGGGCAATCCCAATGGCTGCCCTTATATCATCCATTCGATAGTTGTAACCCAGCTCTACCACATCGTAGGAGGTGCTGTGACCCTTGGCCCTTTCGTAGGAAAGGGTGGTCATACCATGGGAGCGTAAAAGTTTTGCTTTTTCATAAGTATCGCTACAATTGGTAACCAGCATACCCCCTTCTCCGGTACTAATATTCTTATTGGAGAAAAAGCTGAAGCAACCCACATCCCCTATGGTGCCTAACTTTCGCCCCTTATATTCCGACAGTGGCCCATGGCAGGCATCCTCAATAACTTTTAAATTATGCTTTTTTGCAATACCCATTATCCTGTCCATATCGCAAGCAAAACCTCCGTAGTGCATTACCACAATGGCCTTGGTTTTGGGGGTTATCTTCTGCTCAATATCCTTGGGGTCCAAATTCAGATTATCATTTCCCACAATATCAGCAAAAACGGGAATACCCCCCACATAACGAATTGCATTGGCGGTGGCCACAAAGGTCAATGATGGGCAGATAACCTCATCGCCCTCTTTTACATTAGCCAGTAACATGGCCAAATGCAATGCCACCGTACAGTTGGCCATAGCCAGTGCATGATTTGCTCCAAGCATCTGGGCAAAAAGGTTTTCAAACTCAATGGTTTTGGGTCCGGTAGATATCCATTTCGACCTCAGCACCTCCATTACCGCCTGCTCTTCTTGATGGTCAAAATTCAAATCAAATAGTGGAATGGTATAGCCCATGGCAGCAAATATTAAAGGTTGTATAAATGGGATTTGTATTTTTCCAAATTGTGAGGGTTGGTAAACCATGCTATGGTCTCCTTCAGTCCCTCCTCCAAATTGGTTCGGGAACTCCATCCTGTTAGCTGTTTCAGCAAACTATTGTCTCCAAAAAGACGAAACACCTCAGAATTTTCAGGCCTAAGCCTTTCCCGGTCTGTTTTTGTCTCTATACTTGTTCCCATTAACTTGGATATTAGCAGAACAAGGTCATTCATGGATATCTCCGTATTGGAAGCAATATTAATCTCTTTTCCAATGGTTGCAGGTTCTTGTTCTATGGCCCAAAACCCCATACAGGTATCCCTTACAAAATTGAGGTCGCGAGTAGGACGCAAATCTCCCAACTCAATGATCTTTTTCCCGGAGGCTATTTGTGTTATCACCGTTGGAATAATAGCTCGTGCCGATTGGCGCGGACCATAGGTGTTAAAGGGGCGTACAACGGTAACGGGTAGTTCAAAAGAGTTGTAAAAACTCATGGCCATGGCATCGGCCGCAATTTTTGAAGCCGAATAGGGTGATTGGGGCTGTTTGGGGTGAGATTCGTCAATGGGAACATATTGCGCAGTTCCATATACTTCGGAGGTGGAGGTGTGTAAAACCCTGATTCTTCCCATCTCCTTGGCCGCTTGACAGATATTTAATGTCCCCTTAATATTTGTGTCCACATAGCTATCGGGTGCGTGATAGGAATAGGGAATGGCTATTAGAGCAGCCAAATGAAAAACCACTTCAATGTCTTTCATAATGGTTTTCACAAAAAATGGATCTCGAATATCACCGGTTACCACCTCCAAGTTTGGGTGAGATGAAAACTCTTCCAACCACCCCCAATAGTTGAATGAATTGTAATAGGCTAATGCCCTTACCTTATAGCCTTTTTCAAGTAACAGTTCTGTAAGATGTGAACCTATAAAACCATCAGCTCCTGTAACTAATACACGTTTGCCCATGCCAAATATTTAAAATAGGTTGCTAAAATCTTTTTGTGCTTGTTCATAATCGGATAATCTTCCAATGTCCAACCAATACTCCTTAAGGTCATACTTAGTAACGAGCATATTACCATCTATCATTTTGGTTATAAGTTTATCCATTCCAAAATACTCATCCTTGGGGAAAAGGGAAAATATTTCTGGTTTCATTACGTAAATACCTGCTAAGATATACATGATAATATCAGGTTTCTCTTGAATCCCGGTTACCCGATCCCCTTCAAAAAATATATTCCCAAAAGCAAACGGTGTAATCTCCTTTTTTATGGAAATAGTTAAAAGGGATTCTTGCTCACAGGCAAATTGGTAAAGTTTCCCAAAATCCACTAAGGTGAGGATATCCCCGTTCATTACTACAAATGGTTCTTGTAGCCGCTCTTTAAGAAGCAATAATGGTCCAGCGGTTCCAAGCGGTTTCTCCTCTTTGCTCACGGTAAGCTTAACCCCATAGCGAGACCCATCACCGAAATAATTCTCTATATATTCTGATTTGTAATTGGTTGCCAGAAATATTTCATTGAATCCATATTGTCTTAAACGCTCAATTTGAATTTCTAAAACAGATTTCTCCCCCACAGGAAGTAGAGGTTTAGGAATGACCTCTGTAAATGGCTTTAATCTGGAGCCCAACCCTCCGGCTAGTATTACTGCTTTCATGGATTTATGGTGTTATAAGTAAAAATAAATTCAAAAGTAAATAGTTTTTTTGTACACCTGCCTGTCGGCCGGCAGCCCTTCGCTAATCAGATATTCTCGGGCAATATCGCTGTAGGTGAGATTAATGTCTGCAATGTGGTCAACAATCCTCCGATTGGTCTCCTCGGGTACACGTTGATCGAAACACCTGTTTCCTGCCTCCATATGGAAAATGGGTATATGACGTTTTTTAGCAGGTATGACACAAAGGCAACTGTTGGTATCGCCAAGTACCAACAACGCATCGGGTTTAATCCTGTTTAATAATTCGTCAAACTTTATAATTATTCGGCCGATGGTTTCGGCTGTACTTTCTCCGGCAGCATCCAAATAGTAATCCGGCTTGCGGATACCAAGATCTTTGTAAAAAATTTGATTAAGCTCATAGTCATAGTTCTGACCCGTATGAACTGAAATATGTTCAAGCGCATCGCTCTCATCAAGTTTTGCAAATACCCTTGAAAGCCTGATAATCTCGGGGCGAGTACCCACAACGGAGATGATTTTAAGTTTTTTCATTTTACATAATTATTGAATATTAAAAGTACTCTCAAAATGTGATATAATTTCCGAACCTGGATTGTTACCTAACAACATAAGAATGAGCCATATAAAAAATTCTTTTAGTTAAAGAATCGTTTCAAAATTCTTTTTACCCTCTTTCCATTATCATCATCGGTATAGTAGCCCCTATATGACTTGGAGTCTCCATAGCCGTAACCGTATCCAAACCCATAGGCATATCCATACCCATAGCCATAACCGTAGCCATACCCCTTGGGCTTTTTATAATCATTGAGTAGAAGTGACATGTGTTTAATGGTACTATTCCTTGAAAGACTATCTACCAAACTCAGCACATTCCTAGATGTATAACGATGACGTATCACAAACAATGTTGTATCACAGTGCGCACTCACAAGAATGGCATCGGTAACCACCGCCACCGGGGGCGAGTCAATGATAACATAATCATACGCCTCTTTTAATTTTTCAATCAACTGCTTTAGCTTTGCTCCTGCCAGCATTTCGGCCGGATTGGGCGGTATGGGACCCGCAGGCAGCACCCAAAGGTTTTCAATATTAGTTGTATTTGTTATCTCCTCCAGAGTATTACGTCCCACCAAAAATGTGCTTATTCCCATCGAGTTATCAATGCCCAACAGGTTGTGAATCTTGGGTTTGCGAAGGTCCAGCCCCATCAATACAACCCTCTTTCCCAGCTGGGCCAAGCTAATGGCCAAGTTGGAGGCCACAAACGATTTGCCCTCGCTGCTTATGGTTGAGGAGATAAGTACCGCCTTTTTTTCCTCTCCGCCTAACAATAAATCCAAATTGGTTCGTAATGCCCTGAACGACTCGGTGAATGATGATTTGGGCTTGTCATATACGGGCAGTGAACTATCATAGGGATTGTTACCAATGGTTCCCAAAAGGGGGATTCTGGTTTTTTTGCCTATTTCTGTGGGATCCTTTATGGCATTATCCAACATATCAAAAAGCAGTATCAATCCCATGGGAACAAGTAAACCTATTAACAAACTCATTATATAGTTATTCTTTCGGTTTGGCTTTACCACCCGGGCCATTTCAGAGCGCGCCTTATCTATTATTTTACAATCCGATACATTGGAGGCCTTGGCAATACCCGCTTCAATGCGTTTCTCCATCAGGTAGGTGTAAAATTTCTCGTGGATATTGTACTTGCGCTCAATATTTACCAGCTCCCTTTCGGTTACCGGAAGCAGGCTCAAATGCTCCTCCTGCTCCGCAATCCTGCGGTTTATCTCTTTTAACCGTATCCTATTAATCTGCCGCATTCCGTCCAACTTTTCGAAAAGAAGCGATATCAAACCGGATATACTCTGATCAATTTTGGCTATTTGTAAATTGTCGGGCTTAACTGTTAGCAACAAAGCATCGCGTTCCAGGGCAAACTGATTGAGTTGAGAAATTATCCTTGATACATCCGTATCTTCAAGCCCCATTGTACCGGGAGAAACTATACCCTTTAAATCCTTTTTCTCCTTTAAATAACCCTCTAAATAGTTAAAGTATTCCAACTGAAATGTGAGCATATTTTTTTCGCCGTACAATTTTTCCAACCTCTCCAGAAGACTTTTTCCCTCTGAACTTATGTTTATGATTCCTTTTTGGGTTCTGAAATTTTGTAGTAAAAATTCGGCCCTTCGTAGCGAATCGTAAATACCGCTTAACTGGTTATCAACAAATAAAATGGTATTTATGGAGGTTTGCATCTTTTCGTTCAAGTCGTTGCGCATATACACCTCTATCAATTTATTAAGGTAATCGGCTTCCTGCTGCGCCACGAATCCCTGGGAGGAAAGGTTGAGAAGGGTGCTATTCTCTTTATCGGCCAATGAAACGCCTACTTTGGACATATATTTTATGGCCATACCATGCTCGCTGTTAATTATAGCGTAAAACTTTCTCTGTGAAAGACTATTTATATCCCGATCGGGATTGACCAAATTAATGGTAAATGAAAACCTTCCATCGGAAAACTTATCGCCAAATTTCCATATTATCGGCTCCTTTTCATCCGTTAAATCAATTTTGTACTCCTCCCTGTTAAGGATTGTTATGTAAATGGGGTAGCCCGTTGGATTGATGGCTCCCGTGTCCAAAACCATAACGAAAGGTGCATTCTTATAAAGTTTGCTCTCGGCAATTCCTCTTCTTCCCACGCTGGCATAGGTTATTTTAAAATCGGGCAACTCGGCAATAGCTGTTCTGGCTAAGGTATAAGATTTTAAAATTCCTATTTCATTATCTATCATCTTCCGGTCCGACACAAGGTTCATCTCCCGCATTAAATTCTGAACCCCCTGCTTATTGGGTGCTGTAACATTCCCAATAACAATAGAGGCATTCACCGAGTAAACCTGCTCGGAATATCGGTTAACCAAATATGCCACAAATAATGCCGCAAACAGGCTAATGGCTATAAAATACCATTTACCTAAGAATAGGAAAAAGTATCGCTTAAGGTCAATGGTCTCCTCAGGAAACGCTTGACCGGTGTTGTTGGTTGAGTCCATTGCTATCTCTAATTTTTTCTATTTATTCAATTCCATCCTTATGCCATCATTGTTCCTTGCTCCCTTCGACAAGCTCAGGGCAGCGCATTGCTCATTGCATTTTACCGCTAAGACGCTGAGACGCTAATCCCGACAATTCTGTCGGGAGAGAATACGAATAACCGAATAGCCGAATCAACGAATTAGCAAATTGTTCATTGCTCCCTTCGACAAGCTCAGGGCAGCGCATTGCTCAATGCTCATTGTCTCTTTTCCCTTTCCCCTTTCCCTTTCCCTTTCTCCTTAATAATCTCTCTTCCCACTTCCACGCCGAGAGCAACGCCTCTTCTAATGTCTTTTCTGCCCTCCAGCCCAACTCCTTTTCAGCAAGGGTGGTATCGGCCCACACCTTTTCTATATCGCCTGCCCTGCGTCTTGTAAACTCGTAATTTACTTTCTGCCCGGTTACCCTCTCAAAAGTATTCACTATTTCCAATACGGTAATACCTCTGCCTGCCCCCACGTTAAAAACCTCGTAGGGTTTTCGATTTTTATCTTCCAGTAATCGTTCAAGGGCCACAACATGGGCCTTGGCCAAATCCACCACATGGAAATAATCACGAATGGCCGTTCCATCAGGAGTGTTATAATCAGAACCAAAAATCTGCAGTTTTTCCCATATCCCTCTCACGGTTTGGGTTATAAACGGGATCAGGTTATCGGGTTTGCCCACGGGATACTCCCCAATCTCAGCACTGGGATGGGCTCCAATGGGATTAAAGTAGCGCAACGCAATGGCATTGATATTGCCCATGGCGGCCACGGTATCCTCAATGATATTTTCAGCAATCCTCTTGGTATTGCCATAGGGTGAAAGTGCCTTTTTTATGGGCGACTCCTCGGTTACGGGTAGAATGTCAGGCTGACCGTACACCGTGCACGAGCTGGAAAAAACAAAATTCCCGCCCCGCTTGCCAAGTAGTTCCAAAAGGTTGATCACCGAGAGAATGTTGTTCCTGTAATAATCCAAAGGTTTTTCCACAGATTCGCCCACTGCCTTCAGGGCAGCAAAATGTATAACGGAACGGATTTGAGGGTATCTTTCGAAGAGAGCCCTCATCTGACCGAGGTCGGAGCAATCGGCCTCCACAAACTCAGGCTTTCTGCCGGTGATACGCTTTATTCCCTCCAGGGGAGCAGTGGTGGAGTTGGAAAGATTGTCCACAATCACCACATCGTATCCACTCTCCATAAGTTCCACCACGGTATGCGAACCGATGTATCCTGTTCCTCCGGTAATCAGTATTTTTGACATTTTTAAGCCTTGTTGTGTAACTGCCTTGAACTCCGGCTCAAGGTGCCGCTCAGGGATTTTTCTTTGTAATACAAGTTTTTAGTACCGCAGAGGTTCGCAGAGTATGGCAGAGTTCTTTTCTTTGCGTGACTTTGCTTCTTTGCGGTTCTTTGCGGTACTTCTTTTTTAGTACCGCAGAGATGCGCCAAGTACAGCTAAGTTTCGCTAAGTGTGGAAGAGTTCTTTCCTTTGCGCTCCGAGCCTTCGGAGCTTTGCTCCTTTGCGTTTCTTTGCGTTACTACTTCTTAGTACCGCAGAGGTACGCCAAGTACCGCTAAGTTGCGCTAAGTGTAGCTATGTTCTTTCCTTTGCGTGGCTTTGTTTCTTTGCGTTTCTTTGCTTCTTTGCGGCTCTTTGTGTTACTACTTCTTAGTACCGCAGAGATGCGCCAAGTACCGCTAAGTTTCGCTAAGTGTGGAAGAGTTCTTTCCTTTGCGCTCCGAGCCTTCGGAGCTTTGCTCCTTTGCGTTTCTTTGCGTTACTACTTCATAGTACCGCAGAGGTGCGCTGAGATTCCGCTAAGTTGCGCAGAGTATGGAAGAGTTCTTTCCTTTGCGTAACTTTGCTTCTTCGCGGTTCTTTGCGGTACAACCTCTTAGTACAACTGAACTGCACAAAGTATGCGATAGTTTTTATAGGTTATTTACCATTCTTTTAATCCCGTTTTTCAGTACGGTTGTGTGAAAATTTAAAAGTAACCCCAACTTGAAATTTCCTAATTTTAAATAGGTTAATAACTGTGCCTCGTGAATATCAGAAATAAATTCTACCGATTTAATTTCAATCACAACCTTACTATTTACCAGTAAATCCAACCTGTATCCATGGTCTAATTTTACTTCTTTTTAAACAATCGGCATGGGGACTTCTTTTAAAACCTGTAATCCCTGCTGTTTTAACTCATAAGCAAGGCATTCCTGATATGCTGACTCCAAAAGCCCGGGCCCAAGTTGTTTGTGAACTTCAATTGCACTGCCAATGACGATATTTGAAATTTCGTTTTCAGTCATTTCTTTCCATTGTGTATCCTTTGCGCAACTTCGCTCCTTTGCGTTTCTTTGCGTTACTTCTATTTTAATACCGCAGAGGTACGCAGAGATTCCGCTAAGTTGCGCTAAGTGTAGCTATGTTCTTTCCTTTGCGCTCCGAGCCTTCGGAGCTTTGCACCTTTGCGGCTCTTTGCGTTACTTCTTTTTTTATGCCGCATAGGTACGCAGAGTATCATACCATGGAATTACAATCTCGTGATAAAATTGTAGAGCAGGATTAGTGTGCTAATGGTAGAAAAAGTTAACGTTATATACGGCACATTCATTTGGAATATTTTATTCCCTATGGGCTCCACAATAATCACATCGTTGGGGAGCAGATAGAATGCTTCCGATGTAAAAACCGATTTGTCGTTTAAATTAACCCTGAAGGTTTTGCTCCCGGTGTCTGTTTGCCGAACTACTAGTACATTTTTTCTATTCCCGTTCTCGCTGATATCGCCCACCTGTGCCAAAGCCTCAAAGATACTTAGGTAATCGTTGAAGTTTCTGAAAGTTCCCGGTCGCCTGACTTCGCCCACCACTGTTATCCGAAAATTGGCCAACTTAACGATTACAGAGGCATCCTTGTACATCTTTTCGGTTAATGTGCGTATCTCATTACGTGCCTCATCTAAAGTAAGTCCCAATAAATTGGCACTACCCAAAAATGGTAACGACACAAATCCCTCTTCATCAAGTGTATATCCACTAAAATAAAGGGAAGTCTCATCATTGGCACGGGATAAATATTGCGATCCGGTGGGGTTGTTGAATGCCTGACTTATCTCGGGGCTGGAGGTGATAAGCTGTATAAACAGCAAATCACCGGGTTGCAGTTTATACTGAGGTGGCTTGGCTACCAACTCCTCTCCGGCCGGATTCAGGTTTTTCATATAGAGCAATTGGCTTCTGCGGTTGCATCCTGTTAACAACAACAATACTATGCCTATGGTAACGATAAACTTGACTCTCATTGGGTTATTTTTATCCTGTTTGTTTATTATTTTTTTCAACAATAACTTCTAATATTTTCTTGTACAATGTTGCGCTGCAGCTTGAAAGACCTGACAGGTTTTGGAAACCTGTCAGGTTTGGACTTATAGACCAAGCATAAAGCGCAGAGCGCCGCAACCTTTATAACCAATCAAAAAAAGAAAACTTCAGGTGTCTTCACAGCTTCGCCCGGTAACCCACAGCCAAATTCTGCGGGAGAACGTTAAGGGCGTACAAAAGTAACTATAAAACCTTACTTATATTACTCTTCATTAACAGCTATCCACAAAACAAGTTTAAGGCAGCGCCCTTTCCTGCGTGACGGCCCATATACCATTTTTCCATATGCGAAAAAACTTGTGTCCCAACTTTCCGGAACACAAGTTAACCCTACTCTATTTTTTCCCACTATCACATATCATGCGTATTGGGAATGTGATACTGAGGCCCCGTTTCGGGTATTTTATACACCACAACATCCACCGTATTGTCTCCCGAGTTGCTACATCCGTTTGCGGAAGTTACGACAGGAATCGAATAGGTGTAGGTATTGCTTGTCCCCGGTCCCAACCATGTAGGAACATAAGCGGCATCGGGAATAAAAGTATATGGCGAGGTCGCTCCGGTAACGGTCTCCGTGTCCGTACCGTTAAATATATCAAAACTGTATGGCGAAGTTCCTCCTGTTAGAGTAACGGTTATCTCTGTATTATCACCATCGCAAATTGCATCATGGGGTGAAATAACCGAAAGCGTAGCAGTAGGCCGTTCAAAAACCGTTACATATAGTTCAAGCGGGTCGCTATCGCCGCAGTCATTAGTGGTGAAAACGCTTATATAGCCCGATGTGGCATTGCCCAAAAAGTCAACCTCCACAACATTGCCAGTACCCGTAATATTAACATGCTCACCATCATAGCCCCAAGTGTAGGTTAACGAAGGATCGTTTACCACGGAGTAGCGAACCTCCGTATCGCCCTGACATACCTCATCGGTATATAATACAAAATGATCGGGCTGAACGGGCATTAGCGGGAACGATATGGTAACATTATCGGACGATGTACAGCCGCCATTGGAAATGGTCCATGTAAGTATGTAGGTATTGCCATTCACCCCGTTGAATTCGCTATTGTTAACCGTGGGTTGAATTACCGTACCCCCGTCTCCGCTGAAAATGCTCCATAAACCGGTTCCTACAATTGGGTTATTTCCGTCAAGGGTGGCCGATGTGGCTCCGCATAACGATTGGTCAGAGCCGGCATTGGCAGGCGTGGGCACTGTGTATGCAGTAACTATGGTAGCATCTACAACACCCGTAAGCACAGGTGCAGCATGGGGCAGATTGTTGTAGGTAAAGCTGACCAGCTGATAGGTATTGCCTGTAGCATCAGTGGGCAGAGTGTAAGGAAGGCTGTTAACCGTTACCGCAGGCTGTAGAACACCTCCCTTACGATAGGTTAGAACAAAATTGAGGTTTGTGCCATCAACTCCCGAGAAGGTTAACGGTATTCCCGCATTGCCGCAAATGGGTCCTGAGGGGCTAAAACGTGCCCGCGGTTTGGTAATATTGATACAGGCCGTGGTGAAATTGCCAAAGCCCGTACCGGGGATGGCAACCCTGCCAAATGTACGTACGGTGCCGTTACTTCCATCCCCTAATGCCGATGACGAAATTTCCTCCCAACTCGATGTACCCGTATTCCATCCTGCAACCCTCATATCAGACACTCCGTTTTCAGTCATTAGGGGGGTTAGATCGCTACTAGGATCCCATGTTAAGTGCACATAGGCCTGACCTCCTATAGGGCCAGAAACCGTCCAGTACTCCTGCGAATTGACATAGGTGATCGGATCGGTGAAATCGGCAAATGTGGGGTTGGGTGTAAAATACTCGGCTGTCCACAATGCAGCACCAGAGGATTGAGTTGCTGAGATCTCAAATTTATGACCGAGGGTTGTTCCTTTTCCAATTGGGAAAACAAATCTATCGCCAGGATTTATCAATTTGGTAAGGGGTCCATTCACAAACGACGTTGCCTGTCCTTCGGCAGGAGTTACACAATTAGTAGATGTATTGATAATGGTCAACGTAGCATTTGATGATGTGGTGATAATACCCGAGGTGAGCAATAGGTTACGTTTCACCTCAATGGCCCCCGCATCATTAATGGTTAAGCCATCCGGATTATCTATCTCCAAATTGTTAAATGCATTATCACCCGTGAAGTTACCAAGCGCCCCGCCAATGGTTTGTGGAGCCGAGCCAGCAAAGCTGACCACCGCATTTGCACCTGCTCCACTACTAAATGAACCCGCAAGGCGCTCGAAAGTACCCTGAATAGTTAATCGTCTATTACTCAAATTATTAAGCGTAGGTCCATTAATCAACAAACGTCTACAAATGGTAAGGTCCTTATTGGGGATATTCCGCGTACCCGTGCCCACAAAATAAAGGTTTGGCAAAGTACTATACAGGTCGGCAATAATTGTATAGTCTGTAGTACCCCCATACTCAAGAATACTGTTGTTTGAACAGTCGAAAAACTGTGTGTAACGCCCTGCAGGGAAAGTACCCGACTCCAGATGTAGGGTTCCACTTCCCGTTACGGTTCCAAGGCTGTGGCCATAGTAGTCGGGATCGAAATGAAGGGTACCATCGATACGTGTACGATAGGTTCGTGCATAGTTCTCGCTAACGGTTACCGTGGTTCCGCTGCGAATGGTGACAATAAAACCATTGGGCGGTCCTGTAAGGGTATATGGATCGCCTCCCGTTTGCTCCCAATTGGATACAACATTCCAATTATCAGTATCGATATTGGTAAACTGAGGAACATTGTCGGGTAAAGCATTATCAATACCAGCCGTGTACTCGCCACTCAGGTTGTTTGCCCCAACATAACGGAATATTATGGTATTATTATCCTCATCCACATCGTCGGTACCATATTTTGCCCAACTGTTACCCGGAATCATCATTGCCGCTGCAATATAATCGGCCTCTGTATTGGCCCCCGTAACCCTAACATCGTCATCCTTGTAGTTGAATACCACATTCCCGTCAAAATTTGATACTCCATAGCTTTCCAACTCCCAGTAATAGTCTAATACATTGTTGGGATCGTAGGCCGACGGATGATTACTATTGATATTGTTGACGCGGATATATCCCACATTGTCATTGTTGGTGAATGTCAACACCGCAGGGGTGTACTTGCCTGAGGTGCCCATGGGATAGGTAAATGTTTGTGCAGCACCGCTATAAACAGGGAAATATTTACGAATCCCCACATTGCTGAATACCCCATCGGTGGTAATCATTTTGGTTACCCCAAAGCCACTCCCCTCAATATTACTATTTACCCCCATGGTCATCAGAAACTTGTTAAGGCTAAAAACACCATTGGTCAGCCTTATATTCCTTTGCAAAGTGATGCTGTTGTTTATCCTTGCCCCAAGGGCGTTGTTCAGCTCCAAGCGGCCAAATGTGCCGGTTCCCGATATCTCCTGCTGTACGGTTCCATTGAGTACAACACCACCGGTTGCAGCATCCCCATTGTAGTTGGCATTGTTTATAAGGTGGCGTTTCAGATTTATGGTATATGTACCATTGAGCAGCTGTCCCGAGCTTAACGTCAGGTCGTTGTCCACGGTAATATCCCTAATGAGAGTAAGCGAGGTAATGGGATTTACCGTTAGGTTGTAGAAATTGGTAACAGCCGAACCCTCCAAACGCTGAATATTACCATTGAATGTTGTAAGGTTATTATAGTAATTGTACGTTCCGTTATTAACGAAATTACCCTTCAACGATACGTTGACGCTATACACACTATTGGCATCGAAAACACTTCTATTATTATCGATAGTCAAATCACCATTCAATTGCAACGGACTAATAAACAAAGAAACGGTAGCATTCCTATTGGTACCAGTAGTTTTCCCTGAAATGGTTAGATTGTTCAAAGGCACTGTTGCATCGAGCAAATAGCTTTGAATTAGGTCAACCACAGGACCAACCGGTGGAGTTTGGGTAAATTGTATGGTACTCGACCCGCTTACATTGCTGGTTTCGGGGCGTAGATACAGGTCGCCATAGGTGGTTCCTCCGCCACGCACTATGGTTAGGGTGCTGGTACCCGTCATTTCAAATACACTACCGGGATTATATACCTCTAGTTTGGCTTTTGTTAAGTTTGCCTCTTGACCGTTGATTACCACCCGGCTGTTGCCGCTCTGACGATACTTCAACACACCCGCTGTGGATGAAGGGCTCATACGGATCTGGCCGTTAACCACCAGCGTACCACCATCCTGCACGTCTATTTCTGAAAGGCCACCCCCACCGTATTCAATGTCGTTATTGTTATTAGGACTGGTTGTTGGACCCACATACACTGTGGAATTGGCTACCGTTAATTTACCGTTAAGGAAAAGATCATTGGTATTGCTATTGGCGTTGGCAATTAGTGTACTTACACCGTGTGAGTTTCCTTGCAGATTAACCTCTAACCCGGCCGTGCCGGGTATGGTAAGGGCCGTAGTGGTGCTAACCGTAAAATCGCGGCGTGGGTTGGTAAGTTGGTAACTTAGAGTACCATTCTGCAGAGTAAGCCAATTATCAACTGGGGTAGAAACTGTGCCCCCCGTAAAGGGAAGAGTAGTGGCTTGGCTATTGCCCTTATTTACGGTTACATTGCTAAATATGGTTGCACTGCGATGTAATGGACTGGCCGGATCGGTGTATCCGTAACCTGATCCCGACCCTCCTGCATAATCGGTGCCACTGGCGGTATGCACCACAGCATCGTTATCGCCGAAAAAAGTAACATCCACGGCATTTAAACACACATAACTCCTACAGCTAACGCCACCCTCAATAGCATTTCTTGTATTGTTGTATAAACTGCCTCCAATGGAGAGACTCTGGCCTTGATTTCTGCTCCAAACATTAATACCTGCCCATTCTCCAACAATAATATCACCATGTACCACCACATTCTGGGCTCCTCCTCCGTTGCCGCCATACCAGCCAAAGGACCCCCCCTGTATATCCATATTGCCCATAATGGTAATGGTTTTCGAAACCCTTACGGCCGGTGCGGTTGGATAATTTATATTCCAGGTGGGAAGGAACCACGAGTCGGCATTCTGTCCCTTAATCGTTAGCGTTCCATAGATCAGCACATCGTGGTTTGCAAAAATAATATTCGATCCACCAAAAGGACTAATAATTAAATTTCCATAGGATGTTGTGCCATTGGGAAGATAGAAAGTAGTTCCTGCTAAGGGATTAGTAGTATATAAATCGGTAGTCCCCAGATTTTTATTAAAATCGGTGAAATCGCCCGAGGGGAATTGAAAGGTTCTTACGGTACTGGCAAGAAGTGGTCCTCTATCGCATGCCACCCTAAAAAGCCCATTGCCATTGGGATGCGACGATACCACGGCAAAGTTACACCCCGGATTATAGCCAATATCAAGAGAAGCACCCGCCTCTATCCGTAAATTTGCGCAACTTCGAGCATCGTTATTAGGAGTTTCCGGTAATGTATTTAAAGTTATTGCATCACCATTTCCAATAATTACAATATCTGCAAGGCCAGGAACCCTTGGTGCTGGAGCTCCGCCATGACCTGTAGTTGACCAACTTGAAGTAAGTCCCCACCTACCCGATTGCCTGCTATAAAAGGTTTGTGGCGTCCCAAACGGATTGGTTGGAGTATCATCACCTGCGGTGAAATCGCCGTCAATATAGTCAACACCCGATAGCCAGGGGCCGTCCATCACATTGGTTGTGGTGTTAATACTCGCAGTGGTGCCACGGCTCCAGGTCAATGTAGAATTATCGAAGCGGGCGGGTACATATCCTGCTTCAGACACATCGCCACCCTCAACCACATCGTCCTGCGAGTAGGTGTAGGAGTGGCTTACCGAGCCAGGTACTATACCATCGAAACCCTCAGTTTTCACCCTCCAGTAGTAGGTCAACGACCTATTCTGGGGATCGGTGGCAAAGTGAACCGCCCCCACGGGCACTACGGTTACCGTTCCATAGGTGCTTGGGTCGGCCGATAGGCTTATGGTTGCAGGGGTATAATGGGGAGCCGCATGACGTGTGGAGGGAGCCCCTACGGGGAATGTGAATGAATTTGATGTTGCTGAGTACACCTTCGAAACACCTCCATTACCCACCTGACCAAGGGTATAGATAAAGCGAGTATCGCTGTATCCTGTAACCGACGCATTGGGTCCAAAAAGTATATTGTACTCATCCAGGTTTAACCGCTTGTATCCTGTGGCATGGCCCGCAAAGTTGAGTATCCCTTCTACAGTAATATCATTTTTCAGGGTCACATCGGCTGTGCCCGCTGCGGGTTTATTGAGACGAAGGTTGGTAAACACTCCATTTCCGCTAATGGTTTGAGCGGCATCGCCGTTCATCACTAAATAGCCCGAAGTTGTTAAACTTATGCCATTATTCTCCACATGCCCATACACATTAATTATTCTACTATAGGTACGGAAAGTTCCTGAAAGTATTCTAAGCGAGTCGGCGATGTTAACCTGTGGAGTAGAATTGTAGCGCAACTCCCTCCCATCGGGTTTACTCACAATAAAACGGTTGAAATTAAGCACGGCACCAGTACTGTTTGTAATGGTTTGCGTACCCGCCCCGTTGAAAACTGTTCGGTTTGTACCGCTGGTGTATGTACCACTGGCCCCAACTGTAAAGTTGCCACCTATGGTAACATTAAAGTTATTGGCTTGGAAATCACCCACATCAATACTAAAATTCGAAAGCACGGTCAAAGGGTTGGTTCGAAGCCGTACTTCAGCAGCACCACTCACCCTGTTCACAGTAAGGTTGCCCACTGGGGCTGTGGACTCAATATAATAGTATGCCGGATCTGCAAGGACAGTACCTGTAGTGGGCACTATCTCAACGGTGCCCCCCGAAACATTGATATTGCCCGCCGATGCTTTAACCTCAAATGCTTTCTGCTGTCCAGCGTCCGTGCCAGTCACATCATAAATGGTAATAGTGCCACCCGACATGGTAAAGACATTGGAGGCATCGTTAAGGTTGAAAGTACCCACAGCACTAGCAAGCGATCCCTCTGTTGCACGGGTAGTATTAAGTGTAGATGTAGAGAAATCTTTCAAGTCGTCAATAGAACCGTATGCCGTTGGAATTCGCTGGAAGCGGCCACGTAGCAGAAGATGCCCACCAGTTTGAGTAAAAGAAGCCAATCCTCCACCCACTCCTGCTGCAGCTGCTCTGTACTGCTTGGCATCCACCGTACCGCCATTGATTATAAACTGACCCGAAGCCCAGTCCCAGGTGATAAACCCACCCGACTCGCGGGTGGAGAAGTAACCATCGTTCACCTGCAGCCTACCCAGAATAGAGAATGAGCTGCACCCCCCCTGCGTTATCCCCATGGCGCCATCGTTGGGCGCCGCTACGCCGTAGGCTAGGTTTACCTCCTGGTGATTGTCGGCGGTGGAGAGTACCACAACCTCGGGGCCATCCAATACTAATGCACCATTGGCAGGTACAAAATAGTCGGAGTTGGGAGAAGCACCATCTCCACAGGTACCTTCCGATAATGAAGGAATTATGGTTAACCCCTGTAGCACTAGGGAACCGTTTCGGATCCAGAGCGCTTTGCGCAGGTTGGGGTTAGCTCCTGCATCGAAACCACCAGCCGTATTGGCTCCAAAAAGGCGGAAGTAATGGTAATTGGATGAATACACGGTAAGGTGGTACGACTGGTCAATCCCCTTGTCCACCACCAGGTTGTAAAAATCGGTGGTGCCGTTGCAGGCTACGGTATTGTGCGTGGCACCCCTGAAATAGACCGTGGCAAAACCGGTTGTTGCTCCAAGCGTAGTGGGAGGAAATGCATTGTATACGGGGTAAGCCAGATTGGTAAATCGCACGGTACCATTATTGGTAAGGTCGCCATGGAGCACCACCCTGTGCGAATACTGGTCGTAGTAGTTTAGAAAAGGCGATATGCCTCCTGCTATACCATATGGATTGGTAGTACCATTTGTAACCCCCGTGCCCACCGTGAGCGAGGCGCCACTATTAACGGTTACATCGCCATACACGGTTAGCTGCCTGCGGGCGCTGGTATTATCGTTGATACGGTATGTACCCGTTTTTACCGTTAAATCGCCATTAAGGGTAAGGTTATTCATCTGAGTGGCTATAACACCACCGGGTACATTGATACTAAGATTATTGTATGTGATCTGAGCGTTAGGCAGGTTGAAATTGGCACCATTGTAGTACTCTGTTGTTCCCCCTCCTGCATCTACAAACAAATTGCTGGTTACCGTAGGGAAATTGGTGGATGACAACCTGAGGGTACCCTGCCCCCTTAACGATTGAATAGGCTGGGTAAATTGATACCCTCCCATATCAATAATACCCATGGGGTTTAGGGTGATATCGAGCCCCGTGGTGGCCACATCGGCGGTGAGCGTTACCGTTCGGCCATCGAGTATCACCACCACATCGTCGTTGCCCGGTACGGCGGGATCAACTAAATGGGTACCCCCTGGGTCGCGGGTCCACGTATCGGCCACATTCCAATTACCCGTTTGGTAGCTGTAGTAGGTGCCCACAGTGCCCGCAGTGAAAGAGTGTGTGCCTGCTGTAGTTATGCTTGTGTTGCCCGTTGTGGTAAAACTATTGCTCCCAAATGATGAGGTACCCGTGGGATCGCCCCAGGCACCTGCTCCCTGACGGTACTTGATAAATGTGGGAGCCTCGCTGGCCTCGGTCGATTCGTAGTTAAAGGTAAGGGTTAAAGTGGCTCTGTTAACACTCGTTTGTATATCCCACACGCGCTGCACATACTTGGGCCCAAGGGCACCCGATTGGGCAGTTCGCATACTAATGGTGCCTGTAATGGGATTACGTGCATCTACCGTTACGGGGTCGTAGTACCCATCCGATCCAATGGGGTAGATAACGGGTAGTCCTAAATTAGCATTCCGTATCACAAAGCCCGTTCCACTGGTGACTATCATATTGGTGTTGCTAAAGGGTATCCCATCCACAATGCTTGCAGCATTAAGGGTTAGGTTATAGTTGCCAATATCTAGTACTCCCGAGTTAAGGGTAAGACTATTGGTAACGGTAGTATTGCCCTGCAACGACTTGGTGCCCCCGTTGGATACGGTAAGGTTATAGTATGTATAGTTGCCCATCGCTTGGTTGCCCGCACCGTTGTAGTTTACGGTGCCTCTTGCGGGTGTACCGCCTCCACCGGCTGTGCTTGTTATAGTTCCCCCGGTAATAGTTCCTCCCACATTTAATGTCCCATTTCCGGTAAACAGAATATAATTTCGTTGTCCTTGTGTCGCATTCATCGTGATGTCACCGGACACGTTCACAGAGCCAGTGCCAGTGATTGAAATATAACAATCCCGAGTATTGGTACTCGTTGCAGCCATGGTAATGGAGGCACAGTTCAGCGTACCAGAACTAACAGTAATATACTTATTTACATTTTTAGAAGTTGCCGCATTAATCGTTATTGCTCCCCCAACGGTAAGGCTATTGGCCCCTACGGTAACATAGGTGTTGCTCCCCCCTCCGTTAATGGTTAGGCTCTGACATTCAGCATTGGCAATATTTATGGTTACATTAATACCATCGTTAATCACCACATCGTTAACCGCCGTTGGTACAGATTGCCCACCCCAAGTTGTTGTGTTATTCCAGTTGCCCGAAACGGATGCTGTGCGGGTTTGCCCCCATGCTCCGTTACCTGCAAAAACAAGAACAAAAACAACAAGAGTTAAGCCAATTGCTTTTACTCTATCATAAAGGTTTTGTGGTATAAAAGGGGCTTGTGGCTTGAGTAGATTTCTCCGTATCATAGTGTATGGCTTTTTATCGTAGTAATATATTTTTTTTGTAACCTTATATATATGCAAAATTTGCACCACTCGATATATTTTACTGGTATTCAGCAAAATGCAGAGTGGTCATTCCATACATGAGGTACTGTGTGCCCATTATCGGACAAATAGCCCCGCAAGTTATGTATATTTTTATCATTTTCGGGCATTTGGCTGCTCCCATTACGGTTTTAATCACTGCTTTGTTTACCAACGTATCATTTATTTTGGTCAATGGCTTTTTTTTAGCTATGAACGATGAAAAAGGAATATTTAAATTTTTGGGAGTTTTGTAAATGAGTAAATGCGTGAATTTGTGAATTCGTAAATTCGTAAATTTGTGAATGCGTTAATGCGTGAATTCGTAAATTTGCTAATTTGTAATTAACCGAATCACCGAATCAACGAATCAACGAATAATAATGCACGAGTTTTACTTTGAGCGATTAGAGGTTTGGCAGGAGGCACGTTCTTTTGTTAAAGATATTTATGAGGCTACCAAAGAATTTCCTCTGGATGAACGATATGGAATGGTGATGCAAATAAGAAGAGCAGCCATAAGCATTGCAGCTAACGTTGCAGAGGGGATGGCGCGTAATACCCAAAAGGACAAAGCAAGATTTATTAACCAAGCCTTTGGTTCAGCAATTGAAGTTTTAAACTTTATCATTTTAGCCAATGATTTTAATTGGATTGATGCAAAACAATATTCAGAGTTACGAGAAAAGAATGAAAAAATAACAAATCAATTAAATAGTCTTTATAATAAATTGAGTGAATAGTAATTTGCGTTAATGCGTTAATACGCTGATGCGTGAATGCGTGAATTCGTAAATTTGCTAATTTGTTAATATGTAAATAACCGAATAACCGAATAACCGAATCTACTATTTGAATCACAAAGAACAAAAGTTCTGCACATCTTTGCGCATCTTAGCGGTACTTGGCGTAACTCTGCGGTACTAAAAAAGAAGTGCCGCAAAGAACCGCCAAGAAGCAAAGTACCGCTAAGAACAAAAACTCAGCGAAACTTAGCGGTATCTCTGCGTAACTCTGCGGTACTAAAGTTATACCGCAAAGAAAAAACTCTGCGGTACTAAAGCCCATACCACCAGTCAATTGCTCATTGTATTTAACCGCAGAGGCTCATAGACGCTGAGCTTCACGAACCACGAACTAGGAACAATGAACTCCTACCCCGTACCCCGTTTAACCGCTAAGACGCAGAGACGCTAATCTGCAAATCAACGAATAATCGAATTTGCGAATAACTGAATAACCAAATAATCGCTTATAAAAGTATCACTGTTTCAAAAATATTCTCGATTATTTTTAAGATAAAGTTCACTATACTGAGCAAAATACATTATATTTGTGCATTATAATTAACATTACAAAAAATGAAACGCCCCCTTCTTCCATCGCAAAAGAGAACCCTGTCAGCCTTTGGCGACAATATCAGGCTTGCCCGGTTACGCAGGAATCTCACAGCGGAGCAGATTGCCGAGAGGGCAGATATTTCTCGCAATACCCTCATAAAAATTGAACGGGGCAACGAGGGTGTTTCTCTGGGCAACTACTTCAGGGTGCTTGCCATACTTGGGCTGGACAAGGATTTGATAAAAGTGGCAAAGGACGATGAGCTGGGTAGAATTTTACAGGATGCCAAATTGACTGTGAAGGAAAGGGTTTCGAAAAGGTAAAAATGTTAGCCAAAAGAAATATATATGTTTACATGGATTGGCATGAATTCGTTCAGCCAATTTTCATGGGTACACTTCAAAGCGAGATGGTGAGGGGCAAAGAGGTTTTCTACTTCGAGAATGACACTCAATGGCTTAAATACTCTCAATTCCGCAACATCGATCCCGATTTAACGGCCTTCACCGGCAAGCAGTTCCTCCCCCCGAGCAAACAAAACTTTGGTATTTTCCTCGACTCATCACCCGACAGATGGGGGCGAACTTTACTCCAACGCAAGGAGGCCATTGTGGCTCGTAATGAGGGGAGAACTCCCCGACACTTATGGGAAACCGATTATTTGATGGGGATATACGATGGCAACCGTATGGGCGCATTGCGCTTCAAGTTTTCAAAGGATGGCGATTTTATGGATAACAACCCCCATATGGCTACTCCTCCCTGGACATCATTGAGGGAATTGGAACATGCCAGTTGGCAAATAGAACTAGAGGAACCCAACAAGTCAGCGATTTTTTACGGGGTATTCATTTTAGTAAATCTTATTTGAACCTAAAATCTAACTTGTAATCATAGAGCCAGGGCATTTTGGGGTTAATCCCTTCCGACATCAGCTTTGCCGGTAGGCCCTGATAGTTGTTTTGC